>JAFXAV010000004.1 GCA_017516785.1 Oscillospiraceae bacterium
CGCCGTTAACATCGGTTCGAATCCGGTATGGGTCACCAAAACAAAAAGATGGGTAAAAGCTCATCCATAAAGTTGGTGTTGATTGCGATGAGGGTCCACCTGTTCCCATCCCGAACACAGAAGTTAAGCTCATAAGCGCCGACAATACTTGGCGGGTGACTGCCCGGGAAGATAGGTAACGCCAACACAAAGCCCTAACCGAAAGGTTGGGGTTTTTTTCTGCCTAAAACGTGCCACCGGCACGTTTCTTAACGGCAGCACAATACTTGGCCTACCCGGGAAGATAGGTAACGCCAACACAAAGCCTCGACTGAAAAAGTCGAGGCTTTTTTCTGCCTAAAACATGCCACAGGCATGTTTCTTAACGGCAGCACAATACTTGGCCTACCCGGGAAGATAGGTAACGCCAACATAAACCTCACAACTTCGGTTGTGATGTTTTTACGTTATATTCATATCTGTTTACGCCAAAATTAAACGCTCCGGATTAACCGGAGCGTTTTCGGTTTGGTATGGATATCAGTTGAAGAATTCTAAGGGGACGTCATAAACTACGTGGCCGGATTCCAGAATTTCGCCGTCTACAGTAATCATGACAAAGTCGCCGTCAAAGGCACTGAGGAAAGTGTTCACCACACTGCCCATGATCATTCGTTCGCCGGCGGTTCCCATACTGTTGATCTGGTCGGCAAATACGGAATTGAAGTCCAGGAAGAGCGTATCCTCCACGGGTTCAAAGGAATTCAACGCGGTATCCCCATTGATCACAGCGGCGTCAATCAGCTTTTCCATTACCAGTTCCACTGTGATTTCCGTGGTTTCTACCTGCGTTTCTATAAAACCGTCAGCATGTTCATTGGCGGAGTAGACACTGAAGGTCAGCAGGGGAGGTTCCGTCGGTGCTTCTGTGGGGGTCTCGGTGGGAGGCACCGTGGCTTCTGTGGGTACCTGAGTTGGAGGAGGGGTGGGCGTTGCGGGTGCTGCGCAGGCAGTGAGCATCAGGCAGCACATCAGCAGCAGAATCATTTTTTTCATGGGTGTTACTCCTTGGATTAATGTATGATCAGATTATACCACAGGATTCAGTGACTGTGTGAAGGTAATTTATGGAACCTGTAAAGTTTCGGTGAACAAGTGAAAAGCAGCCAAAATTTCGAAAAAAAGGATTGCATTCTCCGATAAACTGTGATACAATACCCAGTGTGTCCGATGCCGGGCGCCCCTTTCACCATTGGGATGTCGCCAAGCGGTAAGGCACCAGACTTTGACTCTGGCATTCGTCGGTTCGAATCCGGCCATCCCAGCCAGATGATCCGCTAGCTCAGCCGGTAGAGCAACTGCCTTTTAAGCAGTGGGTCCGGGGTTCGAGTCCCCGGCGGGTCACCAAAAAGAAAACCACCTTAAAAGAGGTGGTTTTTCTTTTTGCGCCGGGACTCGAACAATCAAATGTCACATGCCGGTGGCATGTGACTCGCGAGAGCTTGACCGAGCGAAACCATAATTATCACCGAAGCTGAAAATGTAGCGAGTCTCCGGCGGGTCGTCTGAAAAAATAAGCCGTCCCGAATGGGACGGCTTTGCGGCTATTAACAATTCAGACCTCTACGTTTTCCAGCAGCTTATACAGAAGCCGATAAAGCGTCAGAGATTCCTCTGCGTTCAGAACTACACATTTTGCCATTTCACGGGGGATGGAGAGGGCCTGTTCCTTCAAAGCTTCGCCCTCTTCGGTGACAGAGACAATCAGATTCCGCTCATCTGCAGTGCTGCGCTGGCGGGTGACAAGACCTTTGCTCTCCAGCTTCTTCAGCAGAGGAGTCAATGTGCCGGAATCAAGATACAGAATTTGACCCAAGGTCTTGACGTTGATGGCTTTCTCTTCCCACAGAACCATCATGGTGATGTACTGGGTATAGGTCAGATCAATTTGATCCAGAAAGGGTTTATACAGTTTGATGACTTCCCGGGAGCAGGCATACAGGGGGAAACAGAGCTGATTTTCCAGTTTCAGTGCATCGTATTTGTCCTGCATGGTGCGGTCCTCCTTTTTCTATTCTCTATTTTTGAATTTTATCATATTGTATTGTGTTTTGCAACCGATTTTCAAATGATATCATAGACAATATCTGGTTGTTTGTGGTATAATTGGGTAAAATCAATATTTATGGAGGTAAAAGAGATGGATGAACTTACCAGAAGGTGTCTGATTGTGCTTTGGGACTATATGCATTTAGGGATGGAACCTCAAAAAAGCGACTGCATTGTGGGTTTCGGCTGCTACAATGAGGACATCCCTTTGCGCTGTGCAGAGCTTTACCATCAGGGATATGCCCCGAAAGTGCTGTTCACCGGCGGACTGGGACGGAACACCGCCGCAATGTGGACCCGCAGCGAGGCAGAGCGGTTTGCGGACATTGCCATGGCGGCGGGCGTACCTGAAACGGATATTATTCTTGAGAACAAATCCGCCAACTCTGCCGAGAACATTCTCTTCACCCGGGAAAAATTCCGGGAACTGGGCATGGATGTGAGCCGGATTCTGGCTGTCCACAAACCCTTCATGGAGCGGCGGCTGATGGCGGCCATGGGGGTTTACTGGCCGGAGATGGATGCGGTTTACACCTCTCCTCAGGTGGACCTGGAGACGTACCTGAAAAATTCCGTGGCCTGCGGCATGACGGAGTACGGCACCATCTGCGTGATTGTGGGCGATTTCCAACGGATGGATGTGTACGCAAAGAAGGGATTCCAGATTCCTCAGGAGATTCCCCAGGAATGCTGGGATGCGTTCCGCGTACTGGTTTCTCTGGGTTATGACAGGGAACTGGTGTCCCTCTAACAAAATGTTTACATATTCTGGGTGTAATATTCATAAACTCCGGATAAACTGTAATCAATAGAGGCAGAGATTACTTTAAAAGGAGTTGATTACAATGAAAAGAAAGATGTTTTCTATTGTGGCTGCTCTGCTGGCGCTGACCATGCTGGCCGGATGTAGTCAGATTCCCACCGAGCAGTCCGATGACAGTCTGACCGTGATGGGAACGGAAGTTCCTGCGGAACTGACGGCGGAGGGGGTTTACGAAGCCATGAAGCAGGCGGTGAATGGTCGTCTTGCCACCAGTTTTACCAGCACCACGGAAATGAGCGCCGACTTGACCGCCGCGATTCTTTCTATGGGCGCAAAGGTTTCCGCTGTGACGGATATCCGTCTGTGCGAGGACCCGTTCCGGTTCTATTCTGCATCCACCATCGGCGCATCCTGCTTCGGTATTGATGTTGATGAGTCTGTTCAGATTTATTCCAGTCGGGATGATTCCGGTCTGACCAACTACTTCCATCTGGACAGCGCTGACAAGTGGCTGCGCCAGAAGCTGACCATGGTTCCCGCGGATCTTCTGGGCCAGTACGCCGTCACCGGCTGCGATAAAAACTGGAAGCCTGAAAATCTGGCCCTGACTTCCCGGACGGAAACCGGCTATGTGCTGACAGGCACCTTCTCCGCTGAGGATGTACTCACTGCGGTGGTCAGTCCCTTCGGTGAGCTGGATCTGAGCAAGGTGGACCTGACGGGAATCCGTCTGGACACTGTTTATCATGTGGATGCCTCCACGTTCCTGCCCACCAAAATCGAAATTGCCTATAGCGGCTTCGGTGAGATTTTTACCGACCTGTTCAATAAGTATGCCGGACAGTTTTTCAACACCTTTGGAGCCAAGGTCAATGCTGATGTGACTACCTACCGGGAAACCCTCTCCGACCTGCGCTATGACGAAGCGGAGATTCCTGAGGTACCGGAAGCGGGTGTCCAGAACAGCACGGATATTAAGCAATTCAATATTATGGAATACATCAATCGGAAGTGATGGATGTGAAAAAAGCAGCCGTGAGGCTGCTTTTTTCTTTGGGTCTGGACTTGCATCCACGGCTATATGGTTATGTGTCCATGATTCCTGAATTATTTATTATTTGGGAAGGATACGGGAGTCGAGTTGCATTTTCGGTAATGGGCGTTTTGTTAATCTGCTGAATTTACATCCACAGCCTTATGGCTGCGTCTGTAAATCCAGGGAGTCTCCCACGGGCTAAAAACAGTCCACCGGACTGTTTTTACCCTCGCTTCGCTCGGGCCGCCCTTTCGACTTCCACAATCCAGTATCCAAAAGGAAAGGCCACCCGTCAGGGTGGCCTTTCCTTTTGGAGCAGGATACGGGAGTCGAGTTACATTTTCAGCTTCGCTGAAAATTAAGGTTTCGCTCGGTCAAGCCCTCGCGAGCAACACCCCACTGGGGTGTTGCATTTGGATGGGTTCGACTCCCTCCGCTCATTTCTAAAAGCAAAAACCACCCTGACGGGTGGCCTTTCCTTTTGGAGCAGGATACGGGAGTCGAACCCGCCTTCACGGCTTGGGAAGCCGTTGTATTACCGATATACGAATCCTGCGGATGCAATAGTGGCATTATAGCAAAGAAGGGCGGAAAATTCAACCGTTTTTTGTCTGAAAAGTTTTGTTGTATGCAAGCTAATCCTGTGCTATACTGTATAAAAATAGCGATTACCGTCTTTGGCCGGAATGTATACCCCCTCCCGGCAAAGCGGGAGGGTATGTTTTCAGTGCTTTCTCAGATCGGCAACAAGCCGGGAAATATTGGAGATCAGAACATAGCTGAGGAATGCCAGCATGATCATGAAATAGGGTGTCTGAATCCGCTGGTTCATGTAATTATAGATCGTATAAGCCACCACAGCCATCATCACCAGAATCAACAGCAGCCGCTGGATCAGTTCTTTCTTCATTTTTATACCCTCCGAATACAATGGCACTGCTAAAATTATACTTTCCGGGCGGAAGCTTGTCAAGTTCCTGCCGGAGTGAATCATAAGGGAGGAATCTCCGCATGTCTGTTATGGATATTTTTAAATCTCGCAATGCCCTTTCCTTTGAGGTCTTTCCGCCGAAGACCGACAAGGGCATGGACAATCTCAGCCGGGTTCTGGAGCAGCTGTATGACCTGAATCCCGACTACATATCCTGCACCTACGGCGCAGGCGGCACCAATGTGGGCCGGAATCTGGAAGTGATGGATAAGATCGTCCGGGACGGCAAAACCATCGGCATCACCCATTTCACCTGCATCGGCAGCTCCAAAGCCGATATCAAGGCCAAGCTTCAGAATTATCTGGATCACGGCATCAATCATATTCTGGCCCTCCGGGGCGATATTCCCCTGGGACAGAGCAGCACCGGCGGCGATCTGGATTACGCATCAGAGCTTGTTGCCTTTGCCCGGCAGGAATTCGGCGACAAATTCACCATCGCCGTGGCCGGTTCTCCCGAGGGTCACATCGACTGCCCCAGCGTGGAAGCAGACATCGAATATCTGAAAATGAAGCAGGATAACGGCGCGGACTTTATCCTGACCCAGCTGTGCTGGGATATGGACCAGTTCGACCGCTGGATGGAGGCCATCCGTGCCGCCGGCATCACCATGCCCGTGGACGTGGGCATCATGCCCATTCTGGACCAGAAGGCCACCATCAGCATGGCCCTGTCCCGCAACGGCTGTGTCATGCCCCGGGAGCTTGCCCAGCTGATTTCCCGGCATTGGATCTTCCCGGATCCCTTCACCGCAGCGGCCCAGAAGGATGCGCCTGCTGATGCTCTGACGGAGCAGAAAAAGGCCGACTTCAAAAAGGAAGGCATTGAGTATACCATCGATCAGATCCGCCGCTATCAGCAGTATGACATCAACGGCTTCCACCTTTATTCTCTCAACAAGTTTGACGACGTGGCCTACATCGCCAAAGAGGCAGGCCTGCTCAATAAATAAGGAGCGATTTTATGGCATTCACTCCCAAAACTGCCCCCTATTCCGGCAGAATAAACACTGTGACCGTCGGTACCGGGCACAAGGCAATGACCCTGGGCGGGCAGAATGTGCTGCCCTTCTATACCTTCGATGCTCCCATTGAGCATGCCCCCAAGGTTGGACTGGAAATCTCCGATCTGGCTCACACCTGGACCATCCCCGGGCTGAAAGAATTCTATGAAGGCTGCGATTCCATGGCAGACTATGCCCAAAAAGCTGCCGGGGCCGATGTGGATTTCCTGTGCCTGCACTTTGAAGCTGCCGACCCGGGTGGGGCAAACCGCAGTGTGGAAGATTGTGCTGCCGATGCGAAAGCTGTGGCGGAAGCGGTGGAGCTTCCTTTGGTCATCTCCGGCTGCAAGAATATGGAAAAGGATGGCGCTCTTTTTGCTGCCATCGCAGAAGCGCTGGAGGGCAGAAACGTGCTGATCATGTCCGCCAAGAATGAGGACTATCAGACTGTTGGACCCGATGTGGCCCTGAAACATAACCAGAAGCTGGGTGCGGAAACCTCCGATGATATTAACCTTGCCAAGCAGCTGAATATCATGCTGAAAGGCGCGGGTGTTGCGGAAGAGCAGATCGTCATGGACATCGGCACCTCCGCCGTTGGTTATGGCTATGAATACGCCGCATCCACCTTCGACCGGATCCGCCTGGCAGCGCTGGAACAGGGGGATGAAGACCTGCAGATGCCAATTTTGTCCTTTGTCTGCGCCAATACCTGGGGTGTGAAGGAATCCGTCGCCACCGAGGAGGACGAGCCTGCCTGGGGAAGTCAGGAGGAACGGGCCATCGGCATGGAAATCGCCACGGCAGCAGCGGATCTTACCGGCGGCGCCGATGCGGTTGTGCTGCGGCATCCGGCCTCCGTGGCGGCCATCAAAACGTTCATCCGGGAACTGATCTAAAGGGGAGGCGGAATTATGGCATTAAAAGGCATCGATTATTTCAAGCTTTCCCCCAAGAAAAACTGCAAGGAGTGCGGTTTTCCCACCTGCATGGCTTTCTGCATGAAGGTGGCCCAGGGCGCGAAGTCTCTTGACCTGTGTCCCTATTTCTCCCCCGAGGCAAAGGCAAAGCTCAGTGCCCAGTCGGAGCCTCCCATGAAGACCATTTCTGTGGGCGACTACAAGCTGGGCGGCGAAACCGTCCTCTTCCGCCATGAAAAGACTTTGGTCAATAAGAATCTCTATGCCATCTGCATCGGCACCTGCCAGAGTGAGGATGCTGTGGACACAAAGCTTGCCGAGATGCAGAAAATTAACTATGAGCGCATCGGCGAGCGGATGTATGTGGAGTTTGTTTCCTGCACTTGCACTTCTTCTGCAACGGCTGAAGAATATGCTACCCTTGTGAAAAAGGCCGCAGCCACCGGAAGAACTTTGATTCTTAACTGCCGCAGCGCCGCAGCAGCGAAAGCCGCTCTGGCAATCACTGGCAAAAACGCCATCTTAAACGGCGCAACCCCCGAAAACTGGGCCACCATGAACGTCATCGCCAGGGAAGCAGGCGTTCCCTTGGGTGTCCGGGCGGAGAATCTGTCCGACCTCTATGATACCGTCAAGAAGCTGGAAGGTCTTGGGAACAAGAATCTGATTCTGGACATCACCGGAAAGACCGTCAAGGAAACCCTCCGAAATGCTGTCCTTGTCCGGCGGACTGCCCTGAAAGACGGCGACCGAAGTTTCGGCTATCCTTCCATCGTCAATGTGGCGGCCCTCGCCCGGGGAGATTCCCGGCTGCAGACGGCTTACGCCGCCCTCTTTACGGAAAAATACGCCTCCATCATCGTGATGGAGCGCATGACCTATGCCCAGGCCCTGCCCCTTTACGGCCTGCGGCAGAATATCTACACCGATCCCCAGAAGCCCATGAAGGTGGAGTCTGGCATCTATCCTATCAACGGCGCTGATGAAAATTCCCCCTGTGTGCTTACTGTGGACTTTGCCCTGACCTATTTCCTGGTGGCGGGCGAGCTGGAGCGGTCCGGCCAGCCGGTGAATCTGGTCATCGCTGATGCTTCCGGTATGTCCGTGTTGACTGCCTGGGCGGCGGGCAAGCTGTCCGCTTCTTCCATCAAGAAGGATTTTGAGGCACTGGGCATCGAAGAAAAAATCAAAAACCGCACCCTGATCATCCCCGGCAAGGTCTCCGTCATGAAAGATGAGATTCAGGAAAAGCTCCCTGCATGGAATGTGGTCACCGGCCCTCAGGAGGCCGTGCAGCTGCCCCGTTATATGAAGGAAAAGGAGTACGAAGCCGAGGCAAAGGCTGCGGAAATGAAGCGGGCATCCATGAATGGCGTTTCCGAAGATCAGCGGGAGATGACCTTTGAGGAACTGTTGGAAATCCGGGTGCCGAAGATTGAAATTGTGGATATGGGCGTCCGATACAAGGGCCGCAGATCCGACGCGAAGAATTTTGTGGTCATCGGCGAACGGATTCACTGCATCGCCCCCTCCATCCGCAAGGCTATGGATGAGCGGGATCCGGAACCCATTCTGAAGCGGGCCGCGGAACAGATTGCCGGCGGTGCTACCTATCTGGATGTCAATATCGGTCCCGCCGAAAAGGACGGCCCCGAACGGATGATGTGGGCCGTGAAGCTGCTGCAAGAAAATTTCAATAACGTTCCTCTGGCTCTGGACACCGCCAACAAGCGGGCCATCGAGGCGGGTATCCGAGTTTATAACCGTACCAATGGAAAACCCATCATCAACTCTGCTGATGCAGGCTCCCGGATTGAGTATATCGATCTGGCTGCTGTCAATGATGCCATCTGCATCGCCCTCTGCTCTGCCGACGGCATCGCAAGAGATAACGAAGAGCGGATGCTCCACTGCGATAATTTGCTGGAGCGGGGTCTGAAGCTGGGCATGACATCTGACGATATCTGGTTTGATCCTCAGTTTCTGGTGGTCAAGGGCATGCAGGACAAGCAGATGGAGATCCTGGAGGCCATCAAAATGATCTCCGACAAGGGCCTGAAGTCCACCGGCGGCCTGTCCAATAACTCAAACGGTGCTCCCAGGCATGTGCGGCCCGTCATGGACGCTGCCCTCATTGCCATGTGCATGATGCAGGGCCTGACCTCCGCCATCGTCAACCCCAATGACCGCCGCCTGATGGAGACCATCAGATCCTGCGATATTTTCAAAAACAACGTACTGTATTCCGATTCTTATCTGGATATCTGATATAAGGAGAAAAAAATGAACATTCAATTTGAAAACAAGCTCTTCATGACCCCTGCCATGATGACTGAGGTCATGTGGAACCAGATGAAAGTCATGAAGACCCTCATGCGCATTGCCCTCTGCGCCATCACCGGCTGCGTCATCTACGGTGTGGTGGTGAGCCTGATTAACGGCTTTGTGGCTACCAACGTATTCGTGCCCATTATCATCTCTTCCTTGCTGCTGTATCTGTGCTGGCGGATGCCCAACAGCACCATCCGCGGCATCGTCAAGGAGCTTGCCCGGCACAACGGCGGCAAGCTGCCTGAAACCACCACTGTCTTCGGCGACAAGATCGTTACCACTACCATGGAGCAGAGTGTGGAATATTCCTACGACCGGATCCAGTCCGTCCGCTCCCTAAACCACAGCTACCTGCTGGTGGTGGGCAAGCGGGAATCCCTTCCCATCAAGCGGGACGGCTTCACCCAGGGCGATTTTGAAAGCTTCAAGGCATTTCTGCGTACCAAGCGCCCCGACCTGAAGATTCCTGAATAACCCAAAAGGAAAACCCCCATGAAAATTACCTTCCGCCTCCCCGGGAAAACCCCGGTCACAATTGAATGCAGTGCCGGGGAAAATCTTCTGGAACTGGCAAGGCGGGCAGGTGTGCCCATGGACGCTCCATGTTCCGGCGCGGGAACCTGCGGCAAATGCCGGGTTCAGCTGCTGGAAGGCGGAGTGGATACTGTTCTGAACCGCCATATTTCCCCGGAAGAACGGAGAAAAGGCTGGGTCCTGGCCTGCAAAAGTACTGTCAGGGAAAACTGCGCCGTCTTCGTGCCGGAGAGCGCATCTGCATGGCAGGTGGATATTCGGACCGCTGATTATTCCGTTGAAGAAACAGAAACTGCGGATGCGGAGCAAGTCGCCTGCGCCATCGACATTGGTACCACCACTGTTTCCGCCGTCCTGATGGATTTGAAGACCGGAAAACTGCTGGCAAAAGCCTCCGTGGGCAACGGTCAGATCCGCTATGGCGCCGATGTGATCAACCGGATCATCCAGCAGAGCCGCCTCGGCGGCAGAGAAAAGCTGCAGGATGCGGTTCTGAAGGAGACCATGATTCCGCTGATGGAAAAACTCTGCGCCGATGCGGGCGTTGAAGCAGATAAAATTTCCAGAATTGCCATCGCCGCCAACACCACCATGAACCACCTTTTGCTGGGCGTGGATGCAAATCCCATCCGGCTGGAACCCTATGAGCCTGTTTTCCTGAGTCAAAAGGGCCTGAAGGCGGCTGATTTAAATCTGCCCGCCAGTCCCAATGCGGAGCTGATTATGGCTCCCAATGTGGGATCTTATGTGGGCGGCGACATCACCGCCGGCATTCTGGCAACGGACATCTGGAAGAGCGATGAGATGAGCCTTTTCATCGACCTGGGCACCAACGGCGAGATCGTCTTTGGCAATCGGGAATTTTTGATGACCTGCGCCTGTTCTGCCGGTCCTGCCTTCGAAGGCGGCGATATTTCCTGGGGCATGCGGGCAACGATGGGTGCGGTGGAAGCTGTGACCATCGATGCAGATACCATGGAACCCACCTTGCGTGTCATCGGCGGCGGAACATGCGGCGGCATCTGCGGCTCCGGTCTTATTGACCTGGTGGCGGAACTGTTCCGCCATGGCATCATCAACCCGAAGGGTAAGTTCATCCGAAAGGGGGGACGAGTCCGGACGGATGATTTCGGCTGCAGCCGCTATGTGCTGGCATGGTCTGAAGAATCTGCCAATGGACGGGAGATTTTCATCGACGAGGTGGATATCGACAACTTCATCCGGGCGAAAGCGGCCATTTACTCCGGCATCGACACTCTGCTGCAGGCGGTGGACATGACCCCCGACTGTATCGACAGGGTTCTGGTTGCCGGCGGCATCGGCTCCGGCATCAACATGAAGAACGCCGTTTCCATCGGAATGCTTCCCAATGTGGCGCTGGAAAAGTATCGCTACGCAGGAAATACCGCCCTTCAGGGTGCCCGGGCCATGGCGCTTCATGATGAAGCGGTCACCCAATGCGATGAGGTGGCGGAGAATATGACCTATATGGAGCTTTCCACCTGCCAGGGTTACATGGACTCCTTTGTGGCAGCATGTTTTCTGCCCCACACCGACCGGAAATTGTTTTCCAATATTATGTAAACTAAATGCATATGAAAAACCGGAAACCTATGGGTTTCCGGTTTTTGCGTTATACAGGCATTTCTTCCGTGTACTTTCTGAAAATCCGCTCGATGAAGATGGACTGCAGATGGGCAGCCACCGCAGGCAGGAAAATCAGGAAGAAGGGGAAATTGATCAGCAGATTGATGGTGAGAATCAGAATCACCACCATGGCCAGAGTGCTGGGAAGATATCCAAAAGTGAAGGTCAGGGCGGTCTTGTGTAGGACCCAGAAGGAATTTTCGAACCGGGACTCGATGGCCACCAGCCAGCACATCATGCCCAGGGGCAGAATCAGGGTGATGAAATAGACCAGGCTGAAAATAGTCCAGCCGGAATTACCCTGGGACATCTGGGTGATGATCTGATAGCCCATGTTCAGCATGAAGCAGATCAGAACCCAGAGGACTGTCAGGAAAATACCTCTGCCCAGTTCCTTTTTAAAGGTAGAGAAAAACCGCCGGGTCAGGCCGCTTTCGTGTTCCCGGATGCAGTGGGCAACGGCGTCATAGAGGGCAATGGTGGCGCTGCCGATGGTAATCAAAGGGATGCAGCAGACCATCCAGCAGACACTGAGCAGAAAATAGTCCGCGACGCGGCCAAAACCCTGCCAGAACCAGTTATCAGGATTGAAAAAACCTTTCATAACTTATACCAACTCGGGGATAATCTGGGCGAGCTTCTCTGCCAGATCCGCATGGCCCTTCCGGGTCAGATGCATGTAGTCTACCTTATTAAATTCGGCGATGCCTTCGGCGTCCAGCCAGGCGCAGTTCTGGGCCCGGACAATGGGTTCCATGGCAGCGGCCAGCTGGCGGGATTTTTCGGCACAGCCACGGCCCATGCTGGCGCCCACGGAGCTTACTTCCATTTCTTCGCCGATGTGGGGAGGACAGACCACCAGAATGTTGGGGGCGTGTTTGCCCCAGCAGGGGACGCTCTTGCACTTGTCAATGAGGCGGTTCATGCCCAGAGCGATGCAGGCAGGGCTCATGTTGAGCCGCTCCTTGGTGTCGTTGGTGCCCAGCATGATCACCAGCAGGTCCACAGGCTCGTGGCTCATGAGGATAGGGTAGGCAACATCCAGTGCGGGCATGCTCTCGTGCAGAGGATCGGGGAACACGGTGGTCCGGCCGGAAAGACCCTCTTCCAGAACCAGGTACTCAGAACCCAGCTTTTCCTGAAGCAGGCAGGTCCAGCGTTCGCTTTCATTGAAGCGGTCGCCGTGATCGGCGCAGTCGGCGGGATCGGCGCAGTAGCCGTGGGTATTGGAGTCACCCAGGCAGATGATGTGCTTTTTCATGATAAAACCTCCTTATTCGGCGGTATAGTTTCTGAAATCAGTATAGCATAGATTGGGAAGGCTGTCATCTGATTATTTTAATCTTGGCGATATGCCCAAAATGGGAACGTTTACATTGTAAAGCACTTACGAATGATATTAGAAATGAAAATTCCTTTCATATTCATTGTTGACATTAGCCATAGTTTCTTGTAATATAGAAATTGGAAATTGTGGAAACTCTCGCAATTTCATATGAAAAATCATAGGAGGAAAACAAATGAAAAAGCTGATCGCTCTGCTGCTGGCTCTGGTCATGGTTCTGGGCCTGTGCGCCTGCTCCGTCTCCCAGGAGCCCGCTCCCACTGACGCTCCCAAGGCACCCGAAGCTGAAGCTCCTGAAGCAACTGATGCTCCCGAGGCTGAAGCTCCCGCTGCTGACACCGAGATCGCTCTGTGGACCTACCCCATCGGCGGCTGGGGCAACCAGGACACCGTCAACACCCTGATTGCCAACTTTGAGGCTGCTAACCCCGGCATCAAGGTCACCGTTGAGTATCTGGACTACCAGAACGGTGACGACAAGGTCAACACCGCTATCGAAGGCGGCGCTGCTCCCGACCTGATCATGGAAGGTCCCGAGCGTCTGGTCGCCAACTGGGGCGCCAAGGGTCTGATGGTCGACCTGTCCGACCTGATCGACGACACCGACGTCGCTGAACTGAACCCTGCTGCCTATGCTGCCTGCGTTACCGCTGACGGCAAGACCTACGAGTACCCCCTGGTCATGACTGCTCACTGCATGGCCATCAACAAGACCGTCTTCGAGGCTGCCGGTGCTATGCAGTACCTGAACGCCGAGACCCACACCTGGAACTCCGTCGAGGATTTCTGGAAGGCTGTTGACGCTGTTTACGCACACACTGGTTCCCAGGTTGGCTCCGTCTTCTGCGGCGGCCAGGGTGGCGACCAGGGTACCCGCGCTCTGGTTAACAACCTGAACGGCGGCACCTTCACCAATGCCGAGCACACCGCTTACACCTGGGATTCCGCTGAGAACATCGCTGCTCTGGAAGCACTGGCTGCTTCTGACGCTATCGAGTTCGACGCCGGTATCGTTGGCGGCGACGAAATCGCTCTGTTCTACCAGGGCCAGATCAACATGGCTTTCTGCTGGAACATTGCTCAGCAGCTGAACCCCAACACCGCTGACACTGGCGCTGGCCTGACCGTCACCGGTGATGAGATCCTGTTCATGGCATTCCCCTCTGACACCGTTCCTCAGCTGTGCGGCGGTATCTGGGGCTTCGGTATCTTCGACAACGGCGATGCTGCCAAGATCGAAGCTTCCAAGGCTTTCATCAAGTACATGTGCGACTCCGCTGCTACCGCTGACGCTGTTAAGGCTGCCAACTACTTCGCAGTCCGTAACACCGCTGAGGGTGCTGACCTGTCTACCATCTGGGCTGACAACGCCATCATGAACGAGTACAACGTCCTGATGCCCATGCTGGGTGACTACTACCAGGTCACCACCGGTTGGGCTGAGGCTCGTACCGCATGGTGGAACATGCTGCAGGCTGTCGGCGCTGGCGAAGATGTCGCTACCGCTGTTGCTACCTGGGCTGCCACTGCTAACGGCCAGGGCTAATCTGACCTGACTAAAAGCAAATAAGACCTGAAAAATGCCCCTCCCTCTTCAGGGGAGGGGCATTTACATACATTCCCGGGGAAACCGGATTCTTTTTTCCCGGCGATGCATTCCGCTGATAACGAGAGGAGGATTTCCTTGGCAAACAAGAAAGTAACTGTCAGCAAGCGGACCCGGCGCCTGGTGCTGCAGGAGAATGTGGCTGCATATCTGTTCCTGCTGCCGTTCCTGGTCTTCTTCGTTGCATTCGTTCTGTACCCCATGTTCATGTGCGTCTTTACCAGTTTCTTTGACGCAAACATGGGCGTCGACGAAGACGTGTTCATCGGCTTCGGCAACTACAATGAGCTGTTCCATGATCCCATCTTCTGGACCGGTCTGTGGAACACCCTGATCATTGTGTTCGTTTCCGTGCCTATTACCTGTGCATTCTCCCTGTGGGTTGCCTCCGCCATCTCCAAGATGCCCGTGGCTGCCACTTCCGCTTTCCGCTGCATCTTCTATCTGCCCGTGGTCACCGGCTCCGTCGCCGTTACCGTCGTGTGGAAGTGGATGTTCAACAAGTTCTACGGCATTATCAACGCCCTGGGTACCAGCGCCGGCCTGCTGGAAAAGAATATTGACTGGCTGGGCGACGAGAAGTATGCCCTGGCCTGCATCATTCTGATCCTGCTGACCACCTCCGTGGGCCAGCCCATCGTCCTGTACGTTTCCGCTCTGGACAACGTCGACAAGTCTCTGGTGGAAGCTGCCGAAGTGGACGGCGCCACCTCTAACCAGGCATTCTGGAGGATCAAGTGGCCCCAGATGATGCCCACCACCCTGTACATTCTGGTCATCACCACCATCAACTCCTTCCAGTGCTTCGCACTGATTCAGCTGCTGACCTCCGGTGGTCCCAACAACTCCACCATGACCATCATGTACTACATCTACTATAACGCCTTCAAGCTCTACCGCTACGGTTACGGCAGCGCCATGGGCGTTATCCTGGCGATCATCATCGCCATCCTGTCTGCCCTGCAGTTCTGGGCCGGCAAGGAAAAGTAAAGGAGGGATGAGAATATGAGTAAGCAGACTCGTCTGGATCCTGCCCAGCGCAGAGAAAAGATCTTTTCCGTCGTGACCTTTATTCTGGTCACCTTCATTGCCATTCTGTTCGCATTCCCCCTGTACTGGATCATCACCGGCGCCTTCAAGTCCGGTGCTGACATCAACAACACTAAGGAAATTGTCTGGTGGCCCTCCGAGTTTGTGATGAACAACTTCAACAAGCTGATGGACAAGCGCTCCGCGCCCCTGTTCGACATCAAGGCTTTCGGCTACATCATCGAAGGTCCCACCGTTCCCGCCGCGATTCGCTGGCTGATCAACTCTGTCTTCATGAGCGTCGCCGCCATGCTGCTGACCTGCATCACTTCCGCCATGGCAGGTTACTCCCTGGCCAAGAAGCGTTTCTACGGCAAGACCATTCTGTTCAGCCTGATCGTCTGCGCCATGGCCCTGCCCAAGCAGGTCATCCTGATCCCCCTGCTGCGTGAAATGAATGCCCTGGGCATTTACAACACCGCATGGGCTGTCATCTTCCCCGTGGTCGGCTGGCCCTTCGGCGTGTTCCTGCTGAAGCAGTTCGCAGAAGGCATCCCCACCGAAATGGTGGAAGCCTGCCGCATTGACGGCGCATCCGAGTGGCGCACCTTCACCGATGTCATGTTCCCCATGATCAAGCCCGGTGTCGGCGCCTGCGCCATCTTCACCTTCATCAACTCCTGGAACGATTACTTCATGCAGCTGGTCATGCTGGCTTCCAACAAGACCTACACCGTGTCTCTGGGTATCGCCACCTTGCAGGGCGAGTCCTCCACCGACTACGGTCTGCTGATGGCCGGCGCCGCTCTGGCATCCGTGCCCATCATCATTGTGTTCCTGATCTTCCAGAAGTACTTCACCAAGGGCATCACCATGGGTGCCGTTAAGGGCTAAGCGGCGAGTCGCCGCTGACAATGCGTGCCCGGTGCGGAAATGGGAAAACAATTCGGCACTGGTCACAGATATCAAAATAAGGAGATTTCACTATGGTTGATATCAAGAAATATGAAGGCATCATTCCCGCTTTCTATGCCTGCTATGATGCAAAGGGTGCCATCTCCATCGAGGGCACCAAGGCTCTGACCCGCTACTATGTGGAAAAGGGCGTCAAGGGTCTGTACGTTGGCGGCAGCTCCGGCGAGTGCATCTATCAGAGCAAGGAAGAGCGCAAGGCTGTCCTGGAAGCCGTTATGGAAGAGGCCAAGGGCAAGCTGACCATCATCGCTCACATCGCCTGCAACAACACTGCCGACTCCCAGGAGCTGGCAGCCCACGCAGAAAGCTTGGGCGTTGACGCCATTGCCGCCATTCCTCCCATCTACTTCAAGCTGCCTCCCCACGCCATCGCCAAGTACTGGAATGACATGAGCGCAGCCGCTCCCAACACCGATTTCATCATCTACAACATTCCCCAGCTGGCCGGCGTCGCACTGAGCGTGCCTCTGCTGCAGGAGATGCTGAAGAACCCCCGGGTCATCGGTGTCAAGAATTCCTCCATGCCCACTCAGGATATCCAGATGTGGCGTGATGAGGGCGCCATCGTCTTCAACGGTCCCGACGAGCAGCTGATTTCCGGCATGGTCATGGGCGCTACCGGTGGCATCGGCGGCACCTACGGCGCAATGCCCGAGCTGTACATCGAGCTGTTCCGCTGCGTCAAGGCCGGTGAGCTTGCAAAGGCTCTGGAAATCCAGAACGAGTGCTGCCGCATCATCTACAAGATGTGCTCCACCCACGGCAACATGTATGGCGTCATCAAGGAAATCCTGCGCATCAACGGCGGCCCCGACTGCGGCTCCGTCCGTCTGCCTCTGGCTGAGCTGATCGAAAGCGATCTGCCCACCTGCCAGGAGTGCGCCAAGATGATCCGCGAGGCCATCGCAAAGTACTGCTAAACTCCAATTAATGAACCGGGAGAGGGAAACCTCTCCCGGTTTTTCTTTTTGGTGATATTATCACGGAAAAGCCGCCCCTTTCTGGGTATACTGTAGAAAAACAGAAGAGAAAGGAGCGAGCCATATGGCAGCTATCAATATCAATAAGGAACAATTCAACCACCTGATTGAGCAGAACAAACCGCTGCTGGTGGATTACTGGGCACCCTGGTGCGGCTACTGCCGCCGGATCGGCCCCGCTTATGACAAGATCGCCGCCCAGTACGCAAATGACCTGGAAGTGGTGAAGGTCAACATCGATGAGGAGCCGTTGCTGGCCCATTCCGAGCAGATCGAGGTGATCCCCACCCTGGTGCTCTACCATGGCGGTAAGGCCATCGGTTCCATCGTGGCCCCGGAATCCAAGGCTATGATCGACGACTTTATCCGGGAGTCCATGGAAAGCTAAAATAACAACTGAAAGGAGAAATCTTTTATGAAATACATTTGCGATGTCTGCGGCTGGGAATACGACGAGGAACTGGGCTACCCCGAGGGCGGTATTGAACCCGGTACGAAATGGGAAGACGTTCCCGAAGATTTCGAGTGCCCCCTGTGCATGGTCGGTAAAGACATGTTTGTAGAAGGCTAAAAAAATATCCCCGGTACGCAAAGTACCGGGGATTTATCCTTATTTCCACAGATACACTCTGCATTCGTATGGCTGCAGAGTGTGCTTTTTGATCTGGCGGTAATTGTGGAGGATCAGCTCCGCGGCGGGGAGGTAGAAATCCCGGGGAGCGAAGAAATGGGTGGGTTTGTCCGAGAAGGAGCAGACCACCAGAATCTTCTGC
The DNA here is from genome assembly GCA_017516785.1 of Oscillospiraceae bacterium. Next base: position 18,023 of record JAFXAV010000004.1, read on the forward strand.
CGGTTGTCCTGACGGGAGTAGATGTAGTGCTTGCCGGATAGCTTCCGGTATTCCTTATATTTACCGTAACGGACACAGGACAGGCTCTTTCGCAGTTCGATGGCCTTGCGGTAGAAATTCAGGATGGAGTCCGGATCCTCTTCCTGTTCGGCAACATTGATCTTCTCATAGTTCTGATTTACATAAAACCAGGGCTGGCCGGCGGTGAAGCCGGCGTTTTCGCTTTCGTCCCACTGCATGGGAGTCCGGGCAGAATCCCGGGAGGAGCGCCACAACCGCTTCAGCCGCTGATCTTCCGTCTTGTCCAGGGCGCTGTGCTCATAGTTCCAGCGGGTCTGAACGTCTTCGTACATAAAGGCGGCTTCCGGCTTCCAGTTCAGCATGCCGATTTCCTGTCCCTGATAGACAAAAGGGGTACCCTGCTGGAAGAGATAGCTGACAGCCAGGGTTTTGCCGCTTTCCCGCCAGAATTTCTCACTGCCGTAGCGGGAGATGATCCGGGGATGGTCGTGGTTTTCCAGGTAAAGCACGTTCCATGCCTTGCCGGCCATGTTCTTCTGCCAGTCGGAGAAGGCCCGCTTCATCCGGCGGAGGCTGAATTTGGTGGGGATCCAGTCGGTGAAGAGGCAGTCGGCGCACATGCACTGGAACTGGATCATCATGTCGATTTGGCCCTTATCCTCTTCGATGTAGCTGAGGGCCTGCTTGGGCCACACGAGAGGTGCTTCCGCCAGAGTGAAGCAGTCATAGTGGTCCAGTACATCCCGCTTGAATTCTGCCAGGTATTCGTGAATTCTGGGGCCGTGGTTATAGTGGGGCATGCCCTTGTAGATGGGGAAGAGGTGATCATCCGGCAGGTGAGGCTTTTTGGAGATGTAGGTGATGACGTCCTCCCGGAAGCCGTCCACGCCCATTTCAAGCCAGAAGCGCATGATCTTCTTGACTTCCTCACGGACCAGAGAGCTATCCATGTTCAGATCCGGCTGCTTCACGGCGAAAAGGTGCAGATAATATTCGCCCCGGACTTCGTCATAAGTCCAGGCACCGCCTTCAAAATTGGAGTCCCAGTTGTTGGGGGGGCTGCCGTCGGGTTTGCCGGGACGCCAGATGTAGTAGTCATTGTAGGGTGCGATCTTCCGGCGGCTTTTCTGGAACCATTCGTGCTCGTCGCTGGTGTGATTCACCACCAGATCCATGACCACCTTCATGCCCCGCTGATGGGCGCCCTCCAGAACCTTTTTGAAGGCCTCCATGCCGCCGAATTCGGGAGCAATGTCCATATAGTCGGAGATGTCGTAGCCGCAGTCCGCGCCGGGGGAGGGATAGATGGGGGAGAACCAGATGCCGTCGCAGCCGAGGGATTTGATGTAGTCCAGCTTTTCATAGACACCCCAGAGGTCGCCCATGCCGTCGCCGTTGCCGTCCTTAAAGCTCCGGGGCCAGATCTGGTAGAATACCTTGTCCTTATACCAGCGTTCGCGCTCCATAAGATCACTCCATTCGTCAAAAATTGACCATATCTTAGTTCTTTTGTCTATTCTAGCATATACTTTTCATTTCGTCATCAAAAATCTCGTTGACAGGCAAAAATAACCCAGATACAATAATCAAAAGGGGTGAATTATCCATGATTGAATCTAAAAACGGATTATTCCATTTAAAAAACGAGAATTTGAGCTATCTGTTCCGGGTGACCCGCTACGGCCTGCTGGAACAGCTTCATTTCGGCGCACCGGTGGACAGCGGTGACGCGGAAGCATTTGCCTGTGTGCCAGGTCTCGGCTGGGGCGGAAGCCTGCTTCTGAATGACAACGATACCGGCAGCTGCCCGGATTCCATTCCCCTCTGCTGGAGCGGCAGCGGCCGGGGCGACTTCCGGGAAACGCCCATGGAAGTGAACGGCGCTGTGACGAATTTCAGTTATGTAAACCACCGGATCCTGGAAAGCCAGCCGCAGATGGAAAGCGGCCTTCCCCAGAGCCATGGCGCAGGGGAGTGCCTGGAAATTACCATGGCACAGCCCGGGGCCAAGCTGTACCTCTATTTTACCCTCTATGACACCGCCATCACCCGCCGGGTGGTACTGGAAAACCTGGGCACCGAGCCTGTGGTGCTGGGAAAGCTCATGAGCACCATGATGGACCTGCCCGGTGAATACCAGATGACCACCTTCGACGGCGGCTGGATTGCCGAGATGAGCAAACATACCGTTCCCGTGGCCCAGAGCAGAGTGGTGAACGAAAGCACCACCGGCGCATCCTCCAATCGCCACAACCCCGGCTTTATGCTCAGCGAGCCTGATGCTACCGAGGATCACGGCCGGGTCTATGGCTTCAACCTGGTCTATTCCGGCAATCACTATGCCTCCGCCCAGCAGTCTCTCCAGGGTTTGACCCGGGTGATGCAGGGCATTTCTCCCGACAATTTCGCCTACACCGTGGCCCCCGGCGGAAAGTTCGAGACCCCCGAGGCGGTCCTCTGTTACAGCGATGACGGCTTCGGCGGTATGAGTCTGAATATGCACCGGTTCGTGATGGAACACATCGTCCCCGAATACTGGCGCGACCGGGAGCGCCCCATCCTCTACAACAGCTGGGAAGGCTGCATGTTCGACTTCAATCAGAGCAGGCTTCTAGACCTTGCCAAGCGGGCCGAGGAAATCGGCTGCGAATTGTTCGTGCTGGACGACGGCTGGTTCGGCGCCAGAGACAACGACCGGGCGGGCCTGGGCGATTACAATGTAAACACGAAAAAGCTTCCTCAGGGCCTTCAGGGTCTTGCACAGCGCATCAACAAGCTGGGCCTCCAGTTCGGCCTCTGGTTTGAGCCGGAGTCCGTCAATGAGGATTCTGACCTCTACCGGGCCCATCCCGACTGGGCGTTGATTGATGGCTGCGCACCCATCCTGGGCCGCCATCAGCTGCTGCTGGACCTGACGAAGCCGGAAGTCCGGGATTACATCGTGGAGAACGTCTCTGCAACTCTGGACAGCGCCAACATCTCCTATGTCAAGTGGGACATGAACCGGCACAGTGTGGCTCTGGGTGTCAAAGCCCACGACTACATTCTGGGCCTTTATGATGTGCTGGGCCGCATCTTCGGACCCCGCCCGGAAATCCTGCTGGAAAGCTGCTCCTCCGGCGGCAATCGGTTTGATTTGGGCATGCTCTGCTACGGTCCTCAGGTCTGGTGCTCCGACAACACCGACCCCATCTCCCGGCTGACCATTCAGGGCAACCTCAGCTACCTCTATCCCCAGTCCACCTTCGGCGCCCATGTTTCCGCCGCGCCCCATGCCCAGACCCTCCGCAATACCCCCCTCTCCACCCGGGGCAATGTGTCCTTCTTCGGCTGCCTTGGCTATGAGCTGGACCTAAAGCATCTGCTGAATATCGAAATTCAGGAGATCAAGCATCAGACGGAGCTTTACAAGGTCTACCGCCGCCTGTTCCAGTTTGGCGCTTTCCGTCGGCTGAAAAACGGTTGGCAGGTGACCCTGGATACCACCACCGCCGCCGGTGTGTTCCATGGCATGGTTCCCGCCGCCCCTGCCTATGAGCAGCTGCGGCTGAAGGGCATGAATCCCGAAAAGCGCTATTTCCTCCGGACCCGGAGCCAGAAAATCCGTGTGGGCCAGTTCGCAGGACTCCTCAAGCACGTGGCACCCGTGGATGTGAATCCCAACGGTGGTCTCATCCGCACCGCCGACAAGTTCTATGGACTGGATGACGGCATCGAAAGCTACCGTGTTACAGGCAGCGCTCTCAATTCCGGCATCATGCTGCTGCCCCTGTTCCGGGGCACCGGCTATGACGCCAAACAGCGCACCCAGGGCGACTTCGGCTCCAATCTTTACATCATCGAGGAGGACCGGTAAATGAAAAATCAGGATAACCGCAACCGGGTCTACTTCGGTCTCGGCACCATCGGCCGTGACATGTTCTACTCCTTCGAGTCCAACACCATCCTCTATTTCCTGTCTGATGTTCTGAGCCTTCCGCTGTGGGTTTTTGCGGCGGTCAGCATGGTGCTGTCTTTCATGCGGATTTTCGATGCCTTCAATGACCCCATCACCGGCCTGGTCATCGATAATATCCGCTCCCCCTGGGGCAAGTTCAAGCCCTCCATTCTGGTGGGCGGCATTTTAAGTGCGCTGTTCTTCCTGCTGCTCTTTGCCAATATCGGCACCGGCTGGACCTTCATCATCGTCTTCGCTGTTGCCCATTTCCTGTGGGATATTTCCTACGGTATCAATGACATCGGCTACTGGACCCTGCTTCCCGCCATGACTTCCGACCAGAAGCAGCGGGAGCGCAACGGCACCTTCGCCCGGATCTGCGCCAACATCGGTGCTTATGCTGTCATGATTGCCTGGCAGCCTGTGACCACGGCTCTGGGCAATACCCCTGCCAGCTGGTTCGGCTGCGCTGTGGTTGTGGCCATCGTCTATGTGCTGGGCCTGCTGTTCCCCCTGCTGGGTGTCAAGGAAAAGCGGGTGGCTTCCGACAAGCAGGAAGCCACGACCCTGAAGCAGATGTGGCATGCCCTGGTGAAAAACGACCAGCTGATGTGGACCACCCTTGCCATGAGCCTCTTCCAGGTAGCTTTTGCCACCACCGTCAATTTCGCCATCTACTATATGAAGTACGTTTTTGGCAACGAGAGCATGTACACCGTTCTGGTTGTGGTGGTTGGCGTTTCCCAGCTGAGCACCCTGGCAGTCTACCCCAAGGTGGCTTCGAAGATGAACCGCAAGCAGCTTTACTCCATGGCGACCGTCCTGGTTCTGGTGGGTTACGCGGTGTTCTTCTTCGCGGATAAGTCCCTGCCGCTGATCGTAGTGGGCGCGGTGCTGGTATTCGTGGGTCAGGCATTTATCCAGACTCTGATGCTGATGTTCCTGGCAGACTCCGTAGAATACGGCCAGTGGAAGCTGGGCAAGCGGAATGAATCCGTCACCTTCTCCATCCAGCCCCTGGTTTACAAAATCGGCGGCGCCCTGGCCACCGGTGTGGTCAGTATGACTTTGATCATCTCCGGCATCAAGCTGGACGAAACTACCGCCGACTTCATCTCCTCCCAGGGTCAGCTGATTCTGAAAATGGCCATGTTTGCCATGCCCCTGCTGTTCATTGTCATCGGATACATCATCTATTTGAAGAAGTACAAGATCAGCGAAGAATTCTACAGCAAGATCCTGAAGGATCTGGGTGAATAACAGAAAAGACGCTGCCAAAAGGCAGCGTCTTTTTTGGTATCTGCGGTATATTATGAAAGTTGATCGTAAAACACACCGCAATAGTTGAATTATGCACAAAATAGGTGTTGACAAATTGCGGTTGCGGTGGTAATATATGCGAGGTCTGAGGCGAACCGAAAAGTTCAAAACGGACAAGCCAAGTAACCGGAACCTAAAGCGAAAGCCAAGGGGAAGCCGCCAAACCGAAAGGCATGCGGCCGCGAACGAGTAAGCCATCTGCGAGGCGAGACGTTCAGTGGGTGAAAGGAAGAACAGAGAGCTGAGTACCGAAACCGGAAGGAGCGCATGGAAACAGGCGCAACAGAAGGGGAAAGCCGTGAAGTGAAAACGGAACGGAAAGCACCGGAGGAACCGCCGCCAGGGGATGCCGGGAAGA
>JAFXAV010000009.1 GCA_017516785.1 Oscillospiraceae bacterium
GATGAAATTCTTCCGTTCATTCAGGGCATCCCCCAGCAGAACATCGAAATAATGGGCAGTCCGCTCCGCATCCTCCGGCATGACCTTGATCAGGCGGCGGGTCTCGGGATTCATGGTGGTCATCCACATCATCTCCGGGTCATTCTCACCAAGACCCTTGGAGCGCTGAATGGTGACCTTCTTCCCCTCCAGACCCTTGAGGATCTTTGCCTTTTCCTGCTCGTTGTAAGCAAACCAGGTCTTGTCCTTGCAGGTAATTTCAAACAGGGGAGATTCCGCGATATACACATATCCATCCCGGATCAGGGTGGGACAGAGGCGGTAGAGCATAGTCAGAATCAGGGTGCGGATCTGGAAGCCGTCCACGTCCGCATCGGTACAGATGACCACTTTGTTCCAGCGCAGGTTGTCGATATCAAAGCTGCTCAGTTCCTTGGCCTTCTTGCCCTGAACCTCCACACCGCATCCCAGCACCTTCATCAGATCGGTGATGATGGGAGAAGCAAAGATCTTATTATAATCCGCCTTCAGGCAGTTCAGAATCTTGCCCCGGACAGGCATGATGCCCTGGAACTCTGCGTCCCGGCTCATTTTGACACTGCCCAATGCAGAGTCACCCTCCACGATGTACAGCTCCCGGAGGCTGGTATCCCGGCTGCGGCAGTCCACGAATTTCTGCACCCGGTTGGCAATGTCGATGGAGCCGGACAGCTTTTTCTTCACACTGGACTTGGTTTTTTCCGCGGATTCCCTGGCCCGTTTGTTCACCAGGATCTGCTCCGCGGCCTTGGCAGCCTCCTGGGCATTCTCAATAAACCAGACCTGCAGCTGCTCCTTGAAGAAAGCCGTCATGGCATCCTGGGTAAACTTGGAGTTCACCGATTTCTTTGTCTGATTTTCAAAGCAGCCGATGGTGGAGAAGCAGTTGGTCACCATCACCAGAGAGTCCTGGATATCCTGGAAGAGAATCTTACTCTCGTTCTTGGTATATTTGTTGTTGTCCTTCAGATACTTGTCGAAAGCAGCGGTGAAGCCCAGGCGCACGGCCCGGTCGGGGCTGCCACCGTATTCCAGCCAGGAAGAGTTGTGGTAATACTCAATGTGGCTGACCTGCTTACTAAAGCAGAAGGAGGCAGTGATCTTCAGCTTCATCTCCGGGCGGTTTTCCGCATCCCGGCCCCGGCGCTCCGTTTCCCAGTAAGCAGGCATGGTGAAGGCATTGTCCCCCACCAGCTCCTCGATATACTGGCGGATGCCGTCAGCGTAGCAAAATTCCTCTTCCTCAAATTTCCGGCCCACCTGGTTGCGGAACTTGAAGCGGATACCCTTGTTCACCACCGCCTGCCGGCGCAGCACATCCCGGTAGTATTCCACGGGAATGTTGATGTCGGTGAAGACCTCCTTATCCGGCTTCCAGTGGAAGCAGGAACCGGTCTTTTTCCGGTCGGCTTCCTGCTTTTTCATCTTACCCTTGATCCGGCCTTTTTCAAAGTGGAGATCATACCGGAATCCGTCCCGGCGGACAATAACATCAAAAAACTCGGAAGCATACTGGGTAGCGCAGGAACCCAGGCCGTTGAGGCCCAGGGAATATTCGTAGTTTTCACCGTTTTCGCCATACTTGCCGCCTGCGTACATTTCGCAGAAGACCAGCTCCCAGTTATAGCGTTTTTCCTTTTCATTCCAGTCCACGGGACAGCCGCGGCCGAAGTCCTCCACTTCCACGGATAAGTCTTCGTAGCGGGTGACGATGATGGTATCGCCATGGCCCTCTCTCGCCTCATCGATGGCGTTGGACAGGATCTCAAATACCGCGTGTTTACAGCCCTCCAGATCGTCAGAGCCGAAAATGACCGCAGGACGCTTACGCACCCGGTCCTCGCCCTTCAGCATGGAAATACTGGAATTTCCGTATTGTTCAGTTTGCTTTTTTGTAGCCATTTACAGTTACCTACCTAGATTCGCATAATTATCCATAATAATTCCAGTTTATTATACGCAAAAAAGAAAAGAAAGTCAAGGAACGCGGCATTTTCCCTCTTACCTCCTCTGTTGTCATCCCAAGCGAAACGCAGTGAAGTCGAGGGATCTACGCACTTACAAGCCTGTACGCAGATCGACAGTGCGTAGATCCTTCGGCCCGCTCCGTTCACTCAGGATGACAGGCATTTACTCATATCGTAAATTATTTATCGTTTATCGTTAAATTTTAGTTGACAAACATTCATTCCCATGCTATAGTGAAGACACAAAAACAAATCACAAGGAGGCTTCACCATGAATAACCTTTCCACCACTGCCAAAAAGCTGGACAAAGTTTTGGAGATTGCCCACATTGTTCTGGGCGCGCTGGCCATTGCCTGCATCGTCGGCGTGGCACTGATCGCTGTTGCCTGGATCTTCAAGCTGGATCCCACCATGATCGGCACCGGGTACGAGAACTTTGACATCGGTTTCCTGGAATTAGAGGTTGCCCCTTCCTTCGCCCCTGACAAATGGCTGGTTCTGCTCCAGGGTGCCATTTCCCTGCTGGTGGGCTGCCGCCTGGCCTATGACAGCCGCCGGGGCGTGGGCTACGTCCGGGAGATCCTGCATCCCATGATCGAAGAAAAGCCTTTCGACAGCATTGTCAGCACCAATCTGAAAAAGCTGGCCCGCCTCAGCATCAACCTGGGCATCCTCTGCAACATCATCATCCTCTCCGAGCAGATCATGACCGTCTTTGTCTACGATCTGCCCAGCCTGCTGATCAGCGAGAAGATCCTCCATGTAGGCGGAATGTTCCAGGTAGACCTGACCTTCCTGATCTACTGGGCCGCACTCCTGCTCCTGAGCTACGTCTTCCGCTACGGCGAAGAGTTGCAGCAGCTGTCTGATGAAACTTTATAAGGGGAACTGCCATGAACAACCTGAGTAAATCCGCGAAATTTATATCCCTGCTGTTGAATCTTTTATGCTGGGCCGCTTTGTTAGGCAGCCTTCTCTATGGACTTGCTTCTATCGTCAGCAGTTATCAGATTTGGCAAAATCCTGCCGCCCAGGAGGGCATCACCAGTGTCCACGGCATTACACTGGATTACATCAGCTTTTACTCTGAGGAAGGTATTGTAATCGAAAACAGCCAGCTTCTGAAAATGAGCCTTCTATCCCTTCCGGTTTACTTTGTCCAGGTTCCCCTGACCTGCTACGGCATCCAGCTTCTGCGGAAGCTTCTGGCGCTGGTGAGCCAGAAGCGGCCTTTCTCCGGTGCTTCCCGGATCCTGAAAAAACTGGGCTGGGTCAGCCTCTCTGTGGCACTGATCCAGAATGTCACCGACTGGGCCATCCAGCATCAGGCCAATTTCGGCTATCAGCTCTCCAAACTGTTTTTAGGCAGTTCCATTACCAATGTCTCCTTCCAGTATAAGCTGGACAGTACATTTCTGGTGGTTGCTGTAGTTGTGTTCATTCTTTCCGGCGTGTTCCGCTACGGCGAAGAATTGCAGCAGCTCTCTGACGAGACCCTGTAAGGAGGGTATCCCATGCCTATTATTTTACGTCTTGACCGTGTCATGGCTGACAGAAAAATGTCGCTGAACGAACTTTCCGAAAAAGTGGGGGTCTCCAATGTTAATCTCTCCAAGCTGAAGACAGGAAAAGTCAGCGCCGTCCGCTTCTCCACCCTGGAAGCCATCTGCGAAGCCCTGGACTGCCAGCCGGGAGATATTCTGGAATATAAAAAGGAAGTATAAACAGTCGTTTAACTTCGTAGGGGAGGGTCTTGACCCTCCCGCCTAAATTGCGGTGCAATTGGGGATTTTCCGAAGGAAAATAGCATTTTATCGCCTGTGGCGATGTCATTTTGCAAAGCAAAATGACCGGGAGGGTCAAGACCCTCCCCTACGAATACGTCGTAAAATGATAATTTACTTCTCTATGAATTTTCCCTCTTGTTTTTTGTATCATTAGCGGTTATAATAGCGAAAGATAAAAAATAGGAGGCTATCAAAATGGCTGTTAAAATTGAAAAATCCACCATTATCGGTGATGTTCTGGACATCGCACCCCACGCTGCTCCCCTGTTCTTCGCTATCGGCATGCACTGCCTGGGCTGCCCCTCTTCCCGTGGCGAGACCGTCGAGGAAGCCTGCATGGTGCACGGCATCGACTGCGAGCCCTTCCTGGCCCAGCTGAACCACTTCCTGGCTGCCTACGAAGCTGCAGAGGCTGAGAAGAACTAACAATACCGGCAATGCCATCCCGGAATACGCCGGGATGGCATTTTTATTTTCCTTCATCAGCCTCTTGCCTCCCCCTGTGGGGGGTGGTGGCCGAGCGCAAGCGAGGTCGTAGAGGGTACACCCTCTCAGTCACGCCTTACGGCGTGCCAGCTCTCCCGGTGGGAGAGCCACGGCGGCTTCGCAACAATTCATAAATCTGGAGGAATCCCCATGAAAATCCCCCTTTCCAACCGGCTTCTGGCTTGCTGCAATTATGTAAACCGTGGTGACCGGGTTGCCGATGTAGGCTGTGATCACGGCTATCTGGGTATTTATCTGCTTACCCAAGGCATCGCCAGTTCCGTGATCGAAGCTGACGTGGCCGAAGGCCCCCTGCAAAGCGCCATGCGCAATGCTATCAAGTTCGGTACCCGCAGCAAAATGTCTTTCTACCTGTCCGACGGTCTGAAGAACGTCCCCCGGGACTTCGATACCCTGGTCTGTGCCGGCATGGGTGCTGACACCATCATGTCCATCATCGCCCATGCCTACGATGCCGACTGGCTGGCCGACCCCAAATACCGTCTGATTCTGCAATGCCAGTCCAAACGCCCGGAGCTGCGGCAGTGGCTGTATGACAAAGGCTTCCGCATCAACCGGGAGACTCTGGCAAAAGACGGTAAGTTTATCTACACCATCATGGAGGTGGTCTTCGATCCCGGCCACGGTATCACCCCTGCAGAAACTTACATTTCAAAGCAACTTCTGGAGGACAACCATCCCCTACTTCCGGAATATTACCAGCGGGTAAAGCATGGCGTAGAGCTAACCATTATGGGCATGAAGCGTGCAAATGATGACCAACTGCCCATCTACGAAACCATTCTGTCTGATCTCACCGCAATGGAGGAACACATCTATGGCAACCGTTAAGGATGTTTTGACTTATGTAGAATCCCTGGCACCCCGGTATATGAAAATGGACTGGGACAATGTAGGCCTGCTGTGCGGCCGGAAAACTCAGCCTGTCACCAAAATCCTGGTAGCCCTGGACCCCTTTGAGGGAGTTTGCCGGGAAGCTGCCAACTGGGGCGCAGAACTGATCGTCACCCATCATCCCATTATTTTCCGCCCCCTGAAAGCCGTCACCGACGAGACCAGCATCGGCCGTTCTATCCAGCTACTGTGTGAAAAAGGCATCAGCGCCATTAACGCCCATACCAACCTAGACTGCGCCCCCGATGGTGTCAACCACCGATTGGCCGCCCTTCTGGGCTTGTCCGAGATTCAGGTGGTGGAGGCCATGGGTACCGATGAAAACGGCATTCCCTACGGCCTGCTCCGCAGCGGCATAACAGAAGAACAGCCCCTCTCTGCCTTCCTTGCCCATGTGAAGGACACGCTTCATTGCGACGGACTGCGCTATGTAGACAGCGGCAAGCCTGTCCGGAAGGTCGCTGTAGGCGGCGGCTCCTGCGCAGATGCCATGCAGGATGCCCTGGCTGCTGGATGCGATACCTTCGTCACCGCCGACGTGAAGTACAACCAGTTCTGGGATGCAAAAGACCTGGGTCTGAACCTGATCGATGCAGGGCATTTTCACACGGAAAATCCAGTTACAGCCTACCTTGCAGAAAAAATCGCCGCCCGCTTCCCGGAGCTGGAGGTAAAAATTTCCGAAACCCACTGGGATTGTGTGAAATTCTATTGATTTTTTCGACACAGAGTGCTAAAATAGATAGGAATTTTTTGAAACTGATTTTGAAGGGAAGTTTTTTACTATGTCCGGACATTCCAAATGGCATAATATCCAGAAAACCAAGGGCGCACAGGACGCCAAGCGTGCTGCCGCTTTTACCAAGATCGCCAAGGAGCTGATCGTCGCCGTTAAGGAAGGCGGCGGCATTACCGATCCCGCCAACAACTCCCGGCTGGCTACCGTCATCACCAAGGCCAAGGCCGCCAATATGCCCAACGACAACATCAAGCGCTGCCTGGAGAAGGCAAGCGGCGCTGGCGGCGGCGACAACTACGAGTCCATCACCTACGAAGGCTACGGCCCCGGCGGTGTTGCCGTCATCGTGGAGACCATGACCGACAACCGTAACCGTACCGCAGGCTCCATGCGCCACCACTTCGACAAGTTCGGCGGCAACCTGGGTGCTTCCGGCTGCGTTTCCTGGTCCTTCGACAAGAAGGGTGTTCTGGTCATCGATAACTCCGAAGGTGAACTGGACGAGGAAGAAGTCATGATGGATGCCATGGATGCAGGTGCCGACGACTTCGAGGCCGAGGAAGATGTCTTCACCATCTACACCCTCCCCGATGACTTTAACGACGTGGTCGCAAATCTGGGTAAGTACACCTTCGTCTCCGCCCAGATCGAAATGGTTCCCCAGAACTATCAGAAGCTGGAGTCCGAAGAGCACATCAAGCTGATGGAAAAGCTCATCGACATCATGGAAGATGACGACGATGTCCAGAACATCTGGCACAACTGGGAAGAGTAATTCAAAATCAAACACCACTCCAATGTCTGTTCAGACAAGGGAGTGGTGTTTTTCTGCACCATTGCTGCATGGTTTTCCATAATTTTTATTTCTTATACTATTTTCAAATAAAAACAAAGGCAAATTGCAATAGCAAGTTGCAATAGTTTTGACAAGTGACGATCCTTGCAGGGGCGGTTTGTTCTTTCGGAGGGAGGGGCGAAGCCCCGACC
>JAFXAV010000001.1 GCA_017516785.1 Oscillospiraceae bacterium
ATGGTGACACACCAGGTGGGCATATCCTCCAGACGGCCGCCGAAGTCGCCGATGGCGTTGGCTGCACGGGTCTCGGGAGAGATGGGCAGAACGCGGGTCTTCAGCTGCTTGAACTCATCGCAGGTCAGGGAGCCGTCGGCCTCGTTGAAGGCCAGATGGCCGTTGATGCCGATGCCGCCGAAGCAGATATCAACACCGCCCAGCTTTTCAATCAGATTGGGGATGTATTCCACATTGTTGGGATCAGGGAACACACGATGATCCTCGGGAACATTCAGTTCAGGCTTGATCTTGGAGTAGACCGTCCGGTTCATGAAACCCCGGAAGCTCAGAGGATGGTTGATGTCGATCCACTGCTTGTTGTCATCCAAATACTCGTCCATGTTGATGAACCAGCAGTTGTTCAGGTTGATATTCTCGTTGTTGACGATATCCACGAAGTAGGGATACTGACCGATGGGGCCAACGGGGCAGATGAAGACGGTCTTCTCGCCTTTTTCATTCTGGGACTTGATGAAGTCAGCCATTTCCCGGGCGATGGTCTTGAAAACGGTGGGCTTATCCTCCATGACCACCATGGGGATCTTAGGATTCTCGAGCAGCTGCTCTTTGCTGTAGTAGTAATAATCGTGATGCATAATATTCTACCTTTCTTATGAGGGAAAAGGGGATGCATGGCATCCCCTTGAATACGCAAGTTATTTCTGAACTTCCAGATACTCTTTGTAAACCATGTTCCAGATGTAGTTCTTCAGTTCCGTGAAGCGGGGCATCATCTTGGACTCCTGGTCACGAGGATAAGGAATGTCGATATCGATGACTTCTTTGATACGGCCGGGACGGGCGGACATAACGATGACCTTGCTTGCCAGCAGGATGGCTTCTTCCACGTCGTGGGTGATAAAGAAGCAGGTCTTCTTCTCTTCTTCCCAGGTCTTCAGCAGCTCGGTCTGCAGCTGAGTACGGGTCTGGGCATCCAGAGCGCCGAAGGGCTCGTCCATCAGCAGCAGGCTGGGGTTGACAGCATAGGCACGGGCAATGGCCACACGCTGCTTCATACCGCCGGACAGTTCCTTGGGATAGGAGTCAGCGAACTTTTCCAGACCGACCATCTTGATGTACTTCATAGCGGTCTCTTCCCGCTGCTCGTTGGTCATATCCTTCTTCAGGTTCAGACCAAACATAACGTTCTTCTTAACAGTCAGCCAGGGGAACAGTGCGTACTGCTGGAAAACCACACCACGATCAACGCCGGTGCCTTCCACCTTAACGCCATCCACCAGCACATCGCCGGAGGTGGCTTCGTGGAGGCCTGCAATGATGTTAAGCAGAGTGGACTTGCCGCAGCCGGAGGGGCCGACCACACAGATGAACTCGTTGTCATAAATGTCCAGATTCACACCGTTCAGAGCGATGGTCTGGCCATTGCGGCCCTCATAGATTTTCTTAACGTCCTTGATCTGGACTTTGGGCATCAGATTTCTCTCTTCTCCTGCCATGAGGTCAGTCTCCTTTCAAAATATTTCAGAGTCTTCTCAGCCAGCATGCCGATGACGCCGACAACGATGATGTACAGCATCATGGGTTCTGTCTCAAAGGAGGAGCTGAGAGCGCGGATACGCATGCCCAGACCGGCGCTGGCACCGGTGGACTCGGCAGCGATCAGAGTGGTCAGGGCAACGGAAATGCCCAGACGGATAGAGGTAATGATAAAGGGAGTGGTTGCGGGGAAAATAACCTTCGTGAACAGTACGGAGTCATTGGCACCCAGAACGCGGGCAGCCTTGATCAGGGTCTCATCCACGTTGATAACGCCCTGGAAGACAGTGATGGAAATGGTCAGGAAGGTAGCAATGCAGATAACGATGATCTGGGGAGTACGGCCGACGCCGGCTGCGATAACAACCAGAGGAACGTAAGCCAGAGGGGGAATGTTACGGATGAACTGGATCCAGGGCTCGATGATGTTGCGGACAGGACGGTACCAGGCCATCAGGAATGCAACGGGCACACCAAACAGGAAGCCCAGAGCAAAGCCAATACCGGCAGAGGTCAGGGAGCTAACAATATCGCCCCAGAATACGCCGCGATCAACGGCCATCTTGGTATAGGAACCAAATACTTTCATCAGAGGGGGGAACGCACGGGCAGTAACCTCGCCGTGGGACAGAAGGGTCCATGCCAGCAGAGCAGCCAGCAGCGAAAGAACCGTCCATGCCTTGGCGGGAATGCGGCCAATGATGTCCACATTATTCTTTTTCTTCACGGATGGGCCTCCTTAATCGGTTTTCTCACAGGTGGTTGAGGAAGGCGGGAACCCGCCTCCCTCCCCTATTTACAATTAGTTTGCAGCTTCCATGACAGCGGTCAGAACGAAGTCGGAAGCGGGCAGAGTGCCGGCCTCTTCCAGGCTGCCGCCAGCAATGAAGTTGGCCTTCTGATCCTCGTAGATCTGAACCAGCTTGCCGGACTCCAGCATCTCCATCATCTCAGCGCTGGACAACCAGGAGCCGTCGTAACGCTGACCGATAACGGTCTCAGCATCGGAAGCGATGACCTTTGCGATGAAGCCAGCGACTTCGTTGGCAACAGCGTCATCAGTGGTGGCTGCGGAAGCATAGTCCATAGCCTTGTACATAGCGCGAACGAAACGAACCAGAGCATCCTCGTTCTCAGCAGCCCACTTGGGGTTGGCAACCCAGGAACCGGGAGAAGCCATGGAAGCGAAGTCAACGTTGGAGCAGATATCGGTTGCGTCCTTGGCATTTGCCAGGATGGTCAGGGAGTAGGGAGACCATGCAGCAACGGCGTCAACGGAGCCGGACAGAGCAGCAGTGGTCAGAGCAGTAGCGTCCATGGACAGAGCGTCAACATCCTCCAGAGTCATGCCGACGGATTCCAGAGCAGTGATCAGGATGGATTCGGAAGAAGTACCGGCAGCGTAGCCGATCTTCTTGCCCTTCAGTTCTTCCAGAGTCTTGATACCGTTCAGGCCGATAATGCAGTCGCCATCGCCCAGGTGCTGCAGCAAGAAGACATCAGCCTGGCCCTTAGCAGACAGCTTGTGAGCGCCGGGTCCGATGAAAGCGACGTCCATAGCGCCGGATTCCATAGCAGCGATTTCGGTGGGGCCGTCTTCGAAAGCGGTCATCTGAACAGTGATGTTTTCCTCAGCAAAGAAGCCCATTGCATCGGCAGTGGCAACAGCCCACAGGGAGCCCCAGTTGGGCATGTAAGCAACGTTCAGAGTAAGGGGTTCCAGGGTTTCGGGAGCTGCAGGAGCTGCAGGAGTAGCGGGAGCGGTGGCAGCAGCGGTCATAACATCGTACATGACAAACTCGTCAACAGTCAGGATCTCGCCGGCATTGATGGCACCGGATGCAACAAATGCATCCTGCTGCAGCTGATAGTAACCCTTCATGGCACCGTTATCGATGCTCTCCAGGACTTCAGCCTGGTTCAGCCACTTGGCATCGCCACGCTGCTGATAAGCGATTTCAAAGTCAGTCTTGCACTGAGCTGCAACATACTGTGCGATGGTCTCGTAATTAGCAGGATCGGAACCAAAGTCCATGCCCTTGAACAGAGCGCGGGTGAAGCGAACCAGGATGTCGGGGTTCTCTTCAGCGTACTTGGGGTTGCAGACCCAGCTTGCCAGAGCAACAGCCTTGTCGGTAAAGTCGGCATTGGAGCAGAACTTGATGGCATCCTCGCCGACCTCTTCCAGAATGGTCAGAGTGAAGGGGGACCAAGCGGCAATGGCATCAACAGAGCCGGAGATAGCAGCGGTAACCATGTTGGCGGGCTCCATGGAGTAACCCTCGATATCAGCCAGAGTCAGGCCGACGGATTCCAGAGCCAGGTTCAGGATTTCTTCAGAAGAGGTGCCGGGAGCGTAAGCAACCTTCTTGCCCTTCAGGTCTTCCAGCTTTTCCACGCCGTGGGACTTGAAGCCGATGACAGCATCAGCGTCATCCAGCTGCTGCAGCAGGAAGATCTTGGCATTGCCGGTGGAGCACAGCTTGTGGGCGCCATGACCGATGTAGGACAGATCGATGGAGCCGGACTCCATAGCTGCGATTTCGGTGGGGCCGTCAGCGAACTCAACCAGGTTCACGGTGATACCTTCTTCAGCGAAGTAACCCTGCTCAATGGCAGCGGTCACTGCCCACAGTGCGCCCCAGTTAGGCATGTAGGCAACGTTCAGGGTAACAGGCTCAACCGCGGGTTCAGCGGGGGCAGCCTCGGTGACAGCGGGAGCCTCAGCCTTGGGAGCCTCGGTAGCAGCGGGAGCTTCGGTCTTTGCGCCGCAGGCAGCCAGGGACAGAACCATGACCATAGCCAGCAGCATTGCGATGAGCTTCTTCATTGTGTTTCCTCCTAAAAATTTTGCTTTTATTTTTACCGGATGATCCGGTCAAGCACTTACTTAAACGTTGCTGAGGTCGTCGTCCTTCATGCACAGGTGAACAGCACCGGTCTTGAAGGTCAGGGGCAGAGCCAGAATCTTGGGGTTGGGACCCACAAACTTCTTCATGGCATCTTCCAGAGCCTCTTCAAAGGTGGCGCGGGTCTTCAGGCCCATACCTCTTGCGATGCCGGGCTCCTGAGCGCCGACGATGTAGATGGCAGAGGTGTTCATCTCAGCGATGTGGCCGCAACTCATCATGGAGAAGGCGTGGAAAGGATGGAATGCGTTGGCGAAGCGGTACTTGCGGATGTAGTCCTCGCGGGTTGCGAAGTACTCACCGTAGCGATCCATATCAGGCAGGGTCTGCATGAAGTCATGCTGGAACATTTCGTACAGCTCCTTGGCGTAGGGCCAGCGCTCTTCGTGGAAGTAGCCGTTGCAGATGGAGGAGCAGATGATAACGCAGTTCTCCTTCATGACGCGCTTATGACGGATGACCTGAGCGGACAGAGCCTGCATCATCTGGATGGGGTTGGTGCCCATGCCCACGCCGTAGTGGAAGTCCTGGGGCATACCGAAGACCATCACGTCGTACTTCTCTTCTGCGAAGGGAACGTAGGTACGCTTGTTGGCAACTTCCCAGCTCAGGGGCTGCATGACCTTGGCGTAGCCGGAGAAAATGGCGATCTGGCGGGACTTGGAGTCCAGAACAGCATCACAGCAGAAGAAGGGATGGCCCATCTTCTCTTCCATGTGCATGGAGATCTCATCGAACTTGGTACGCATCAGGCTCTTGCCGGAGACAGGAGTGAAGTCATCGCGGTGCATGACCTTGGGAACATGGTGGGAAGCGATGCTGCGCCAGTGGGTGATGCCGGTAGCGGAGTGCTTGTAGCCGCCGGAGTAACCGCCGTAGGGGTTGCCCTGGGTGTGGCCGATCAGAATGGGAATGTCGCAGTCGAAGACATACTTGTTCATCAGAACGGGGTCGCCGCGCTTGGTGGTGCCCAGGTCAACCATGTGCTCGTAGTCTTCGGAGTCATGGGAGGTGATCTGGTTGGACCAGTAGAACTCGTTGAACAGCTCTTCGCCCAGAATCTGCTTCATTTCGGAAACGGTAGCACGGGGGTGCAGGCCGTTGGAGAACATGAACAGGATGTCTTCCTTGCGGACACCGCCGGCATACAGCTCATCCAGGCAGGCCCGGATGGAGACCTTACGGTGAGCGGTGGGCTGGCAGCCGCCCTTGACGATGTCGGGAATGACGAACACGACAGTCTTGCCGGGAGCAGCCAGTTCCTTCAGAGCGGGCATGCCGTAGGGATTGCGGATGGATTCCAGAGTAGCGTTGTACAGGCTGTCCCAGTCCTGGGGCAGGCAATCAGGATCGGGAACGGTCACACCGGGGATAAACACATCGGTGTTGTCGGGCAGGTTTGCGGACATCAAACCATGGCCGTATTCAAACTCAAGCTTCATATTCTTTCTCCTTATACGAGATTTTAATAAAACGGTATAAACCGTTTTATTGGCTGCTGAATAAGCAGCCGGCGGCGACGCCGCAAAAGTGAAGTCAATACGGTTTCTTGCCGCTGAAAGCGGCGTGCCACAGGATGTGGCACGATAAAATGGTTTCATACCATTTTATCAAGAATTAGTATTACTTACCCAGATAGGTACGGATGATTTCGATATATTCGTCGGGGTAGAAGCCGATCTCACCCTGGAAACGGGTCAGAGCGATCAGACCGCCGTCGATCTCTTCGATGGATGCCAGCATCTCGGCATTGTCCACCTTCAGGCCGCCGCCGTAGACAACATCGATGCCGCCGGTGACTTCCTTGACGAAGCGGGCGATCTTGGTGATGTACTCCTTACCGGCAGGGGTCTTGCCGGGTCCGATGGACCAGATGGGTTCGTAGCCGATGACCACCTGGCTCTTGTCCACGCCTTCCAGACCGATTTCCAGCTGCTCCCGCAGGACTTCGTCCCAGTTCTCCAGCTCGGTATCCTTCTCACCGATGCAGTACAGAACCTTCATACCATTGGCGACAGCCAGCTTGATCTCCTGGTTCAGGATCCGGTTGACAGCCTTGGTGTCCACGACACCGGCCTCGGCCAGAATGCCCATCTTGTCATTGCGCTCTTCGCAGTGGCCGATGATGGTGTAATTCACATCCATAGCCTTCATGATGGACACGGGGCGGTTGGTGGTGAAGGCGCCGAAGTTGCCGCCCACGGCGGTATTCATCCGGTAGACGCTCTGGCAGCCAACCTGCACGGGGCTGTTTTCACACCGGGCAGCCACGGCATTCAGCAGGTGTGCCTCGGGGAAGTACTGGACGAACTCAACCTCAGAAGGATCGTATTTCTTCAGGGCTTCCTGGGTATTCTTGACAATGTAGGTGCCCCACTCATTCAGAGGTGCAATGCGGTTGACGCCGCCCAGGCTAACCGGCACGTCAAAACGCTTCAGATTCAGAAAAATATGCTTCATGTTTTCTCTCCTTACCGCAGGATGGCGTAATCGGGGGCTTTATCCA
>JAFXAV010000010.1 GCA_017516785.1 Oscillospiraceae bacterium
CTCGCCGTAAGGCGAGACGGAGGGAGTGTCCTATCGACTTTACGACACTCCCCCAGTCAAAAATCAAAGATTTTTGCCAGCCCCCTCAGGGAGGGGGCCAAGGGTGGCTTCGACACCAAACACCTCGACAAACTGCAATTTATAGAGTTATAGGGGCTTATACACATTCAGCACGGCGCTGGCGGTGTCGGTGAGTTCTTCCGTTGCTGCAAGTCTCTGGGCGCCCTCCTTGCTGATGCGGTAGACATGGGGCGTCATACTCAGCAGATTCTGAACCTGCGGACCCTCCACCGTGAAGGTAAATCGGACGGGAATGGACTTTACCAGTTCAAAACCCGGCAAATCCGGCACGACAGTCTTTTCCTTGAATTTCAGTTCGGGGTAAATAATGGACTTCAGGCTCAGTAGATGGTCCTGGGCAGCCAGCACCTGGAAATAGTAGCCATCCGGTTTCAGAACGCGCCTGAATTCCTCCGGCATGGTCAGGGCGAAAAGACTGGTAATAATTCCTGCGCTCTTGTCAGCCACCGGCAGATGGGCGGCGGTGCCGCAGAGCCAGGTGGCATTCTTATATTTTGCGGCGGCGCAGCGGACGGCTTCCTTGGAAATGTCCAGACCCGTCAGCTCTGCGCCGAGAGAAGCGGCAAGCTTTGTGGAGTAATAGCCTTCACCGCAGCCAACATCCAGCACAGGGCCTGCCGCGCCCAGCTCCTTTGCTGTATCGCAGAGGGCGCCCGCAATGGGTTCGTAAAATCCGGCTTCCAGAAATGCTCTTCGGGAGAGCACCTGCTCCCGGGTGTCGCCGGGATGAAGGGACTTTTTCTGCTGCACCACCAGCAGATTCACATGGCCCTGGCGGGCAATGTCGAAGCTGTGTTTTTTCTCGCAGCGGTATTCTTTTTCAGTGCGGTTCAATGCTTTACCGCAGATGGGGCAAATCAGTTCCATAGTCATCCCTCCACCCTATATCATACCCTATTTTGCTTCCTACGTCAAACCTTCCGTGGCATAGAAAAAACTCCCGATGAAGGATTTCTTCATCGGGAGCTGATGATTTGAAATTAGGCTCTCTTGGCCTGGGCCTGTCTTTCGGCCAGAACTTCCTTGGTCAGACCGATACGGTTGGTCTTGAAGTGCCAGAAGGGACGCTCGGGCACCTGGACAATCTGAGCAGGAACCATGTGAGGCTTCAGGGAAGCGGCCACCTCGCGGCGGATGTTCTCCACGGTGACGCCCTTTTCCAGAACCACGTACAGGTAGGGCACAAAGAATCCTTCGTGGACGGGGTCGGGAATGTTGACGAAGAACTGGTCCACGATGCCGGGGATGTTGGCATCAGCCAGCATGTTCTCCATGGGCAGGATATCCAGGTAACCGCCGCCGTAACGCTTGCTGACGCCGCGGCCAACGGTGTAGATGCAGCCTTCCTCGGTCATGTAGCCGCTGTCGCCCATGTGCAGCCACACCTTGCCGTCGGGATGGACCTTCAGGGCCTTGGCAGTGGCAACGGGGTCGTCGTAACCCAGCATGATACCGGGGCCGGAAACGCAGATCTCACCGATCTCGTTGTAGGTGACTTCCTGAGTGGTGCCGGTCTTGAAGATGGACACGGTGGACAGAGGTCTGGGGCAGCCCATGTTGCAGTTGTCAGTGGGGACATGGGGCAGCAGGTGGAAGCCGATGGTAGCGCCGGATTCACTGGAACCGTAAGCGGTGGTGAAGGGCACGTGGCAGTTGTGATCGTCCAGGAACTTGCGGCAGGCACGGAGCTGGGTGTTGTTCAGGGCTTCGCTGCCGGCGCCTGCGGTGTTCAGGAAGGACATGTCGTAGTCAGCGGGGATGCGCTTGCTGTTGATCAGGATGTTCATCATCATGGGAACCATGGGGAAGCTGTTGGGCTTGTAGCGCATCAGTTCCAGGTCGATGTCAATGGGGTCAACCCAGGGGTTCAGGATCAGCAGCTTGTTGGATGCCAGAGGCAGGAACAGCATGGAAATAACAACGGAAACCAGGCTGGGGGGGAATGCTGCGACCATCCAGGTGGGACGGACTTCAGCGCCGCCGTAGAAGCTCATCTGGGCCAGAACGCCGATCATAGAGTGAGCAGAGTGGATAACCTGCTTGGAAGGACCGGTGGAGCCGGAGGTGTAGCAGCGGAACAGGGGACGGTCGATGTCCTGAGGAGCTGCCACGTTGCCGGTAAAGCCTTCGCCCAGAGCCTGGAAGTCGCCCCAGCTCATGGTAGCGGGGCCGTCAGCGGACTCATCAATGTAGTTGGCATCCAGAGCCTTGCGGATGTAGGGAGGCATCTTGCTGCGGCCGCAGAGGTTGCAGGGATCAAGCAGAACCACCTTGCGGGTCATGGAACCCTGCATATATGCGTCCATGTCACTCATGCTCAGGAAATCATGAGCGAAGATAACAGCGGCACCGGACTTTGCGACGGCATCCACATTCTCCTGAATGGTGTTGTCGCGGCACAGCAGGGAAGCGCCGATGGTCTCAGCTGCCAGCAGCATGAAGAAGAACTCAGGCACGCTGCGCAGGAAAACGGGAATCTGGTCGCCTTCACCAAAACCGACGGCTTTCAGAGCCTTAGCGCAGATATCAGCCTGCTCGAAAACTTCCTTCCAGGTGATGTTGACGCCGTAGTAATGCATAGCAACAGTATCGAGGCTGGGCATGCAGAACTGCAGGTACTGGCGCAGGGTGCACTCAGGAACCTTCAGGTTGTCCATCAGGATGGGGGGGTAGTACTTCAGCCAGGGCTTGTCGATGCTGGGCTTACCAGTCAGAATCTGTTCACTCATGTTTTTCTCCTTAAAAAATCATTGCTATAGAAAAGCAGTATTGGGGGGCTGCAATATTAGTCAGTTTACAGTTACCAATGTTAGCCTATCTCCTTGAAGAAAGAAAGTGATTCACAATGCGGGTATTTTTCGGAAAGTTATTCCAATGGAATCATTTTATTCAATAACAAACTGTAATTTTTAAAGTCATTTCATTTTTTAAACGGTCTCAATTTGATACCTTACCGCCCTGTTGTGTTACCACAGTACAAATTGCAGTTTGTCGAGCTGTTTGGTGGCGAAGCCACCCTCGGCCCCCGCTTTGAGGGGGCTGGCAAAAATCTTTGATTTTTGACTGGGGGAGTGTCGTAAAGTCGATAGGACACTCCCTCCGTCAGCCCTTCGGGCTGCCACCTCCCTCAGGGAGGGAGGCAAGCGGTGCGGCGCAAACTTACAGACAAACTGCAATTTTGCTTTCCGTGTCAGCTGACAGCTGTCCGATTCTTGACAGAGTTCACCTCTCCTTGCTATAATTACTGTATTGTTTCCAGTTCGTGGGGATTGGGCAAAGGAGCCGCCTTTCAGAGGCTGACGGGCGGCGACGGCACTGAAGGTGACTGAGAGATTCCGCGGTTCATTGTTTTCTTCCTTCCGCCATGGTCTTTCCGAGCCGCCTAGGGCTTTGGGTCAGAAAAAGATCCCGGGGCGCCGCTTTCCTTGCATGAACTGTCATTTCTTTAAAAGGAAGGAAACAAAATGGCAAAAATCCAAGCATTCCTCCAGCGGAAAAACATCGCCTTTTCCGCCAAGCGCTATGGCATCGACGCCCTCGGCGCCATGGCCCAGGGATTGTTCTGCACCCTTCTGGTTGGAACGATCCTGAACACCATCGGACAGCAGTTCGGCATCGGCTTCCTCAATGAAGCCATCATCACCCTGAAGGACGCCTCCGGCGAAAATCAGATCAGCTACACCATCGGCGGCCTCGCCTCCCTGATGGTAGGTCCCGGCATCGCCGTGGCCATCGGCAATGCCCTTCTCTGCCCGCCTCTGGTGCTGTTCTCCCTGATCCCCGTAGGCTTCGCCGCAAATGCCATGGGCGGCGCAGGCGGTCCTCTGGCAGTGTATGTCATTGCCATCATCGCCTCTGAATGCGGCAAGCTGGTCTCGAAGGAGACAAAGGTGGACATCCTGGTAACTCCCATTGTGACGATTCTCGCGGGTATCGGCGTATCCTCCCTGATCGCCGCTCCCATCGGCGCGGCAGCTTCTGCCGTGGGTGAGTTCGTCCGGTGGGCAACAGTCCTGCAGCCCTTCTGGATGGGTATTCTCGTTTCTGCGGTCATCGGCATCGCTCTGACTCTGCCCATTTCTTCCGCTGCCATCTGTGCGGCTCTGAGCCTGACCGGCCTTGCCGGCGGCGCAGCGGTGGCAGGATGCTGCGCCCAGATGGTGGGCTTCGCCGTGATGAGCTTCCGGGAAAACCGCTGGGGCGGACTGGTTGCCCAGGGCGTTGGCACCAGCATGCTTCAGATGCCCAACATCATCAAAAACCCCCGGATCTGGATCCCGCCTACGCTGGCTTCCATGATTACGGGCCCCATTGCCACCTGTATCTTCCATCTGGAAATGAACGGCGCGCCTGTCTCCTCCGGCATGGGTACCTGCGGCTTTGTGGGTCAGATCGGTGTGTACACCGGCTGGCTGAGTGATGTGGCAAACGGCGCGAAGGCTGCCATCACCGGCTTCGACTGGCTGGGTATGGTCCTCATCTGCTTCGTGCTTCCCGCAGTCCTCAGCTGGATCTTCTGTGAAATCCTCCGCAAGTGGGGATGGATCAAAGAGAATGATCTGAAACTGGATCTTTAAGAAAAGAAGACCACGGCAAAAGGGGCGGACTCGCACAGGGATTCACACGGTTTTGAATGAATCTTTTTCCCCACAGAAAGTGCTTGTGGCCTTGAAATGCACAAAGTATTTCTGCGTCCTCCAGCCCTCCCTGTGAACAAAAATCTTCTATTCAAAACTGCAAAGCACTCCAAAGCGAGCAATTTTTTCGCAAGACAAGAAAAAGGAACCACGGCAAGGCCTGCCGTGGTTTTTTTGACGAAGTATTGCGGGAAAAGAGCCGATTTGGAGCGTATGAATCCCTTTGCGAGGCCGCCCTAGTCTTTTTCTGTTGAAAAAGGGGAATACTTATGCTAAGATGATATTAGTTGGAATATTTCTATTTTCTGGTTGAGAGGTAATACTATCATGGAAAGAAATACTGTCATTTCCTGGCAGGATCTGCCCATTCCCTGTAAAATCTACGAACCCGGCTTCAGCGATGTGGATCAGGTGATCATCGGTATTCATGGTTTCGGCGGTACCAAGGATTCAAGCGTTCTGGAAGCCGTGGCGGAGGAGATGTTCTTCTACCGCACCGCCATGATTACCTTCGATTTCCCTGCCCACGGCGAAAGCCCCATCACCGCCCGGGATCTGACCCTGGAAAACTGCATCGGCTGTCTGATGGCTGTGGTGGACTACGCCAAGGAGCTCTTCCCCCATGTGGAAAAATTCGGCATCTTCGCCTCCAGCTTCGGCGCTTACATCGCCCTGCTGGCCATCGATGATCTGAAGGAACAGCTGGGCCGGTTCAAGATGGTGCTCCGCTGCCCCGCTGTACGGATGAACAAGACCTTCCTGAAAATCGCCCGGACCGACGACGAAGGACTCATGAAAAAGGGCCGCATCATCTGCGGCTACGAGCGGAAGATGGAGCTGGGCTACAGCTTCTTTGAGCAGCTGCAGCTGAACAATGCTGTGGCCGACCACGATATGCCTATGATGATCCTTCAGGGCGATCAGGACGAGCTGGTGGATGTGGAGGATGTGGAATTTTTCCGTCTGCTCAACAGCAAGGCCTGCCTGGTGATGATCCCCGGCGCCACCCACCGGTTCAGCCGTGAAAGCGACCTGGATATGATTGTGGATCTGACGAGAGACTGGTACCTGTGCGAGGAAGTACTCCTCTGCGAGTATATCTGATGAACAAGCATACCCCGGATGCAAAACCGCATCCGGGGAATTTTTACTGACAAATTGCAGCGCACCACTTGCCTCCCTCTTTGAGGGAGGTGGCAGCCCGAAGGGCTGACGGAGGGAGTGTCCCATCGACTTTATGACACTCCCCCAGTCAAAAATCGAAGATTTTTGCCAGCCCCCTCAGAGAGGGGGCCAAGGGTGGCTTCGCCACCGAACACCTCGATAAACTGCAATATCTCTTCTTATTCAATCTTCATCAGGAAATCTCATGGCATCACACATCAGCTTCAGAATCCTGTTATGGAGGAAGTAGGCCATGCCGGGGCATTCCCACAGCAGCTGACGGGTTTCCGCCGGGAGGGTACTGACATACTGCTCGAACCGCTGTTTGGCCTCTTCCAGAGATGCTGTCATCTTACGGCATTCCTCGTCGGATGCTATGAGTTCCCGGATGCGTTCCCGCCGCTCTATCGGTGTCAGATTCATATCTTCACCCCCATTTTTGCATTATATAACGTTTTGTTATATAATGCAATATTACATTTTGTTTTGTATATACTTGGCTTACAGTCTAACAGAGGGAGATGTGAGCTTTGTACGTACGAATCAGGGATCTACGGGAAGATAAAGATCTGATGCAGGAAGACCTGGCGAAACTGCTTAACTGTACCCAGGCTTGCTACTCCAATTATGAAAACGGCAAACGGGATATTCCCACGGAGGTTTTGAACAAACTAGCTGATTTCTATAATGTCAGCGTGGACTACCTTCTGGGCCGCACCAATGTGAAGACTCCCTATCCCAAGAAATAAAACAATGCCCGCGACGGTTGCGTCGCGGGCATATCTTTTTATCTTACTTACCGGCGATGGACAGGCCTTCCACCAGGACGCTGGGTGCGCCGAAGGCGGTCTTGCCGAAGGCCTGGGGCAGCTGGCAGTTGTTGGCCAGGGCCACGATGTTCTTCAACAGGTCGTAGAAATTGCCCGCCACGGTGAAGGACTTCACATGGGTGGTCTTGACACCATTTTCGATCATGAAGCCTTCGCTCTGGAGAGAGAAGTCACCGGAGACGGCATTGGCGCCTGCGTGCAGGCCTTCCAGAGTGCTGATGAACACGCCGTTGCCGGCCTTTTTCAGCAGTTCTTCCTCGGTCAGATCGCCGTTTTCCAGATAGAAGGTGAAGGGACGGATGCCCACAGCAGAGTCATAGGAACCCTTGGAGGCATTGCCGGTGGTCTTCTTGCCAGCCTGGTTGGCGGTCTTCAGATTGTACAGAAGGGTATTCAAAACGCCCTTTTCAATGACGTTCTTCTTATGGGTGGGGCTGCCCTCGGCGTCAAAGTTGATGTTCTCGGGATTCTCGGGATGGAAAGGATCGTCCACCAGAGTCACCACATCGGATGCAACCGCTTCACCCTCGGAGTTCGCAAAACGGGACAGGCCCTTCTGGGCAGCTTCGGAGGAGAAGATGGAGGCAAAGCACTGCAGCAGGCTGCACATGGCATCGGGATTGAACACCACGGGATACTGACCGGTGGGGGCGGGCTCACCGCCCAGCTTGCTCTTGGCACCGTCCACGGTCTTCTTCACCAGGGCATCGGTGTCGATGGTGTCCAGTTTGCCCAGCTTAAAATTGAAGTCATTGGACAGTTCCTGACCATCAGACACCACGCCGATGGCCACAAGACCCACGGCGTTGCCGCTCCAGCGGAGATCCAGACCCTTGGAGTTGTAGATGGCGATCTCATTGGATTCGCTGAAACCCTTGGTCTGGCAGCCGTCCACCACGGAAGGATCACAGGCATACATCTTTTCCTGGGTCTCCAGCACCTTGGCGATCAGCTCCTCGGTGGTGGGGGCGGGATAGCTCCGGTCTTCCAGGATTTCGTACTCCTGGCCGCCTTCGCCCAGGAAAACCTGCTCCTCAGACTCCAGAACGGAGGCACTGTCGGCTGCCTTCTCAACGACTGCCTTTGCCTGCTCGGCGTTCAGAGCCTCGGTGGCTGCGTAACCCATCTTGCCGTTTACGATGCAGCGGAAGCAGACGCCGCCGGAGCGGGAGGAAGAAAATTCGTTGATCTCATGCTGGAAAGCGTCCACGCTGACGCCTTCGCCGCCCTGATAATAGAGCTCATATTCGGTAATGCCCTGTGCCTGACACTGGGCGATGACCAATTCCTTAAACTGATTGAAATCCATTGCGCTACCTCCTTATCTGCCGCCGACGGTGATGCTGCTCACGCGGATCAGAGGCTGGCCCACGCTGGTGGGAACCATGCCGCTGGAAGAGCCGCACATGCCCTGAGCCAGATCCATGTCGGTGCCGACCATGTCGATGCCCAGCAGGATCTCGCTGCCCTTGCCGACCAGAGCCGCGCCGCGGACAGGCTCGCAGATCTCGCCGTTGCGGATGATATAACCCTCGTTGACGGAGAAGTTGAAGTCGCCGGTGACGGGGTTGACGGAGCCGCCGCCCATGGCCTTGGCGTAGAGACCGTACTCGATGGAGGAAATGATATCCTCGTTCTTATCGTCGCCTGCGGCGATATAGGTGTTGGTCATACGGGAAGTGGGGGTATGGGCATAGCTTTCGCGGCGGGAAGAACCGGTGGGTTCCATACCCATGCGGCGGGCATTGAACTTGTCGATCATATAGTTCTTCAGGATGCCGTTTTCGATCAGCACATTGCGCTGGGAGGGAGTACCCTCATCGTCGAAGTTGATGGAGCCCCACCAGCCGGGAACGGTGCCGTCGTCGATGGCGGTGACCTTGGGGTTGGCGATCTGGGTGCCCAGCTTGTCCATGGTGAACTGGCTCTGGCCGTAGGCAACCTGGGATGCTTCCAGGGAGTGACCGCAGGCCTCATGGAAGATAACGCCGCCGAAGGCATTCTCAATGGCAACGGGCATCACGCCTGCGGGGCAGTAGCCTGCGCCGGCCATGGTGACTGCCTGCTTGGCTGCATGGATGCCGACTTCTCTGGGATTGATGATGTCGAACATCTCCATACCCATCCGGCGGCCGGGGGAGCAGATGCCGGTCTGGCTGCCCTGACCCTTGTCCGCAACGGCGGACACCACAATGCGGGTGCGGATCTGACGGTCCTGGGCATAGAGACCGCCGGTGCTGGCGATGAGGATGTTGTGATCCACATCCATCAGCATGCCGGTGGCCTGGGTGATGGCCTCGTCATATTCCCGGGCGGCAAAATAGGCTTCCTTCAGGACAGAAACCTTCTCCCGGTTGGAGACGGAGGTGGGGACAATCTTGATGGGGTGGATATCGCCGTAAAGGCGCTCCTTCAGCACGATGTCGATCTGGGCGCTGCCCTGACCCAGTGCTTCAGCGGCGGACTCGGCACAGCGGAGCAGACCGCTTTCAGAGGTATCCACGGTGGAAGCCATAACGCTTCTCAGACCCTTGTACACACGGACAGAGGCACCGGCAATGACGGTATCTTTGATATTATCTACCTTGTTCGCGATCATTACGATATCATGATTGGTGGTATTCTGGGCAAAAATCTCGGCATAATCGGCGCCGGTGGACACAGCCTTGGCCAGAACACGCTGACAAACTTCTCTTGTGATCATTCAATTACTCCTTTTCATAGTTTTTCCTTCTATTGTATACAAAATATTGGGGAAAGTCAAATTGCAGTTTGGCGATGCGTTTGCTCTGCACTACTTGCCTCCCTCTCTGAGGGAGGTGGCAGCCCGAAGGGCTGACGGAGGGAGTGTCCTATCGACTTTACGACACTCCCCCAGTCAAAAATCAGAGATTTTTGCC
>JAFXAV010000011.1 GCA_017516785.1 Oscillospiraceae bacterium
CCCTCCCCTTTGGGGAGGGTGGCCGAGCGATAGCGAGGTCGGGAGAGGTTTCAGAAAAATGTACTGCATGCACCCCTCTTCCGTCACGGCTTACGCCGTGCCACCTTCCCCAGAGGGGAAGGCTTTTTGTTAGCCAAACTGTAATTTATCTCTCAAAGAAAAAGAGCCGTCTTTCGACGGCTCTTTTATTTTTACTTTGCGTTGGAGGTGGAGCGAAGGGTGACATCATGATAGCCGCCTTCGACGATGGAGACGGAGGACACGAGGGTCATCTTGGCATCCCGCTGCAGGTCGGGAATATTGGTAACGCCCACGTTGCACATGGTGGACTTGACCTTATAGAGGCTGGACTCGACGTTATCATGCAGAGAACCTGCGTAGGTGACGTAGGAGTCAACGCCTTCCTCGAAGGTCAGCTTGCTGGCGCCGCCCAGGTCATAGCGCTGCCAGTTCCGGGCGCGGTTGGAGCCTTCGCCCCAGTATTCCTTCATGTAGGCGCCGTTGACCATGACCTTATTGGTGGGGGACTCGTCGAACCGGGCGAAGTAGCGGCCCAGCATCAGGAAGTCCGCGCCCATAGCCAGAGCCAGGGTCATGTGATAGTCGTGAACGATGCCGCCGTCGGAGCAGATGGGCACATAGATACCGGTCTCTCTCAGGTACTGATCACGGGCTGCTGCAACCTCGATAACAGCGGTGGCCTGACCGCGGCCGATGCCCTTGGTCTCACGGGTGATGCAGATGGAGCCGCCGCCGATGCCGATTTTGACGAAGTCCGCGCCAGCCTCAGCCAGGAATCGGAAGCCGTCCTTGTCAACCACGTTGCCTGCGCCGATCTTCACGGAATCGCCGTAGTGATCCCGGACCCACTTGATGGTCTTGGCCTGCCAGCAGGTGTAGCCTTCGGAAGAGTCGATGACCAGAACGTCAACGCCTGCAGCCAGCAGAGCGGGAACGCGCTGGGCATAGTCACGGGTATTGATGCCAGCGCCAACCAGGAAGCGCTTCTGATCGTCCAGCAGTTCCAGGGGGTTATCCTTATGGGAATCGTAGTCCTTGCGGAATGCGAAGTACATCAGGTGATCCTGATCGTCCACAATGGGAAGGGAATTCAGCTTGTGATCCCAGATGATGTCATTGGCGCCGGAGAGGGTGGTGTTCTTGTCGCCGGTGACCAGCTTTTCACGGGGAGTCATGAACTCGGTGACCTTGATGTCGGTGGTCATCCGGGACAGGCGGTAGTCGCGGCTGGTGACGATGCCCAGGAGCTTGCCGTTGGCGGTGCCGTCATCGGTGACAGCCATGGTGGAATAGCCGTTGCGCTCCTTCAGTTCCAGAACGTCAGCCAGGGTGCTGTCGGGGGTCAGGTTGGAAGCGGAAACCACAAAGCCTGCCTTGTAATTTTTTACCTTGCGAACCATCTCCGCCTGGTTCTCAATGGGCTGGGAGCCGTAGATGAAGCTGAGTCCTCCTTCCTTGGCAAGCGCAATAGCCAAGGTGTCGTTGGAGACGGACTGCATGACTGCGGAAGTCAGGGGGATATTCAGGGAGATGGCGGGCTCTTCGAAGCCCTTGCGATACTTGACGAGGGGGGTTCTCAGACTGACATTATCGGGAATGCAGTCTTCAGAGGTGTAGCCGGGGATCAGAAGATACTCGCTGAAGGTGTGGCTGGGTTCCGGATAATAGTACGCCATGGATGTTTTCCTCCTGTATTTGTAGTATGTAAATATTTCTTGATTTTAAACAAATTCACCATCGCCATGGTCCAGAAGATCCATTTCCTGCTTACCGGACTTATCGATCTTCTTGAAATTGCCCATGACCTCGTTGACGGAGCTCATGATGGCGAAGGTATTGGGATAGTTGCGAACAATGGCGGAAAGCTTTGCCATCTGATTCTTGTTGACCACGCATATCAGGACACTGACTTCCTTGCCCATGTACATGCCTCTGCCGGGAATGACAGTGGCAGAATGATGAAGCTTATGGATGATGTCATGGCCGATTTCGTCGGGATAATCCGTGACGATCTCAAAACGAACTGCGGCCCGGCCGGATTTGCTCTGGTTATTGGACACCGTGCTGGACATGAAGCAGTAGAGGATGCAAAGAATCACAGGCTCGATCTGGAAATCGTAGACAAAGTAGGAAATGCAGGCAACGAACACATTCAGAGCAAAGATCAGCCAGAAAACATTCTTCTCGGGATTGTACTTATGGATGATGGCGGCGATGAAATCGGTGCCGCCGGAGTTGGCGCTGGTACGGACCAGCAGGGCGTAGCTGAAGCCCCAGATGATACCGGCCACCAGAGGTCCCAGAATGGCGCTGGTGCCGTTGGTGGTGTAATATTCAAATCTGGAAAGATCCACGCCATCCAGAATGACCAGTGCGATGGAATTGACCACCACATAGACCATGCTGCGCTTGGCCATGGACTTACTGACCTTGAAGTAAGTAAAAAGTGCCAGGGGGATATTGATGATCAGACTCATATAACCGACACTGAGGCCGGTAATGTACTGAATCATGGTGCAAAGACCCGCAAGACCCGCCGGGGCGAAGCGGTTGGGGAAGACGAAGAGCTCGTAGTTGAAAGCAGCCACGACGGCGATGACACAGATCACAAGATAGGTCCATGTCTTCTTCATTTTTTGCATAGTATTTTCCTCCGGAAACAGACAGAAGTGTCCTCACAGCAAACACATTTTATTTTGTATTTGCCGTCCTATTAATTTATTATAATATCAGAGATTTGAAAATCGGTCAAGGGCGCGAAAGCGCCAAAGATGTAAGGTCCAAACTGACAAAAATGCCATTTCTTTTATTATAATGTATAGCCGCAAAAAAGCCTTGTTTTTTGCATGAAAATATGTTAGAATTCAGGATGAGATATTATGCCCCAAAATGGCCTTTGATGGCTTAAACGGGCCCAAAATAAATACCAGAAAGGAGCCCTTTTATGTACGCTTCCGCCTATGTCTGGGCAAAGGTTCTGATGCACATGGAAGAACGGCTGGGTGCCGTTACCGTGTCCGCCTGGTTCGACGATGCCGAGGTGGTGGAGCTGAATGAAGAACACCTGATTCTCTATTCCGCTTCCGATTTCCGCCGTGAAATCATCCGCCGCCGCTGCACCGAATACATCCATGATGCACTGAAGGAGATATTCAATTCCGACGCCAAACTCATTGTCTTCGGTCCCGATGAACTGAATTCCTACAAGTCCAAGGGTAAGGCCTCCACCTCCATGGACTTCAATCCCCAGTTTACCTTCGATAATTTCGTGGTGGGTCCTTCCAACCGCTTCGCCCACTCCGCCTGTATCGCCGTCACCCATACCCCCGGCCAGATCTATAATCCCCTGTTTATTTACGGCCCTCCCGGCGTGGGCAAGACCCATCTGCTGTACGCCATTGCCAACGGCATCCGCAAGCAGATGCCCGATGCCAATATCGTCTACATCAAGGGCGACCAGTTTACCAATGAGCTGATTGAGGCCATCAAAAACGGTAAAAACATCGAATTCCGCAACAAGTACCGGGAAGCCGACCTATTCCTGGTGGATGACATCCAGTTCATCGCCGGCAAGGAATCCACCCAGGAGGAATTCTTCCATACCTTCAATAAGCTCTACGAAGAGCACAAGCAGATCGTCCTGACCTCCGACCGGAAGCCCAGCGATATGCTGATTCTGGAAGACCGGCTGAAATCCCGTTTTGAATGGGGCCTGATTGCTGACATCAATCCTCCCGACTATGAGACCCGTATGGCCATTCTGAAGAACAAGGCCAAGAGCCTGGGTCTGCAGCTGGATGACGAGGTGTGCAACTACATTGCCATCAACGTCACCAACAACGTCCGCCAGATTGAAGGCACCGTCAAGAAGATCATGGCTTACCGTGACCTGAACAACATGCCCCTGGACCTGCCCAACATTTCCCGTGCCATCGACGACATGTTCAAGGTGGAAGGCAACGCCCTGCCCACTCCCAGCCTGATCATCAGCCAGGTCTGCAAGTTCTACTCCGTTGACGAGACCGTTCTGCGGGGCACTCAGAAAACCAAGGGTGTTTCCGAGGCCCGCCAGGTTGCCATGTATCTGATCCGGAAGCTGACCAACCTGAGCCTGCCCGACATCGGCAAGGAATTTGCCAAGGACCATTCCACGGTCCTCTATAACATCCGCAAAGTGGAAGTCGCCCTGAAAAACGGCGATACCAACATGCAGAACAACGTCAGAGATATTACCGCCAACATCAATAGTTGTCTGTAATATTTCATGGGTAATTACTAACTTTTCTTGTTTCGGCAAGAAAAGTTTCAAAAGAAGCCGACATAGGAGAGGCGTTTATGACGCGCTCCCGCGCGCCAAATGCACCCTCTCCTATGTACCTCTCCCGCGCTAGCCGAATAACTGCCGATTATCTTAACGATCTAAGATTACAAAACTCTGTATCGTAACGATGGCGGGGGCTGCCGCTCTCCCCGCCCTGCCGAGTTCCCTCATCCGGACGGGAGGGCAAAAGTCGGCACACTTTTGCCGAGATGAAGTAAAGAAGGACTTCTTCCCTGCAGGAGGGGGATTCTCAAGGGGGGCGTCTTTGTAAAAAGCCACCCCTGAGTCGATTTCTTTGGTTACTTTCTTGTTCGAAAACAAGAAAGTGACATCTACCTTTTGCACTGTCATTTTTCTCCACAAGGGTTGTGGAATGTGGAAAAAGAATCTGTGGAAAAAAGATGTGGAAATTTTTCCTCACAGAGCCTGTGGAAAAGTTCTTATTTATCCACCTCCCGGTTGTGGATAAATTTTCGTTGCGGCTCTAAGAGAAAATCCACTTTTCCACATAACTTTGTACTAATACTGTTAATACTACCTAATCTTATTTCTTTTAATATATATCTTATTATCTTTAACAAAAAGGAGAAGACCTATGCGCTTTACCTGTGAAAAAAGTATGCTGGTTCAGGGCCTGAATATTGCAGGCCGCACCGTGGCCCAGAAGAGCAGCCTGTCCGTCATCGAAGGCATTCTCTGCAAGGCCGGCCAGGGTCTGAGTCTCACCGGCTATAATATGGAAACCGCCATTACATTCATGGTGGATGCCGACGTTGCCGATCCCGGCGACTGCATCCTGCCCGCCAAGCTCTTTGGCGATATTGTCCGCCGCCTGCCCGAAGGTCCTGTCACTGTTGTGGTTGACGACAACTACAAGGTCTCCATCCGCGCCGGCTACGCATCCTTCACCATTTCTGCCGAGTGCGCCGAGGATTACCCCGAACTGCCCGACGTCAACACCGGCCGGGCCGTCCATATCCCCCAGAAGAAGCTGAAGGAACTGATCTCCGGCACCATTTTTGCCGTTTCTGAAAATCAGGGCCGCCCCATCCACACCGGCGTGAAGTTTGAAGTCACCAATGACTCCGTTTCCGCCATTGCAGTGGACGGCTTCCGTCTGGCCCGCCGCACTTTCCATCCTGAAGAGTCCACCGAACGTCAGCTGAGCTTTGTTGTTCCTGCCGCCGGTCTGAAGGAAGTGGAAAAGATCCTCACCGATACCGACGAGGATGCCGCCTTCACCCTGGGCCCCAAGCACATTCTCTTTGAGATCGGCAGCGCCACCCTGGTCTGCCGTCTGCTGGAAGGCGAGTTCCTGGACTGGAGAAGAGTTGTTCCCTCCAACTGCCCCATCAAGCTGGTTGCAAATGTTGGCGATCTGGCTTCCTCTGTGGAACGTGTGGGCCTGATCGTCTCTGAAAAGTACAAGAGCCCGGTGCGCTGCGTCTTCTCCAATCAGGTTCTGCTGATGAAGACTGCCACCACCATCGGCGCTGCCGAGGACCGCTGCGCCATCGCCGGCGACGGAAAGGAGCTGGAAATCGGCTTCAACGTCCGCTATATGATCGACGCCCTGCGGGTCATCCCCTCTGAAGAGGTGACCATGGAGCTAACCAACGGCCTCAGCCCCATCGTTCTGACCCCCGTGGATGACAAGGAAGACTATGCCTACATGATCCTGCCCGTCCGGATCAAGAATTCCTGAGAGGAGAATTGCCATGAAAGTTGTTGTTAAGAAGAAAGACAGCGCCACTCCCCTGCAGATTCACACCGAATTCATCAAGCTGCAGGATGCCCTGAAGTATGCAAATGTTGTTTACTCCGGCGGCGAAGCCAAGCAGCTGATTCTGGATGAGCAGGTGACCGTCAACGGCGAAATCTGCACCATGCGGGGCAAGAAGCTGCGGGGCGGCGACAAGTTCTCCTTCAACGGCGAGAACTTTGTGATTGTCAATGAATCTTAAGTATCTGCAGCTGCGGGATTTCCGCAACTACGAAACCCTGAATCTGGATTTTGATTCCGGCGTCAATCTGATCGTGGGCAACAATGCCCAGGGAAAAACCAATCTTCTGGAAGCCATCGCCTATGCAGGCTCCGGAAAGAGCTTCCGGGCCCAGAAAACTTCCGAAATGGTCCGTTTTGGGGCAGATTTTGCGGATATCGAGGCAAAAGTCTGTGCCCAGGAGCGGTGCCAGACTCTGCGGTGGGTGCTGTTTAACGGCTCCCGTCCCCGTCAGATCTGGCGCAACGGCGCGAAAAAGAAAAGCGCCGGAGAACTGGCAGGGGTACTGCCCACGGTTCTGTTCTGCCCCGAGGATCTGATGGTTCTGAAAACCGGCGCTGCCGCCCGCCGGCGGCTGGGCGACCACGCCCTCTGCCAGCTGCGGCCCAATTATGATGCTGCTCTCACCGAATACAACCGGATTCTGGATCAGAAAAGCCGGATTTTAAAGGATCATTTTGAATACCCTTCCGTTCTGGAAGTGCTGCCGGAGTATAACACCCGGCTGTGCCAGGTGGGCGCATTGCTGATTTCCTACCGGGCAAGATTTTACGACAGCCTGGGAAAGGCTGCCGCCAGATACCATGACCAGTTTTCCGGAGGCGCGGAAGAATTCCGGCTGGACTATAAAACTGTTTCCACCGTAAAAGATCCCTTTGCATCTGTTTCGGATCTGACGGCGGATTTGCAGGATCATCTTGCCCGGCACTACCGGGCGGAGCTGGAATCCGGTCAGTGTTTGACTGGCCCTCACAAGGATGACTTCGATGTGAGCCTTTCCGGCATCAATCTCAAGTCCTACGGCTCCCAGGGTCAGACCCGCACCGCGGCGATTTCCCTGAAGCTTGCCCAGCGGGAACTGATGGGTCGGGAAATGGGCGAAGAGCCTGTTCTGCTGCTGGACGATGTTTTGTCCGAACTGGATCAGGGACGGCAGGATTTCGTGCTGAACCAGATCGTCTCCGGTCAGGTGTTCATCACCTGCTGCGAACCGGGAAGGTTTACCAAATTGGGTAAGACCATTGAAATTTCCAAAGGAAAAGTTATTTAGATAATCTTTCGATTATCATGTCATTGCGAGGCCCGGAGGGCCGTGGCAATCTCCCGGTAGAATTTGATTGAATAACAGCAGAGAAGTTTATCGAATATCTGTTTATTACGATATGAAATATTATGTCTATATCCTAACAAATAGGAATAAAACTGTATTATATACTGGAATTACAAATGATTTGGTAAGAAGGGTATATGAACATAAAACTCATTGTGATAAGGATTGTTTTACATCGAAGTACAAAGTTGACAGACTGATTTACTTTGAAGAAACGTCCAATGTAAATTCAGCCATTGAACGGGAAAAGCAAATTAAAAGTTGGAAAAGAGATCATAAAGTAGCTTTAGTTATGGAATCAAATCCCCGATGGATTGATTTGTATGAGCAGATTTTATGATTGTACCAGGAGATTGCCACGGCCCTTCGGGCCTCGCAATGACATGTTTTCCCAGGTTGTACGCAATATTTTAGATAAGCAATTTTTGTAAGACAGGAGTTAATTTATGTCTGACGAAACCAAAGTTACACAGGAATACGGCGGCTCGCAGATTCAGGTTCTGGAAGGCCTGGAAGCTGTGCGCAAGCGCCCCGGTATGTATATCGGTTCCACCTCCTCCAGTGGTCTGCACCACCTGGTTTACGAGATCGTGGATAATTCCATCGACGAAGCGCTGGCAGGCTACTGCAAGCACATCACCGTTACCATCAATCCCGGAAATTCCATCACCGTCACAGACGACGGCCGTGGTATTCCCGTTGATATTCAGCCCCAGACCGGAAAACCCGCTCTGGAAGTCGTTTTCACCGTTCTGCATGCCGGCGGTAAGTTCGGCGGCGGCGGTTACAAGGTCTCCGGCGGCCTCCACGGCGTCGGCGCCTCCGTTGTCAATGCCCTGTCCGAATGGCTCCGAGTCCGTGTCCACAAGAACGGCCTGATCCACGAGATGAAGTTCTCCCGGGGTCACATCACCCAGGAGATGAAAATCGTGGGTAAGACGGAAAAGACCGGCACCGAGGTCACCTTCCAGCCTGACCCCGAGATGTTTGACACCCTCGTTTATGATTATGACATTCTCCATGAGCGCATGCGTGAGGAAGCTTTCCTGAACGCAGGTCTTGCCATCACCATCACCGATGACCGGGATGATGAAAAGCAGATCACCGAGACCATGTGCTACGAGGGCGGCATCCGGGAATTTGCAACCTGGTGTAACCGTCATAAGAATGTGATCCATGAGGATGTCATCTACATGTCCGGCACCAAGGGCGATGCTTCCGCGGAAATCGCCGTGCAGTACAACGACGGCTATCAGGAATTTCTGCTGTCCTTTGCCAACGATGTCCGTACCCCCGAGGGCGGCATGCACGAGACCGGTTTCAAGACCGCGCTGACCCGCGTTCTGAATAACTACGGCATGAAAAACGGCATCATCAAGGGCGATGACAAGGTCACCGGCGACGACTGCCGGGAAGGTATCACCGCCATCATTTCCGTGAAGCTCACCGATGCGCAGTTCGAAGGCCAGACCAAGGCCAAGCTGGGCAATGCCTATATCCGGACCCTGGTTGACCAGGTGGTCACCGAACAGCTGACCATCTTCTTCGAAGAGCATCCCGTTATCGCAAAAATCATTCTGGAAAAGGCCATGATGGCAAACCGGGCAAGAGAAGCCGCCCGTAAGGCCCGTGAATCCATCCGCCGGAAGACCGGCCTGGAATCCGGCCAGATGCCCGACAAGCTCCAGGACTGCAACGAGCGTGACCCCTCCCTCTGCGAAATTTACATCGTCGAGGGTGACTCCGCTGCCGGCTCTGCCATCCAGGGCAGAGACTCCCGGTTCCAGGCAATTCTTGCCATGTGGGGCAAGATGCTGAACGTTGAAAAGGCAAGAGCCGACAAGATTTACGGCAACGACAAGCTGTATCCCCTGATCGTGGCTCTGGGCGCCGGCATCGGAGACGAATTTGACATCGAAAAACTGCGCTACCACAAGGTTGTCATCATGAGCGATGCTGACGTGGACGGCGCTCACATCAGAACCCTGCTTCTGACCTTCTTCTTCCGCTACATGCGGCCCCTGATCGAGCATGGCTATGTCTATTCCGCCGTGCCTCCCCTGTATAAGATCAAGCGGGGCAGACTAGAGCGGGTTGCCTACTCCGATGAGCAGCGTGACCGGGTCTCCGCCGAGCTGCGGGCCGACAATCCCAACGCCAAGATCGAGATCAATCGCTTCAAGGGTCTGGGCGAAATGGATGCCCACGAGCTGTGGGACACCACCATGGATCCCGAAAAGCGTACCCTGCGCCGGATCACTCTGGACGATGCCCGCCGTGCCGATGAGATTTTCACCATCCTCATGGGCGAACAGGTGGAGCCCCGTAAGGAATGGATCGAGCACAACGCCAAATACGCGATCAATATCGATATCTAAGGAGGTGACGCATTTTGGCACATAACCGCAGTTATAAACCTGAGGATATCCGCTTTCCTGACCAGGTGATTACAGAATCCAACCTGGTTGACGAAATGGAAAAATCCTATATTGAATACGCCATGAGCGTCATCGTCGGCCGCGCCCTGCCCGACGTCCGGGACGGCCTGAAGCCTGTTCACCGCCGCATCCTGTACACCATGTACGAAAGCGGCCTGACGAGCGACAAGCCTTTCAAGAAGTCTGCCACCTGTGTCGGTGACGTGCTGGGTAAATACCATCCCCATGGCGACGCATCCGTTTACGATGCCATGGTCCGTCTGGCCCAGGACTTCTCCATGCGCTACATGTTGGTGGACGGCCACGGCAACTTCGGCTCCGTGGACGGAGACCCCGCAGCAGCTTACCGTTATACCGAGGCCCGCCTCTCCAAGCTCTCCAATGAGATGCTCCGGGACATCGACAAGGACACCGTGGACTGGGATCCCAACTTCGATGAAAGCCGCAAGGAACCCAGAGTTCTCCCCAGCCGGTTCCCCAATCTGCTGGTGAACGGTTCCTCCGGCATCGCCGTCGGTATGGCGACCAATATCCCCCCTCACAACCTGACCGAGGTCATCAACGCCTGTGTCTGCGTGCTGGATGATCCCGAGTGCTCCATGGTCGATCTGATGGAGCATGTTTCCGGTCCCGACTTTCCCACCGGCGGCATCATTATGGGCCGCAGCGGTATCCGCGCCGCCTACGCCACCGGCCGTGGCAAGGTGGTGGTCCGGGCAAGAACCGAATTCGAAGAATTCGGAAAGGACCGTGTCCGCATCATCGTCACCGAGCTTCCCTACCAGGTCAACAAGCGCCAGCTGATCAAGACCATCGCCGAGCAGGTGAAGGACAAGCGGCTGGACGGTATTTCTGACCTGAGAGATGAAACCGACCGCAACGGCATGCGCATGGTCATCGAGCTGAAGAAGGATGCCAACCCCCAGGTTGTGCTGAATAACCTCTTCAAGCAGACTGCTCTGCAGTCCTCCTTCGGTATCATTATGCTGGCTCTGGTTGACAATCAGAAGCAGCCTAAGATTCTCTCCCTGCGGCAGATTCTGGACGAGTATCTGGCCTTCCAGATGGATGTCCTGACCAGAAGAACCCAGTATGATCTCCGGAAGGCCCAGGAGCGGGCTCATCTGCTGGAAGGTCTGCTGATTGCCCAGGACAACATCGACGAAGTCATCCACATCATCCGCACCGCCTACGACGACGCCAAGGTTCGCCTGATGGAGCGGTTTAGTCTGGATGATATCCAGGCTCAGGCAATCCTGGATATGCGCCTGAAGGCGCTCCAGGGCCTCGACCGGGAGAAACTCCAGAATGAGTACAACGATCTGCTGGATAAGATCCACTACTATGAGGATCTGCTGGCCGATCCTGAGAAGCTGAAGGCAGTTCTTCGTGAAGAGCTCATCGAGATCCGGGACAAGTTCGGCGACAAGAGAAAGACTGAGATCCAGGAGATCGAGGACGAGATCGACATTGAAGACCTGATCGAGGAAGAAACCTGCGCCTTTACCCTCTCCAAGCAGGGCTATATCAAGCGCATGCCCGTGGATACCTACCGCACCCAGGGTCGCGGCGGCCGCGGCGTCAACGCCCAGAACCTGAAGGAAGAGGACTATGTGAAGAGCCTGAACATCGCCTCCACCCACGATCATATGCTCTTCTTCACCAACATTGGCAAGGTCCACCACCGGAAGGGTTACCAGATTCCTGAGGCCGGACGTACCGCCCGGGGCACTGCCATGGTCAATGTGCTGCCCCTGGAAGCCGGCGAGACCGTCACCGCCATGGTGGTCACCCGGGAGTTCGACGAGAACGAGTATCTGATGATGGTCACAAGCCAGGGTACGGTTAAGCGTATTCCCTTCATC
This sequence comes from Oscillospiraceae bacterium, assembly GCA_017516785.1. Next base: position 11,760 of record JAFXAV010000011.1, read on the forward strand.
GCCCTGAAGACCAACCGCAGAACCGGTATCCGTGCCATCACCCTGAATGAGGACGATCATCTGGTCAATGTGATCCGGACCGGCGGCAATGACAACATCATCATCGCCTCCGCCGGTGGCATGGCCATCTGTTTCAACGAAAACGATGCCCGTCCCATGGGCCGTGATGCTGCAGGTGTTCGCGGCATCCAGCTGTCCGAAGGCGACTATGTTATCGGCGCAGAAAAGGCAGAAGAGGGCAAGCAGCTTCTGACCGTCACCGAGAACGGCTACGGCAAGCGCACCGAGATGGTGGAATACCTGCGTACCGGCCCGGGCGGCGAGAAGATCCCCCAGGGCCGCGGCGGCAAGGGTCTGAAGAACTACAACATCACCCCCAAGACCGGCAACGTGGCCGGCTGCTGCGTGGTTGGTGAGACCGACGACGTAATGCTGATCGAAAACGGCGGCGTCATCATCAGAATTCCCGCAAACACCATCAATATCTATAAGCGCGACGTTCAGGGCGTCATTGTCATGCGCGTGGAAGAGGGCAACCAGGTTGTGGCCGTCCAGAGTGTGGCAAATGAGGAAAGTGAGGAAGCGGCCGAATGAAGACCGTGACCCTTTACACCGACGGCGCCTGCTCCGGCAATCCCGGCCCCGGGGGCTGGGGCGCGATTCTGGAGTACAACGGCCACAAAAAGGAAATGTCCGGCGGCGAGGAAAATACCACCAACAACCGCATGGAGCTCACCGCCGTGATCCGGGGCCTGCAGGCTCTGAATCAGCCTTGTGTGGTGGAACTGTACTCAGACAGTAAGTACGTCATCGATGCGCTGGAAAAAGGCTGGGCCTGGGGGTGGAAAAAGCGCGGCTGGATCAAGTCCGACAAAAGAAAAGCCCTGAATCCCGACCTCTGGGAAGTGCTGCTGGGCCTGACCCAGAAGCATGAGCTGCACTACCACTGGGTCAAGGGTCACGCCGACAATCCCATGAACAACCGCTGCGACGAGCTGGCGGTTGCAGAGTGGAAAAAATTGAAGGGATAAGCTATGTATCTTTCCATCGGCAATGATATGGCAGTCCGGGAGCGGTCGATTATCGGTATTTTCGATCTGGACAACACCTCTACCTCCAAGCGAACCAGAGAATTTCTGGAAAAGAACGAAAAGGAGGGCCAGGTGGTTCCCTGCGACGATCTGCCCAAGTCCTTTGTACTGACGGCGGAGTACGGCCTGGACAGAATCTATCTGACCCCCTATACCGCGGCAACTCTTGAAAAACGCGCAAAATCAGAAAAATACCCCAGCTTTTAAGCTGGGGTATTTTTTATGGGGAAATAGAGAAATTGCAGTTTGGCGATGAGTTAGCACCGCATCGCTTGCCTCCCTCCCTGAGGGAGGTGGCAGCCCGAAGGGCTGACGGAGGGAGTGTCCCATCGACTTTACGACACTCCCCCAGTCAAAAATCAGAGATTTTTGCCAGCCCCCTCAGGGAGGGGGCCGAGGGTAGCTTCGCCACCAAACAGCTCCACAAACTGCAATTTATCCATCAGAACACCATTTGAACCAGAACCATATAGCACACAGTGCCGCTGATGATGCTCAGCAGGGTATTCTTCTTCCAGACATGGAGTGCTACCACCAGGGCAACAGAAATTACCTCCGGAATGCCGAAAGGTGCGGCGGAGAAGCTGATATTTCGCAGACAGTAAATTACCAGCATGCCCATGATGGCAAAGGGAAGCACCTTTCCGAGATATGCAATGAATTTGGGTGTTTCCCGCCCACGGAAGATGGCAAATGGCAGAAAACGAAGGCCGATGGTCACCAGGGCCACCACGGCAACAAGGAGGGCGGCATGGGTATCAAACATCGGTTTTTCCTCCCTTCGTGCCGTAAAGGGCCAGGGAAAGTGTGATGAGAATCATGGTGGGAATCAGGAAATTCCCGGGGCCGAAGATGGCAAGGCAGAGGACGGAAGCGGCCACGCCCAGAATTGCCGGAATGTGATCGTCTGTGCTGCGCCACTGCTCTACGAATACCGTCACGAAGAGGGCTGTCAGGGAAAAGTCTATACCTTCGGTGGAAAAAGGAAGGACAGATTCCAGAGCCGCGCCCAGGCCACTGCCCAGAACCCAGTAGCACTGATTGAAAAGGGAAACCAGGAAGAAATACTTCGGTGCGTCCTCAATGTCCTCCGGCGCTCCGGCGCAGTTGAGGGAATAGGTTTCATCGGTGAGGCCGAAAATCAGATAAGATTTGTATTTTCCGGTGTCTTTATACTTGTCAATCATGGAAATGCCGTAGAACAGATGCCGGGCGTTGACCATCAGGGTGGTCAGGGCGGCGGTAATCAGACCTGCGCCGCCGGCAAGCAAATCTACTGCCAGATACTGCATGGAACCGGCGTAAATGAAGATGCTCATGGCAAGAGCCCAGAAAATTCCGTAGCCTTTGGAGCTCAGCAGGATGCCGAAGCCGGTGCCGAGAACTACATAGCCTGCCATCACCGGCAGACTGGCAAGGAATGCTTTTTTGGCGAGGGTGGAGTTTTGCTTCATGGTATCCCTCCGGGGAAGTCATTTGTACTCCGGTATCATACACAATTTACTGAAGCTTGTCAAATGCCCTGTTGACATAACAGATGCTTTAAACATCTCCACACAGTTTTACACAGGAGTTATCCACATTGTCCACAGCTTTCTCCACAAGGTATTTGTGCAAAAAGCGTCGAAATGGCGGTATTTTTCAGAGCGGGTGAAAAAAAACTCCACAGCCTCTCAAAGAGCTGTGGAGTTTTTCTTGTTTACAGAACACTTATTCAAAGAGAATTTTTGCGGCGAAAACACGGTGCTCCTCACCGCCCTCTTCGGTGCGGCGGGTTTCCATCTGGAAGAGGTTTCCTGCGCTGATTTCCCAGTTCATGTCCAGGGTCTGGCCCTCTCTGGCTTCTGCCAGATAGCAGATGGTCAGCTCTTTCATGGTGTGGTTTGCGTGGAAGGAGCTGGGCAGCACATCGAACATCCAGTCAAAATAGCGGGTGTTGTTCATGTGGCCGTTGACATCCAGATCGGTGAAGCGGACGGTGCGGCTGCAGCGGTTTTCGTAGATTTTGGGCAGCAGAGAACTGGGAACTGCCAGCTCATTGCCCTGTAAGGTGCCGCTGAAGATGAAGCCGCTCTTGGCGGGCAGCACCATGGTGCGGGTGGTCCGGTCCATCATGACCCAGAGGCTGATGGCACGGAACACTTCCTCATCCTTGGCATCATAGGCGACCACACTTCTGGGATATGCGACACGGGTGGTGGGCATGGGCCAGGTTTCCAGACGAATGGTCTCGCCGTTGCGGGGCAGACGGGTGATCTGGACCCGGGTCCGGAGGATGGCCCAGAAGAGGTTCTTTTCTGCCAGGGCTTCAAAAGATGCGCCCATAGCGGAGCCGTGGATGCCGGCAACCTCCTGAATATAGTAAAGAAGCATCGAAGGCTTCAGACGGCCGAAGCGGTCGGAAGCGGCATCATTGATGCGGAATTCCTGAGAATAAATAGGCTGCATGGGGAATAACCTCGATTCATTTTTAGATAGCAGTAACGTTACCGAGCCGAGGGAACGGGTGACGACAATCACCGCACCGGGCACGCATCGGATGTCGGCCCTGCCGACTTAGCCCTTGGACTCTGTCAGAGTCAGGGTGACATTGTATTTTCTGCCGGAGCGGTAGATGACCACCTGGACGGTGTCGCCCACTTCGCTTCCGTAGAGGATGGTATTCAGGTCCTCCTGACCGGAGATGCGGGTATTATTCACACTGATGAGAATGTCGCCGGGTTCAATGCCTGCCCGGGCGGCATCGCTGGAAGCATCCACTTCGCTGATATACAGACCCGAGGGCATCCGGTAGTAATACTGATAGAAGCTGGACACACCCTCACCGAAAAGGCCCAGGGTGGGTCGTCCGGAGACGTAACCCTGGCTCACCAGCTGTTCCACAATTTCCTTGACGGTGGCGCTGGGAATGGCAAAGCCGAGACCTTCCACACCGGCTTCATCCACGAAGGTGCTGATCTTCATGGTATTGATACCGATGACCTGGCCGTAGCAGTTGATCAGGGGGCCGCCGGAATTGCCGGAATTCAGGGCGGCGTTGGTCTGGATCAGGGTCAGGGTGCGGCCGTCGGCACTCACATCCCGGTTGATGGCGGAGACGATGCCGTCGGTCATACTGCCACGGAATTCCACGCCCAGGGGATCGCCGATGGCAACCACACTGTCACCCACCCGCATGGCGGAGGAATCACCAAACTGGGCGGCGGTGAGGTTTTCTGCCTCAATCCGCAGCACTGCCAGATCGGACACCGCATCGGCACCCACCAGGCTGGCAGGGAAAGTGCGTTCGTCAGTGAGCTGGACGGTGACGGACTGGGCGTTTTCCACCACATGGCAGTTGGTGACGATGTAGCCATCCTCAGAGAGAACCACGCCGGTGCCGGTGGAGGAACCGCCGGGCAGGGTGCATGAAATGGAGACCACGGAATCGATGGTCTGCTCGTAAATCTGCTGCAGGGAAAGGCCGCCATCCTGGGGGACGTTCTCATAGGAATTGGGGGTGGGATTCAGTTTAAAGGAGGGACAGGTTCCCTCAATCTCCGCGGGAGGATCGGTTTCCTGGACAGAGGGTTCATAGGCATTCAGGGCGCCGGTGGTTTCGGGAGTCTGGCTGACGATGGAAACCGGGTCATCCTCATGAAGTCCCTGGCTGTTCAGCTGGGCGAAGAGCCGGACGTTCAGAATACTCAGCACACTGACCACGCCGCTGAGGAAAATCACCACCACCAGCAGCACGGCAATGAGACCGCCATGGCTTTTCGGGGGCCGGGTCCGCCCGGTTTCGTATAAACCCCGATCCCAGGGGTCTTTTTCTGAGTAATTGTAGTCGTCCATAAGATTACCTCTTACAATTAAGATGGATGTTACTTTCTTGTCTCCGAACAAGAAAGTAACCAAAGAAGTCGGCCTAAGGGGCGCTACGAGCAAATCGCGCCCCCTTAGGAATCCCCCGCCGCATCGCCGTAAGCACTTTCGAGGATTGAATGTACGGCAGAGCGAAAGTCGGAACACTTTCGCGTCGTAGTAGCAAGATAGGATATATTCTGGTTTAGGAGGGGTGGTTGTTAGGAGGGGGCGTCTTTGTAAAAAGCCCACTCCTAACTCGGCTTCTTTTGGGCCTTTTCTTGCCGAAACAAGAAAAGGGCGTAAGAATTCATTAGTTCACGAGGGGCATCGTGAAGGTAAACTCCGTTTTGCCGTCCCGGCTGGAGACGGAGATGTTTTCTCCGTGGCTGCATACGATGGTCTTGACAATGTAAAGGCCAAGGCCCCAGCCGTCCCGGTTTTTAGAGCGGGACTTGTCCAGCTTGTGGAACCGGTCGAAAACCAGGGGTAGTTCGTCTGCCGGAATGGTTTCGCCGTCGTTACTGATGGAAACGTAGATTTTGCTGCCGCCTTCCTTGATCTTCAGACCAAGGGTGCCGCCTTCGGGACAGAATTTGACGGCATTGTCGATCAGGTTGTAGATAACCTGAGTGACATAGTCCTCGCAGGCGTGGGTGTACACCGGATGCTCCGGCATGTCCACGTCCACGTTTAGTTTCTTGGAAGTGATCTTCTGTTCGAAGGTCACCAGCACCTGACCGGCACATTCTTCCATATCGAACTGAATCTTCTTGTCATCAGGCACGCCGCCCTGATCCTGCAGCCGGGAAATATCCAGCATGCTGCGAACCAGACGGCTCAGACGCTTGGTCTCATCGGAGACAATCTGAAGATAGTATTTCTGACGCTGGGGCGGAATGGTGCCGTCCAGAATGCCGTCGATATAGCCGGAAATGGTGGTCATGGGGGTTTTCAGCTCGTGGGAAACATTGGCCACGAACTCCTTGCGTTGATATTCGCTCTTCTGAAGCTCCTGGGCCATGTTGTTGAAGGCACGGGCAAGATCCTCAATTTCCTCGGGATAATCCTCGGTGAGCTTGACGCGGGCATCCAGATCACCGTGACCGAAGGAGCGGGCAGCATTCGCCATCTGCTTCAGTGGGTCGCTCTGGCGGCGCACAGGGATGAAAATCACCACAACGGAAATAAAAATTGCCAGCATGGACACGGTGAGGAAAATGTTGGAGATCTGGGTCATTACCGCATTGGTAGCTGCAGTGGGGGTAGAGACAATGACGATACCCAGATTCTGCTTCGTCACAATGTCGGTGATGGGGGTGGAAACCACATAGCGGGCTTCCTCATAAAGCTCCGGAATCATGCCGGTGGCCACGTCGCCGCCATTTTCGATAACCTTGCGCATATAGGATCCGTCCACCATCAGTCCCTGATGATGGCAGCCTGTCAGGGCATCGGAGCAGATGACCACCTGGCCCAAGGCATTGAAAATCACCGCATCAGCGCCGCTGACTTTGCTGGCAACGTCCAGATTGACCATGAATTCCCGGTTCAGGAAAGTGCCGTCTGCGGAATAGGCGGAAGCCAGCTCTGCAATGGCGGTGCTGTTTTGCTGAAGCTCCGAAACGGTGGTTTTGGTCAGATAGTTTTTCACCAGAGCCTGAAAGGAGATTCCCACCAGAATCAGAGCCAGAAGCAGCACGATGACCAGCGTGGAAAAAGTCCGGCTAAAGGTGGTTTTCATGACTTACAGCACCTCAAACTTATAGCCCACGCCCCAGACGGTCTTCAGGCTCCAGTTTGCGCTGACCACTTCCAGCTTCTCCCGGAGACGCTTCACATGGACGTCCACGGTGCGGCTGTCGCCGAAGTAGTCAAATCCCCAGACTTCATCCAGCAGCTGGTTGCGGGTGTAGACCCGGTTGGGAGAGGAGGCCAGGTAGAACAGCAGTTCCATCTCCTTGGGAGGGGTGTCCACCTTTTTGCCGTCCACGATCAGCTCAAAGGAATCCATGTCGATGATGAGCTTTTCGAAGACCAGACGTCTTGCCTTCTTTTCGGTGGTGATGCCGCTGGTGCGGCGGAGCACGGCCTCGATACGGGCCAGCACTTCCTTCATTTCGAAGGGTTTGGTGATATAGTCATCGGCGCCGGTTTTCAGGCCCGTGACCTTATCATCGGTCTCACTCTTGGCGGTGAGCATGATGATGGGGGTCTGAGCTTCTGCACGGATGGCCTTACAGACGGCCCAGCCGTCCATGACGGGCATCATCACATCCAGCAGCACCAGGTCGGGCTTGATGGCCCGGTATTTTGCGAGGCCCTTGCCGCCGTCATCAGCGATGGTCACGGCATAGCCTTCCTTTTCCAGATACATCTGCAAGAGTTCGGCAATGTTGCGGTCATCTTCCACAATCAGAACAGATACAGCCATAGAAATACCTCCATTTTTGCATTCGTTTTCATTTTCTCCATTATACCGCAAAAATGGCAGGTCGGGTGAATAAATTGTAAAGAGTTGTCCCCCAATTTGTGAACGTGCAAGTTTTCCTTGCAAATGGCAGCGATTGACGGTATGATAAGGAAAAAGAATAACAAATTTCAGTTTGGCGATGCGTTTGCTCTGCACTACTTGCCTCCCTCTCTGAGGCTTAGCGACCGTTGCCGCATCGCGGCTTACGGACGCTTAGTCCCTTTGGGTGAGGTGGCAGCCCGAAGGGCTGACGGAGGGAGTGTC
>JAFXAV010000012.1 GCA_017516785.1 Oscillospiraceae bacterium
GACACTCCCTCCGTCAGCCCTTCGGGCTGCCACCTCACCCAAAGGGACTAAGCGTCCGTAAGCCGCGATGCGGCAACGGTCGCTAAGCCTCAGAGAGGGAGGCAAGTAGTGCAGAGCAAACGCATCGCCAAACTGAAATTTATTCCTCCGCTGCCATGGCGGTATGCCGGAGAATCTTCACCGTCAGCTCACTCCAGGAAAGCCGCTCCACGGCGGATGCGGCTACCAGCGGTACCTGGGCGAGAATTTGCTCTCCGGAGCGGATGGTCAGGGTGCCCAGCCGCTGTCCCAGACTTACGGGAGCGGTGACAGACTCTTCCAAAGTGACATCCGCCGTGACGGAATTCAGCTGTCCCTTATCCACCAGCAGCGCTGTTTCCCCGCTGGGAATGACAGCCACACTGGCGGACTTTCCCAGAGTCACTGGCACCGATGCTCCCTCCTGCAGGGCGGGGGTATAGAGGGCGAAATTGGCAAAGCCGTAGTCCAGCATGGATTTGCAGGCAGCAAAACGGGCCGGGGAACTCTCCGCCCCCATGACCACCGCAATCAGTTCCATTCCTTCACGCTCCGCCGAAGCGGACAGACAGTAGCCTGCCCCGGAGGTGAAGCCGGTCTTCAGACCGGTGCAGCCTGAGTAAAACCGCACCATTTTATTGGTATTGGACAGGCCGAAGGTCCCATCCCGGACGGTGTCCATCCAGATGGTGGTGAATTTTTTGATATCTGGATGGTTTTTCAGCAATTCCCGGCTCATGAGGGCAATGTCGTAGGCCGAGGTTCTGTGATTTGCTGCCTCTGCCCCATCGTCAAGGCCCGTGCAGTTGACGAAATTTGTATCATTCATACCCAGTTCTGTGGCTCTGGTGTTCATCATGTCCACGAAGGCAGGCTCTGATCCCGCCAGATGCTCCGCCATGGCGCAGGCACAGTCATTGGCGGAGCTCACCGCGATGGACTTGACCATGTCGGAAACGGACATGGTCTCCCCTACTTTCAGGAAAATCTGACTGCCGCCCTTGGCTGCCGCCGCCTCTGAGGCAGTGACCTGGTCATCCCAGCTGATTTTTCCAGAATCGATGGCTTCCATGATGAGAAGCATGGTCATGACCTTGGTCACCGAGGCGGGGGCCAGGGGCTCATGGGCATTGGATTCGTAGAGCACCGTACCGGTAGTCACATCCATCAGAACTGCGCTTTTTCCGGCTATATCCAGCTCTGCAGCAGAAGCTTTCCCGGCCACCGATCCCATCAAAAAACAGATTGAAATGATCAGAATACACATCCGTTTCATACATGATCCCTCCTGTATCTTGTGGTACAACCTATGCACTGACCACCATATCTATGCGGGAAAAAAAGCTGGACAGTGAACATAACATCTGGTATACTAATAAAATAATGAAAAGAAAGGGTGTGGATCCCCTATGAAATGTCCTTTTTGCGGCGACCAGGACAGCAAGGTCGTCGATTCCCGCCACTCTGAGGACGGCCTGAGCATTCGCCGCCGCCGGGAGTGTATGGGCTGCCAGCGGCGCTTTACCACTTATGAAATTGTGGAAAGCCTGCCCATCATCGTGGTGAAGAGGAATGGATCCCGCCAGTCTTTCGACAGAAACAAAATTCTCAACAGTATGATCCGCGCTTTCGACAAGCGGAAGGTGCATGTGGCAGATCTGGATAAGATCACCACCGAGATCGAGCAGACAATCCAGAACTCTCTGGAGCGTGAGATCAGCACCGACAAGATCGGCGAGATGGTCATGGAGCGGCTGAAGCCTCTGGACGAGGTTGCCTACATCCGCTTTGCCTCCGTCTACCGCCGGTTCCAGGATGTCAACAGCTTCATGCGTGAGATCAGCAAATTCCTGGAGGAATAACCCATGAGCATTGACAATCTGAAATCTCTGATGGACGGCTTTGATCCTGCGTCTCTGCTGCCCCAGCTGGATACCATCATGGGTAAAATGGAATTTGCCATGCGCATTGCTGTGCTGGCAGGTCCTGTGATTCTGTTTTTCATGGGTCTTGCCTATCTGCTGCTGCCCCCCAAGGAAGCCAACTACTATTTCGGCTACCGCTGCTATTTCGGCATGGGCAGCGTCAACGCCTGGCGCTTCACCCAGCGCCTGGCAGGACTTATCTGGACGCTTCTGGGTCTGGGTCTCGGCATTGTGATGGCGGTGATTTCCTCCGGCTTTGCGGGAATGGAGATCATGGACATGATCTGGGCCGCTGGAAAGTGTGTTTTGTGGGAGGCTGTCATCATTGGCATGTCCTGCCTGGTGATCAATGCCCTGGTGGCAATCCGCTATAACTCCGAAGGCGAACGCCGCGGCAAAAAAGCAGTCAAATAAATACATATTCCCGGGTATGAATTTCATACCCGGGAATTTTTTTATGGTCGATACCTGTAATTTATGAATATTCTTCCAGCAGCTGAAGCAGGCTTTCGTCTGCCTCCCAGACACCCTGATAGGGCTGCTCAATGTAATATACGCCGTCTTTTTCATAAAGGAACAGGGTGCCTCCATCGAGGGTGATTCTGCAAATGATGTCTTCGCCGGGATGATCCTGAATGGTGGCAATCCGGGTCGTCCGGGATTTGCCCAAGGCCTCAAAAAGCGCGTCGGTAGCTTCAAAAGGCTCGCCATCGATGGCAGCTTCAAAGGAATCGCCCACATAGATGGAGCAGACCATTGGGCCGCCGCAGACAATCCGGGCATCGCCATTCAGCATGAGGATGTGATCATCAAGCCAGGAAATTTCCAGTTCATCCCAACGGCCCCATTCACCACGGTAGCCAAGCTCGCTTTTGGGCGTGAAGCTGCCCAGCAGGATGTTGACGGTTTTGGAATTGTCATAGACCCGCACCAGGGTATCGCCTCCGGTGGCACCGTAGTCCGCGTCGATGACCTTGGCGGTGAAGGTACCCTCAGGAGAGGGAATTTCCCGCATCACAGTGACTTTTGACATCACTTCGGCAAAAAGATCTGCCGCGCCGCTGAGCACCAATGCGAAAATCAGCACAACGGTCACCATCAGCATGAAGACCCGTCCGGCACCTTTTCTGCCGAATTTGTGGAAGAGGATTCCGGCGCAGATGCAGCAGACAAATGCGCAGGGAGCTCCCATCAGGCTGCGGGTGCCCCAGAGGCAGAAGAGTCCGCCGATGACCGTCATCGGAAAGAGCCAATGGGCAAGACGGGAGGGGACGGCATCATCCAAACGGCACAGTGCCACAGTCAGTCCCACAGTCACCGTTGCCATCAGCAGAAGAAAGATAGGTTCACTGAACAGGGAAAATTCCCATGCGTTTGCCAGTGCAGTGAACTTGCACACAGGAAAAATCAACTGGACAAGGAACAGAAGCAGAAAATAAACCGTCTGTTTTTTCATTGTGCTTTTCCTTTCCGACTTCCGGCGATCCATGCGGCGAAATTCAGCAGAATCGTGCCGACCAGCAGCGCCGCAGCTGCAAATGTAACCGCGAAATGGGTATCTTTGATGGCCGACCAGTCGGTAATGGTTACGAGGTACTGGGTGTAGAAAATCTGACAGGCCAGGGAAATGCTGCAAAGGGAGAAACTCATAGCGCCAATTTTGCGGACTTTTTTCGAAAAGATGCCCCAGACCGGCAGCAGCCAGGCAACCAGCCCCAGGCCGAGAGATGCAATATTCAGCCAACCGTACATCAGATTACCTCCTTTACATTACCGCAGCCACGGATCGTCATCCTCGGTGTATTCCAGAAGATCCCCAGGCTGGCATTTCAACTCCCGGCAGATGGCGTTGAGGGTGCTCATCCGCACCGCTTTGGCTTTTCCGGTTTTTAAAATTGAGAGGTTCGCGGGGGTCAGTCCGATCCGCTGGGCAAGCTCCAGGGAAGTCATTTTCCGCTTGGCCAGCATCATGTCCAGATTCACAATAATTGCCATGGCGCCACCTCAGATCGTCAGATCGTTTTCTTCCCGGATGGAGACTGCCGCGTCCATGACAGAAGTCAGCACCCCCACCACCAGGGTCAGAAAAGCCATGATTGCCACCAGGAACACCAGCGGGGGATAAAAAACCGATGCGGGCAGGCAGAGGGCGCTGACACCCAGGCAGCACCAACGGACATTGGAAATAAAACGGACGTTGGAACGGACGAAAACCTTGGAATCCTGAATATTCCGCAGCAGCTTATCAAGATTCCACAGGGCCAGCGCCACAACCGGAACACAGCAGTAATAGCCAATGCCGATTGCCCAGGCGGAGCGGATTCCGATATGACCCATACTCATGGACCAGTCCACCAGAGAGGGCAGTGCGGCGGCAAGAACCACCAATGAAGCGGCAAGGAGCCGTCCCAGCCGGATTGTTAATTTTACCGATTTGTGTATTCGCATATTCATCGCCTCCTGTTATTCCCATCATAGCATAGTAATTATCGAATTACAATAATTATTTATCAGTTCACACTTATTTAACAGATAATGGGAAATCGTTTTTGGCTAATGTCTCTGAATAAAATACATTTTTCTTTCATTCAACTTCATACAAACTTAATAAAATCCCGCTTTTTTAATTCACAAATATCAATTACTATAATATCAAACGATTCAATTTATCTTTTTCATTTTTTCCTCTCCTCTATATCTTGTTGCAGAATCCGCGGGTGGGCCCCGCGGATTTTGCTTTTTCCAATTTGTTTGACCTTTGGGGCTATTTCTGGTATAATAGTAAAATCTTCTTCCGGAGGTGTCGGTATGACAATCAAAGACCTCTCTGCCCAGACGGGCTATTCCGTGGGTACCGTTTCCCGGGTACTCAACAATCAGCCCAATGTCAGCGAGAAGGCCCGCAAGGCCATTCTGGACGCAGCGGAGCAAAGCGGTTTCCAACTGAATGCCAATGCCAAGCAGCTGAAGCAGTCCCATTCCAATATCATTCTGGTCATCGTCAAGGGTACGTCCAACGGTCTATTTTCCGGCCTGGTGCAGGCCCTTCAGACCCGCATGGAGGGCAGCGGTCACCCGCTGGTTGTGGACTATATCGACGAAGACCGGAACGAAGTGCGTCGGGCAGTGCAGCTGTGTGTGGAGAAAAAACCTCAGGGTGTGCTGTTTCTCGGCGGCAACCGGGAGAATTTCCTGAAGGATTTCCCAAAAATCGACATTCCCTGCGTGCTGGTCACCGACGCGGCAGACGGTATGCCTTTTGAGAATTTGAGTTCCGTGTCCTCTGATGACCGGATGGCGGGCCGCATGGCCATCGAAGCTCTGGCGGGTCTTGGTCACCGACGTATTGCTGTGATTGGCGGCGACCGGGAGACTTCCGATACTTCCCGCCTGCGCTACCAGGGCTGTATGGATGCATTCGGCGAAGCAGGAATCCCCTTTGACGAAAGTCTGGACTATGAAAGTGTCCGCTTTTCCCATCAGGACGGCTACCGGGCAGCAAGGAATCTGCTGGAGCGGGGGCGGAAATTCACAGCGCTTTTCGCCATGTCCGACGTGATGGCCATCGGCGCCGTCCGGGCGCTGCAGGATGCAGGTCTGAGGGTGCCGGAGGATATTTCGGTGATGGGTTTCGATGGCCTGGAAATCTGCGATTACACCATCCCCCGCCTTGCAACCATCCACCAGTCCATTGAAGAACTGGCGGATCACAGCATCCGCATGCTGCGGGAAAATATCGAAAAGTGCCAGCCTGCCCGTTATGAGACACTGGCTGTAACGATTCAGCTGAAGGAAAGTGTCAAAAAGATTGATTAAAGCAGTAAAAAGCACCGGAATTTCCGGTGCTTTTTACTTTTCAGTTAATGGGTCTTATAGTAGCCGGTGACACCGCCCAGCTCTTTCAGCTCGAAGCTGATAAAGCCGTGCTCGGTCAGCCAGGTGTTGGTGTTGACACAGTCGGAGTAGATGGTCAGATTGTCCATCTGATTGCCCATGTCGAAGTCCAGCCAGTAGGTGCTGCACACATCGGGATTGGGACGGAAGTCCCAGTTCTGGGCCATGACGCCCAGCTCACAATCGGCAAGGATCGCATCCATCAGGCTCCGGATTTCCTCGGGGTCCGTAATGCTCACGCTGTAGCCGTCTATGTACAGATCATCCTCACCTTCATAGCTATCGCAACCCACGGTGATGGTCTGGGTGACCTTCAGGATGTTTTCCAGGGTAGTTTCGCCGTGGAAATTCCGGAAAATGCCGTCCAGGGTGTTGAAATAGGGAGTCATCAGTCTGCCTGCCTCACCGTTGAGGTTGATGATGTAGTAGCGGGATTTCACCGTGCCGTTTTTCAGGAAATAGTGGAAGCTGATGGTCTGGCCATTGTAGCCCTGGGGATCGTATACAGGGGTATCCTCGGTGACGATCATGGTGTGGCCCATGTAGGTGTTCCGTTCCTCGATGGCGATTTCGTGGGTACGGAGCACATCTTCGATGGCCTGGGGATCCTCCAGGGTGATCAGGTTGTAGTCATAGTAGCCGGAGTAGTTGGTGCTGACTTCCACCTTGGTCACGTCCTCAGCCCTGGGCATCCAGGTTTCGATGCCGAAGGGATCCAGGGCGGCGCCCACCAGGGTCAGGGCGAAAGCACCCGCCAGAATGGCGCATTTGAGCAGCGCCTTCTTGTGGAAGACCCGGATGGTTCGTTCCAAAAGCATTTCGCCGGTGAAAAAGCCAATCAGCAGACCGACAGCCATGTACACGATGGCAACGCCGCCGATGGAGAGCACCTCTTCACAGAAGAAATAGAAGACGGAAGCCACGATCAGAGGATAGATCACCATGAACACCGGCTCCAGAGCCTTCACGGCCATGAAATCACCGGCGCATTCCAGATTGCGCTTCCGGTAGAGCATGCAGGCGGCAACCAGCAGCAACGCACCCAGCACGGCGCAGATGGCGAGGTAGCCCCAGCCGTCGGTGACCCGATACCAAACCTCGCAGAAAACGCCGTCCGCCTTTTGCCAGTTGACTTCGATGAACTCGGAATTTGCAAACTGGATGGTGGGGGCAAACTTTACGAAGGGATCTTCGTTGGTGCGGATGCCGTAGAGCAAAGGCGTGTAGAGGGTATCCACCAGCCAGTAGGCGATGACGGAGAGGAAATTGATGATGAAGTAGATGATGGCCTGGGCAAAGCGGTTGCCGACGCACAGAGCACTGAAGGCGGCCACGCCAAAGAAGAACAGGTACTGCAGGTTCGTGCCCAGCAGCCACCAGAAGGCAATCTGCCAGCCGTTGCTCAATTCAGAGCCGATGCCGAGGAGCAGAGCCAGAACCGTGCCGCAGAGGGTGGGAATCAGGCTCCAGGCAAGACCTGCCGCGGTGTGGCTGATAAACAGACACTCCCGGGTAACAGGCAGGGCGTGGATCATGTTGCACATGCGGCTGTTGTAGAGGTCGCCGAAAAGCAGCAGAGCGGAAAACAGCGCATAGAACAGGTTAATCACGCTCATAACGCAGATGAGGTTTCCAAGGGCAGAATGGAAATAGACCGGGTTATTGTCCTGGCGCATCAGCATCATGCCCAGAATCAGGCAGATGGTGTAGATAATCCAGCCCGGCGCGAACCGGGTCATGGCCTTTTTGAAGATGGTTTTATCAAAGTACGATGTTCTTGACTTCATAGTTCACACCTCCCAGTTCATAGATAAAGATCTCTTCCAGAGACAGGGGCAGAATGTCATAGTAGGCAGGGTTCGTGGGGGCGACGATTGCTTCCACCTCGTCCTGGGTGCCCCGGACAATCAGGGTATTCAGCCTGCCGGAAGCGCTCTGATGCAGAACGTTCAGACCCTCGGGAATTTCGCCCACCAGCTGCAGCTTCAGAGTCGTACCCTGCATGTCTGCAAGGCTCCGCTCCAGAAGCATTTTGCCGTGGTCCATGATACCCACATGGTCGCAAATATCCTCCAGCTCACGGAGGTTGTGGGAAGAAATCAGAACCGTGGTGCCGTGTTCGGCAACATCAGCCAAAATCAGGCTCCATACCTGGCGGCGCATCACGGGATCCAGACCGTCCACCGGCTCGTCCAGAATCAGCACATCGGGGCGGCAGCAGATGGCCAGATGAAATGCCGCCTGCTTCTGCATACCCTTGGAAAAGCGCCGGATGGGGCTCTTTTCGGGCAGCTGGAAAATTTCATAGAGACGGCGGTACAGGTCTTCGTCGAATTTGGGATACATGCCCTTGTAGTATCTGTGCATCTCATCCAGGGATGCGGAGGGGAAATAGAAGATGTCGTCGGGGATATAGCCGATGCGGACCTTCAGGGCAGGATTTTCGTAGATCGGGGCGCCCTCCATGGTGATTTCGCCGGAGTCGGGGCGGTAGACACCGGTCAGGTGGCGGATTGCGGTACTCTTGCCGGCACCGTTGGGGCCAACGAGGCCGTAGACGGTACCCTTGGGTACGGTCATGGTCAGATCGTCAAGAGCTTTGAAAGAGCCAAAGGTCTTGGTCACATTTTTCATTTCAAGCATTCTGGAATTCCTCCTTTTCAAGCCGGGAGATCAGTTCCTCCCGGGTGGCGCCCAGGCGCATCAGCGCGGCGGCGGATTTGTCAAAGGCTGCCAGCAGCTCCTGCCGTTCTGCCTCGGAATATTCCGGCAGACCGCAGACGAAGCATCCCTTGCCCGGCACCGTGGCGATCCACCCCTCCGCTTCCAGCTGGCGGTAGGACCGCTGGATGGTATTGGGGTTAATGGACAGCTGCACCGCCAGTTCCCGGACGGAGGGGAGCTTTTCTCCCGCTTCCAGGATTCCGGCTGTGATCTGATCCCGGAAACCGTCGGCGATCTGGGCATAGATGGGTCTGGCATCCCGGTAATCGAGGTGTACCATAACATCCCTCCTTGTAATTGCGATGATACTTACGTACTAACTGTATTATCTGTACTAGTACAGTTATTGTATCAGGTAGTACGGCTTCTGTCAATGCGCCGAAGTTTAAGGCTTCCTTAAATCCGTATTAAGAACGAAACGGCCCCTCGGTTGAGGGGCCGTTTGGCTCAGAAATCGGGAATATAGGCCGTGTCGGCGGCATCGGCTTCCTGGGTAAAGCCTTCCAGATCGTTTAAGTACATCCAGCTGAGGACGGCATCGTACTCGTCGTCGGTGATTTTCCGGTCAAGGGAAGCAGACAGGCCGCCCATGGGGGTATACTGGCGCATCAGGCTCACGAGAACCTCACCGGGTGCGAAGGTGTCGCCGATCCAGTCCAGAACCTTCAGGGAATTGGCCACACAGCCGGGGAGAATCAGATGGCGGATGATGGTACCCCGGGTGATTTTCTCACCTTCCCACTGAACAGGACCGGTCTGGCGGACCATCTCGCGGATGGCGGTGGTGGCGGTCTGGAAATAGTCCGGGGCGCCGGAGAGCACCTTTGCCAGGCGGTTGTCGGCATATTTCAGGTCGGGGAGGTAAATGTCTACCTTGCCATCCAATGCTTTCAGGGTTTCCACCCGCTCATAGCCGCCGCAGTTGTAGACCACCGGAACGGGGAGTTTGGGTTCCAAGGCGGGGATGATGGTGGGCAGGTACTGGGTGGGGGTTACGAGATCAATATTTTCCGCGCCCTGGGCGAGCAGGTCCTCCATGATGCGGCGAAGCTCTTCGGAGGTAGTCGGTACGCCCCGGGGGGCGCAGCTGATCTCCCGGTTCTGGCAGTAAAGGCACCCTAAGGTGCAGCCGCCGAAGAAAATGGCGCCGCTGCCGCCGTTACCGGCGAGGGCAGGCTCTTCCCATTTGTGGAGCATGGTTTTTGCAACCAGGGCGGTGTCGGGGCATCGGCAGTAGCCGTTTTTTCCTAGAGTCCGGTCGATGCCGCACTGCCGGGGACAGAGGTTACAGTTTACATAATTCATAATTCATTCCACCTTTGGCCCTATCATAGCATCTTTTTTCCCATTTCTCAAGCCGCCCTTTACCGAGCCTGAAAATTGTGGTATATTAACATTTAAGATGATGGACAAGTATCGGCTGGCTGCACTGTCTTACGCAGCGAATGCAAAATGCGAAATGATTGTGTCGGCTTCGCCGACTATTTCATAATTATTCCCGGAGGGAATATCTCGAGGTGAACACCATGGAAATTCGCATCGCGGAAACCCGGGACATCCCCGGCATGATCGCGCTTTTATATCAGGTGGGCGCTGTCCACCATGACATCCGTCCGGACATTTTCCGCTCTGGCGCACTGAAATACACAGAATCCGACCTGGCCGAGATTCTGGAAGATAAGACCCGGCCCATTTTTGTGGCGGTGGAAGATGATTTCGTCAAAGGCTACAGCTTCTGCGTCCACAAGGAATACGCGGGCAGCACCGTTCTGACCGACCGGAAAGAGGTTTACATTGACGACCTCTGCGTGGACGAAACCTGCCGGGGTCAGGGCGTGGCGAAGGCACTCTATGGTCATGTTCGCGACTATGCAAGAAAATGCGGCTGTGCGTTCATTACTCTGAATGTCTGGTGCGGCAACGATGGCGCCCAGCGGTTCTACGAAAAAATGGGCATGAAACCCCGAAGCATCAATATGGAGATGGAATTATGCTGACAAAGAATCAAATTTACGAAGCAGTCATCACCGACTACACCTCTGAAGGTCAGGGCGTTGCCCACATCGAAGGCTGCGCCGTGTTCATCCCCAACGCCATTGAAGGCGAACGCTATAAAGTCCGCATCGAGCTGGCCCGGAAGACCTGGGCAGCGGGCAAGATCGTGGAAATTCTCGAAAAATCCCCCCATCGGGTGAACCGGGAATGTCCCGTCGCCAAGCTCTGCGGCGGCTGCGATTTCTGGCACATGGACTATGAGGCTGAAACCCAGCTGAAGGCCAACCGCGTCAGAAACTGCCTGAACCGGATGGCAGGCGAAAATCTTCAGGAGCTGCCCATTCTCGCCGCTCCCACCTGCCACGGCTACCGGAACAAGGCCCAGTACCCCGTCGCCAGCAAGAAGGGCCGTGCCTACGCAGGCTTCTTCCGTGCCGGAACCCACAGCGTCGTGGAAAATCAGCGGTGCCTGATTCTGCCTGAAGAGACCGACCGGGTGAAGGATGCGGTCATGGATTATGTAAACAAGTTCAAGGTTTCTGCCTATGATGAAGTGGAGCATAAGGGCCTTCTGCGGCATATTTATGTCCGCCGGGGCGCTGTATCGAAGCAGATTCTGGTGTGTCTCGTCATCAACGGCCGCTCCATCCCCAAGGCTCACGAGCTGGTGGGTAGACTCAAGAAAATTCCCGGCTTCACCACCCTGGCGCTGAGCATCAACACCCGCAAGGGCAACGCCGTCCTGGGCGACGAGTTCGTGACACTCCACGGCCCCGGGTATATCGAGGATACACTCTGCGGCCTCACATTCCGGCTGAGCCCCCGGTCTTTTTACCAGGTGAACCACCATCAGGCCCAGCGGCTTTATGAAGCTGCCATCTCCCAGGCGGAGATTACCAAGAACGACACCGTTCTGGATCTTTACTGCGGCGTGGGCACGATTACCTTGGCTATGGCTTCCGCAGCGGGAAAGGTCATCGGCGTGGAGGTGATCCCCCAGGCGGTGGAGGATGCAAAGGATAACGCCAAGCGCAACGGCATCGAAAATGCCGAATTCTTCTGCGGTGACGCAGGTCAGGCGGCTCTGGAACTGGAAGCCAAGGGCATCAAGGCTGACGTTGTGGTGGTTGACCCGCCCCGGAAGGGCCTGAACGCCGATACCATCGAGGCCCTGCACCGCTTCTCCCCCCGCCGCATTGTCTACGTCTCCTGCGACCCCGCCACCCTGGCAAGAGATGTTGCTCTTCTGAAAGAACGGGGATACAAGTTGAAAAACGCCCTGGCTGCGGACCTCTTCCCCCGGTGCAGCCATGTGGAGAGTGTGGTCACGCTGATCAAAGACGAAGGAGTATCCCATGAATAAATCTCCCCAATGGCTTCAGTGGGCCATAGAGCTGCAGAGTCTTGCCCAAGCGGGGCTGAACTATGGAAAAGATGTGTTCGACCGGGAGCGATATACACGTGTCCGTGAAATCGCAGCAGAAATCATGTCCTGCATGACGGATATCCCGACTGAAACGGTAAAAGACCTGTTCTGCAATGAAACGGGATATCAGACCCCGAAAATCGATACCCGCGCGGCTATTTTTAAAGATGGAAAGATTCTTCTTGTCTGTGAGAAGGACGGAAAATGGTCCCTTCCCGGCGGCTGGTGCGATGTAAATGTGTCTGTTGGTGAAAATACAGTCAAAGAAGTGAAAGAGGAAACCGGACTGGATGTTGTTCCTGAAAGCATCATTGCAATCCAGGATCGGGCGAAGCACAATCTCCCACTGTATGCCTACGGCATCTGCAAAGTGTTTGTGCACTGCCGCGTAATCGGAGGAGATTTTGTTGAAAATCCGGAGACCACCGGTTTTGCCTATTTTTCCGAGGATAGTCTTCCGGAACTGGCCGCAGCTAAGAATAATGAAGGGCAAATCAAAATGTGCTTTGATGCATACCGGGCGGGCGATCGCTGGAAAACGGTATTTGACTGATTTGTATCGCCACCCCTTAAAGAGAAAGGACGAAAGAATATGGACAACAAAGGAGCCGGGCGTCAGGAAAAACGCAGAATGATGATGCTCAATGAGCCTATCCATAAGATCATCCCCAAGATGGCTATCCCCACCATCATCGCCTTCCTGATCAACTCCATCTATGCCCTGGCGGATACCTATTTCGTCAGCTCCCTGGGCACCAATGCCACTGCTGCCGTCAGCGTCAACGCATCTCTTGACCAGCTGATCATGATGTGCGGCTCCCTGCTGGCTCTGGGCGCCAACAGCTACATTGCCCGGCTCATGGGCAAGGGTGACGACAAGAAAGCCAGCCAGGTGCTGTCCACCTCCTTCTTCACAGCTTTCCTGGTGGGCGCGGCGCTGCTGGTCTTCGGCAATCTCTTCATGACCCCCATGGTGCGGCTTCTGGGCGCAACTCCCACCTGTGAGCAGTATTCCATCGACTATGCCACCTACGTCCTCTTCGCTGCGCCCTTTATGGCCTGCAATTTCGTCATGAACCAGTGCCTGAGAAGCGAAGGAAGCGCCACCCTCTCCATGGTGGGCATGGGCTTCGGCGGCGTCCTCAACTGCCTGCTGGACCCCCTTTTCATTTTCGGCTGCAATATGGGCGTAGCGGGCGCGTCTCTTGCCACCGCTATTTCCAAGCTGGTGAGCTTCTGCATTCTGGTTTTCCCCTATCTGACTCGTCGGAGCATGCTCCACCTGTCCGTCAAGAATATCTGCTACAGCAGAGACATCATCTATAATGTGGTCAGCGTGGGTTCTTCTTCCATGTTCCGCAGCGGTCTGGCTGTGGTGGCGGGTATCATGCTCAATGACATCGCCGGAAATATCTCCGATTCGGTTCTCGCCGGTATCGGCGTCTGTACCAAGATCATGATGTTCCCCTTCAGCATCATCCTGGGCTTCGGCAACGGCTTCCAGCCAGTTGCCGGCTTCAACTGGGGCGCCAAGCGCTATGACCGGGTGCAGGAAAGCTACCACTTCTCCTCTATGGTGGCCCTGGTGGGCGCCCTGATCATGGCAGCGGGCATCGGCTTCTTCTCCGATCAGCTGATTGAGATTTTTGCAGGCTCGGATCCTGAAATGAGAGAGATCGGCAGTCTGGCCATCCGATTGCAGTGCATTGCCCTGCCCATCCACGCCTGGGTGGCTGTGGTCAATATGCTCTGCACAGGTCTGGGCAACGCCAAGGGCGCCTTCATTCTGGCAACCGCCCGTCAAGGTACCTGCTTCATCCCCATCCTCTATCCCCTGGCCTATTTCTTCGGCGCCTGGGGTGTGGCGGCGGTGCAGGCTCTTGCCGATGTGCTGACCCTGATTCTTGCCATCCCCCTGATTCTCTCCATGATAAAAAAGATCCGCACGGCCCAGCTTCAGCAGAGCAGCGCGGAATGAAACGAGGGTACATTCTATGCTGGATATTCTGATTAGAGCCTCCTGCTACATCGCCGTGATTGTTCTCGGCTTTGTGCTGCGGCGGGTGGGCTTTTTCGATGAACGCACATTTCCAGTGCTGAGCAAGCTGGTCATCAAGGTCACCCTCCCTGCGGCCATTGTTGCCAATGCAGTGGGCCGTCAGATTGACCTGAGCGTTCTGACCATCGTGCTGCTGGGTTTCGGCGGCGGTGTGATCTACATGATTTTCGGTTGGCTGCTGAACGCAAAGAAGAGCCGTGATCAGCAGGCTTTTGAAATTCTGAACATCCCCGGCTACAACATCGGCACCTTTACCCTGCCCTTCACCCAGAGCTTTTTCGGCAGTGTCGGCGCACTGGCCACCAGCCTTTTTGACGTGGGCAACGCCTTCGTGTGCCTGGGCGGCGCCTACGGCATCGCCTCCGCGGTCAAGGACGGCAGCGGCTTCGACCCCAAGCGGATTCTGAAGGCTTTGGGTACTTCCGTACCCTTTCTTGCCCACTTCATTACCCTCTGCATGAATCTGTGCCGCATTCCCATCCCTGGTGTGGTGGCGGATTTTGCGAACATCATTGCCAGCGCCAATGTGTTTCTTGCCATGCTGATGATCGGCGTGGGCTTCAAGACCGACATGGACTTCACCCAGATGGGCACCATTGTCCGGGTTCTCATTGTCCGCTACGGTGTTGCAACGGTTCTGGCGCTGTGCTATTTCTTCCTGCTGCCCTTCGAACTGGAAGCACGGCAGGCTCTGGTGCTGCTGGCTTTCAGTCCCATCGGTTCCGCCATCCCCGGCTTCACTGCCGAGCTGAAGGGCGATGTGGGCCTGTCCTGCACCATCAATTCCCTGTCCATCCTCATCAGCATTGCCATTATGGTGACATTGCTGACGGTGATGCTGTAAGGAGCGCCTATGACGATTCCGCGTAAAAACCGGCTCCATCTGCTGGATGCCCTCCGGGGATGGTGCCTTGTGAATATGATTGCCTACCACGGCCTTTGGAACCTTGTGTACCTTTTCGGCGTGGATCTGGACTGGTATCGGGGAACCCCTGGCTATATCTGGCAGCAGAGCATCTGCTGGAGCTTTATTCTACTCTCCGGCTTTTGCTGGAAGATGGGCAGGCATCACTTCAAACGTGGCCTGATGGTCTTCGGCGGAGGCCTGCTGGTGTCCGTCGTGACCCACCTGCTGATGCCCGCGTCACGCATTACCTTTGGCATTCTCACCTTCACCGGCAGCGCAGTGCTGCTGATGATCCCTCTGGATAAGCTGTTTCGGAAGGTTCCACCGCTGCTGGGATTTCTGCTCAGCGCGGCGCTGTTTGCGGTGCTGAAAAACTGCAACTCAGGCGAACTGGGTTTCGAAAGCTACGTGATCTGTGAGCTTCCCCGGAACCTCTATCAGAACATGCTGACCACCTATCTGGGTTTTCCCATGAAGGGTTTCTTCTCGTCGGATTATTTCCCGCTGCTGCCCTGGCTGTTTTTGTTCATGATGGGTTATTTCCTCTATGGCATGATGCACCGCAAAGGTCTCGACAGAAAGCTCTTCTCCAAGGGCAATGTCCCGCTGCTCAACTGGATGGGCCGGCACAGCCTGCTCATCTATCTGCTGCACCAGCCGGTGCTTTACGGCCTGTGCCTTTTGTACGCCCAGCTGAAATGAAAATTTCCCCCGGATGCATTGCACCCGGGGGTTTGCTGTTATTCCATAAATTGCAGTTTGTATAGCTGTTTGGTGGCAAAGCCACCCTCGGCCCCCTCTTTGAGGGGGCTGGCAAAAATCTCTGATTTTTGACTGGGGGAGTGTCGTAAAGTCCATAGGACACTCCCTCCGTCAGCCCTTCGGGCTGCCACCTCCCTCAGAGAGGGAGGCAAGTGGTGCGGTGCAAGCTCACAGATAAACGGCAATTTGGCTTTATCCGATCCGGTACAGCCGCTTGCCGTTCTCGACGGTAATGGCCTGGATTTCCTCCACGGAAAGCCCCCGGATTTCCGCCAGCTTTTCTGCCATGCGGTAGATTTTGCCCGGGTCGTTGCGCTTGCCCCGGAAGGGGTCGGGGGCCATGTAGGGGCAGTCGGTCTCGATGACGATCCGATCCAGGGGGATGGAGGCCGCCACCTCCACGGCTTTGCGGGCGTTCTTGAAGGTCAGCACGCCGGTGAAGCCGATGTACCAGCCTTTGTCCACCAGCTGACGGGCCATTTCAGCAGAGCCCGAGTAACAATGGAACACGCCGGTGACATCGGGAAACTCCCGGACCACATTCATGCCGTCCTCGTGGGCCTCCCGCTCGTGGACGATGACCGGGAGGTTCAGCTCTCTTGCCAGTTCCATCTGCATCCGGAAGGCTTTCAGCTGAATTTCCCGGGGGATGTCCTCGTAGTGGTAGTCCAGGCCGATCTCGCCAATGGCCTTTACCTTGGAGTTAAGTTTACATAACTTCCGGTATTCTTCCAGAACTTCTTCATTCACCTCGTCGGCAACGTCAGGATGTGAGCCGACGGCGGCGTAGATATAGTCATATTCCCTTGCCAGAGCCACAGCATTCCGGGAGGATTCCAGGCTGCAGCCGGGGTTCATGACGAGGGTCAGTCCCTTTTCGGGAAGACCTGCCAGAAGTTCTGCCCGGTCGGCATCAAAGGCATGGTCATCCATATGGGCGTGGGTGTCAAAAAGCATGTGATTCTTCCTCCAGTACGGCCACCAGGCAGCCGTCGATGATCGAAACCCGGTGATCCTCCGGGTCAAAGTCGGTGTGGTTGGGGTAGCCCCGAAGGCCCTCCCCCGTGAGCTTCACGGAAGCCTCCTTCAGCACCCAGAATTTTAAAAGGGTCAGGTGTTTATCCTCTGCCGCTTCATAGCGGAGCTTTTCGCTGGGACTCAGGATTTTTTCTGCCAGCCGGGGACTGATTTTCCGGTCCAACTCTTCCGCATCGATACCTACAGGGTGTTCTGCAAGGGCACAGAAAGCATGGTTTTTCGAATGGGAAATGGAAAAATGGAATGGAGAATCCACAAAATATGGTTTTCCTCGTTCCCCAATGGCAATGGGCGGCAGACTTTTTCCGGTCTTTTCCCGGTAGAGCGCGGCCAGCAGTTCCCGTCCCACATCCTGTCCGGAATGCCCCTCCAGCCGCTGCCAGGTTAACATCATATCATTCATCTGCATCGATGATTTTCGGCTTTTCACCGGATTCCAGTTTTCTGGTTCCCCGGAGGACTTCCATAACATTGGCGATGCCGATGACGGCGATCACCAGACCGCAGAGGCGCAAAATGGTGCGGGTCAGGGTCATGGGCATCAGGAACAGCACAGCGCCCACAATCAGGGTAACCATGGAAATGGTCTTGCCGCCTTTGGTGGCGGAGTTGCGCCGGTCGCTGAGAGCACGAATGACCAGCAGGATGCCGATAAACCGGCCCAGGCTTTCAGCCAGAACCAGAGGACGGCTCAGAATACCCACGCCCAGAACCACGCCCGCAGCGGCCCAGATCCAGCCGCTGACGGCGCCGGTGCGGCGGGTTGCCATAGAGATGGCCTTGCCTGCGCCGCAGGCTACCAGAATCCAGCCGATGACCTTGGTTACCAGCACAGTGGCGGTATCGGGACTCAGAAACAGCACAAGACCGACCACTGCGGTCAAAACGGGAATACCCAGCAGGCCGATCAAATCCATCAGATTATCTTTTTTCATAAAGATCACCTCTTTCTGCCGTTATTATACCGCCGGGAAGTGTGCGTGTCAAATTGCAGTTTGGCGATGCGTTTGCTCTGCACTACTTGCCTCCCTCTCTGAGGGAGGTGGCAGCCCGAAGGGCTGACGGAGGGAGTGTCCTATCGACTTTACGACACTCCCCCAGTCAAAAATCAGAGATTTTTGCC
>JAFXAV010000013.1 GCA_017516785.1 Oscillospiraceae bacterium
CTCGCCGTAAGGCGAGACGGAGGGAGTGTCCTATCGACTTTACGACACTCCCCCAGTCAAAAATCAAAGATTTTTGCCAGCCCCCTCAGGGAGGGGGCCAAGGGTGGCTTCGACACCAAACACCTCGACAAACTGCAATTTGTCTTGATCATTACCTTACACAGAATTCACATTTCCTTCATTGTGTTTTATTGGAAAGCGGGTATAATAAAGGAAATGACTGACAAGAGGAGGTACATGATATGACCTATGAATATATTAAGAATCACCCGGAAGTGAAGGCACTGCTGGAAAAGGGAAACCGAAATCTGGGTGTCCTCGGCTTTACCGACCACTCCATGGCCCACACTGCCCTGGTTGCGGACCGGGCGGCCTATATCTTAAGAACGCTGGGTTATTCCGAGCATGAGCAGGAACTGGCGAAGATTGCAGGTGTGATGCATGACATCGGCAATGCCATCAACCGTACCCATCACGCGGAGTGGGGCGCGATGCTGGCAAACGACATTCTAAAGGCCACCGATATGTCCATTGAGGACCGGCTGACCATCGTCAGCGCCATCGGCAATCACGACGAATCCACCGGCGGAGCCAAGGATGCGGTGTCCGCCGCCCTGATCCTTGCGGACAAGTCTGACGTGCGCCAGAACCGTGTCCGGGAGCGGGATAAGGAAAAGTTCGACATCCACGACCGGGTAAACTACGCCGTCACCGGCCACAGCCTGAAGGTGGATGCGGCGGAGAAAAAGATCGCCCTGAATCTGCAGGTCGATGAAAGCATCTGCACCATGTATGAGTATTTCGACATTTTCCTGGGCCGCATGATGATGTGCCGCGGGGCTGCGGAGATGCTGGGAGCCAAGTTCCGCCTCACCGTCAACGGCGGCAAGGTGCTGTAATGCCTTGACTTTTTCCTGCGGGAATGATATGTTGAAGGGACTGAAAAATAGAAAACCAAGGAGAAATACCATGAGCTTTACTTATCGGGGCTTGAAGGCCCTTCAGGATCGTCACATTGTGACCGCTGAGGAAATTGAACAGCAGATGGAGCGCCTGCAGCAGCAGACCCCCAAGATTACCGTCATCACCGACCGCCCCGCACAGATGGGCGATGAAGTCGTTCTGGACTTCGCTGGCTTCTGCGACGGCGAGCAGTTTGCAGGCGGCACCGCTCAGAATCACACTCTGGTGCTGGGCAGCGGCATGTTCATCCCCGGCTTCGAAGAGCAGCTGGCAGGCAAGAATCTGGAAGAGGAAGTCATTGTCAAGGTGACCTTCCCTGAAAAGTACACTCCCGAGCTTGCCGGCAAGGACGCTGAGTTCCGTTGTGTGATGCACCAGATCCGCGTCAAGACTGCCTACGAACTGGACGACACCTTTGCACAGGAAGTGGGCGGCTGCGCAACCTATGTGGAAATGTGCGAGAAGATGGGCCAGAGCCTCCAGGCTTATGTGGACGAGCGGGGCGAGATGGACCTGCAGGACCGTCTGCTGCGCCAGGCTGCGGCATCTCTGGAGCTGGAGATCACCGAAGAGCAGCTGAAGGCAGGCGTGGAAGAGCAGATGCAGGTGCTGGAGGCGCAGCTGGCTCAGCAGGGCCTGAACCTGGATATGTACTGCAAGTTCATGAACATCACCCGGGAAGACATCCGGGAAGAGGCCGTTCCCGCTGCCCGGGATGCCATCCGCACCCAGGCTGCCGTGGACAAGATCGTGGAGCTGGAAGGCCTGAAGGCTGAGGAAAGCGATCTGCAGGAAGCCTATGCCGTCATCGCCCGCCAGAACGGTATCACCATGGAGCAGCTGAAGCCCCACATGGATGAGCAGTTCAAGGCTACCGTGGCCCGCAGCGTTCTGATGAGCAAGGTTATGCGCCTGATCCGGGACTCCGCTGAGATCACGGAATCTGTCTGATTATATCGATAAAAAAGTCCGCAGCGTTTTTCTGCAGCTGCGGACTTTTTCTTTGTCAAAATCTGCTAAACGGCTTGTTTTGTGTTGACTTACAGTAGTTTTTCGGTTACAATTTCTATGCTTTTATGCAACGCAATTTCCCTGAATCAGGAGGTACACTTACTATGGCAATTGAGTTTGTTAATGGCAAGTATGAAGATAAAAACGGCCGGGTCGTATTGGACCCCACCGTCTATAAGGACTGGCAGATTGCCGAGGAAGCAGAGAAGAATCTGCCCCCTGTGGACCACTTCCGTGAGAAGCTGGGTCTGCTGCCCGAAGAAATCATCCCCTACGGCAAGACCCCCAAAATTGACTTTATCAAGGTCATGAACCGCCTGAAGGACAAGCCTGACGGCAAGTTCATTGAGGTCACTGCCATCACCCCCACCCCCTTCGGCGAGGGTAAGTCCACCGTTTCCCTGGGCCTGATTGAAGGCCTGGGCTATATCGGCAAGAACGTCGGCGGCGCTCTGCGTCAGCCCTCCGGCGGCCCCACCATGAACGTCAAAGGTACCGCAGCAGGCGGCGGCAACGCCCTGCTGATGCCCATGACCGAGTTCTCCCTGGGCCTCACCGGCGATATCAACGACATCATGAATGCCCACAATCTGGCCATGGTCGCCCTGACCTCCCGGATGCAGCACGAGCGGAACAATTCTGACGAGTGGCTGGCAAGCCGCGGCCTGAAGCGTCTGGATATCGACCCCAAGCGCATCGAGATGGGATGGGTTATGGACTTCTGCGCTCAGAGCCTGAGAAACATCATCATCGGCATCGGCGGAAGACTGGACGGCTACATGATGGAAAGCAAGTTCGGCATCGCCGTCGGTTCTGAGCTGATGGCAATCCTGGCCGTTGCCAAGGATCTGAAGGATCTGAGAGAGCGCATCGGCAACATCGTGGTTGCCTACTCCCGTTCCGGCAAGCCTGTTACCTGTGAGGACCTGGATGTGGCCGGCGCTATGGCTGCCTGGATGAGAAACACCATCAACCCCACCATCTGCTACAGCGTGGAGCATCAGCCTGTGCTGATCCATGCAGGTCCCTTTGCGAACATCGCCATCGGCCAGTCTTCCGTCATCGCCGACCGTCTGGGCCTGAAGCTCTTTGATTACCATGTCACCGAGTCCGGCTTTGCCGCTGACATCGGCTTTGAGAAGTTCTGGAACGTCAAGACCCGCCTGTCCGGTCTGACCCCCAATGTTTCTGTTCTGGTTGCCACCGTTCGGGCCCTGAAGATGCACGGCGGCGGCCCCAAGGTCACTCCCGGCGCACCTCTGCCCAAGGAATATACCGAGGAGAATCTGGAACTGCTGGAAAAGGGTACATGCAACCTGTTCCACCATGTGAATACCATCAAGAAGTCCGGTATCAACCCTGTGGTCTGCATCAACCGGTTCTATACCGATACCGATGCGGAAGTTGCCCTCATCAAGAAGCTCTGCGCAGAGCGGGGTATCCGCTGCGCGGAAAGCAATCACTGGCGCTACGGCGGCGAAGGCGCTGAAGAGCTGGCAAGAGTGGTTGTGGAAGCCTGTGAGGATCCCGTGGAGGTCAAGTTCCTCTATGATCTGGAAATGCCCCTGCGCCAGCGGGTGGAACTGATTGCAAAGGAAGTCTACGGCGCTGACGGCGTGGACTGGGCTCCTCTGGCGGTTGAGAAGGCAAAGCGCTTCGAGTCCGATCCCAAGTATGCTGACTACTGCACCATGATGGTTAAAACCCATCTGTCACTCAGCGACGACCCCACCAAGAAGGGTGTGCCCTCTGGCTGGCGTCTGAGCGTCCGGGATATTCTGGAATACGGCGGCGCAAAGTTCCTGTGCCCCATGGCCGGCACCATCTCCATGATGCCCGGCACCGCCGCAAACCCCGCTTACCGCCGGGTGGATATCGATACCGAAACCGGTAAAGTTTCCGGTTTGTTCTGATTTTTTGGGCACAGGCAGGTAACTGCCTGTGCCAATTTACTTGTATAAAGGAGCAATTCCTATGGATATGACAATGGAATCCTGCCGCACCTTTGTGGAGGTGCTGGCATCTTCCGCTCCCGCTCCCGGCGGCGGCGGAGCCGCTGCCCTGGTTGGTGCAATCGGCACCGCTCTGGGCAACATGGTGGGGTCTCTCACTGTTGGTAAGAAGAAGTATGCTGCAGTAGAGGAAGAGATTATCGCTCTGAAGGCAAAATGCGATTGCTTACAGACCGAGCTTCTGGACCAGGTGGAGGCGGATGAGGTGAATTTCCTGCCCCTTGCCAAGGCTTACGGTATCTCCAAGGATGACCCCGGCCGGGCACAGATTATGGAAGAGGCTACCGTTCTCGCCTGCGCCACTCCCATGCATATTATGGAGCTGTGCTGCGAGTCAATCGAGGCAATTAAAGTTTTTGCCGAAAAGGGCAGCCGTCTGGCGGTTTCCGATGCCGGATGCGGCGCGGTGCTGTGCAAGGCAGCGCTCCAGGCAGCATCCCTGAATGTGTTCATCAACACCAAGACCCTTAAAAATAAGGAAGTGGCTAAGGAAATGAACGCCAAGGCGCTGGGTATGATGGAAAAATACTGCCCCCTGGCGGATGAAATTTTCGCCAGTGTCCGGGACGGCTTCTTTATGTGATTTTGGAGGAGAAGAAAATGGCTAAACTGCTGCTGGGCAAGGAAGTTACCGATGCCCTGAACTTAAATCTGCAGGAGCGCACTGCTGCACTCCGTGAAAAGGGTGTTGTTCCCACTCTCGGCATCATTCGGGTAGGCGAGGACCCTTCCGACCTGAGCTATGAAAAAGGCGCCACCAAGCGGGCAGAGCTGGTGGGCGTGGAGATCAAGAAGTTCGAGCTGAGTGCTGAGGCAACCAAGGAAGAACTGCTGGCTGTGATTGATCAGGTCAACGCCGATGACAGTATCCATGGCGTGCTGCTGTTCCGGCCCCTGCCGGAGGCTCTGAGAGCTGACAGCAATGAAATCTGCAATCGCCTGGACCCCAAAAAGGATGTGGACTGCATGACCCATCTGAGTAACGCCGGTGTTTTCGAGGGGCTGGGACTGGGCTATGCTCCCTGTACTCCTGCGGCCTGCATGGAAATTCTCGACTACTACGGCATTGACTGCACCGGTAAGAATGCGGTCATTATTGGACGCAGTCTGGTGGTGGGTAAGCCCGCTGCCATGATGCTGATGGGCAAGAACGCAACCGTCACCGTCTGTCATACCAAGACGGTAAACACCGCTGAAATCTGCCGGAAGGCGGACATCATCATTTCTGCTGCCGGTGTTCTGAATTCTCTGAATGCCGACTTCGTCCGGCCCGGTCAGGTGGTCATCGACGTTTCCATGAACTGGAATCCCGAAAAGATCACCGCCAAGGGCAAGGGCGGCATGTCCGGCGACGCAGCCTTCGAGGAAGTGGAGAAAATCGTGGATGCCATCACCCCCGTGCCCGGCGGCGTCGGCGCGGTGACAACCTCTGTGCTGATGAAGCACGTGGTGGAGGCTGCAGAGAAGGCCTGATGAACAGATTTAAAAACCTCTCCGAATCCGCCTTTCTGAAGTTGTTTTTCGCCTTTCTGTCAGTCTGCTTTCTGGTTGCGGCGTTGTGCATGCCGGACCGGGGAAGCATGCTTTCGGGACTCTGGGCGATTCTCAGCAGCCCCGGAAAGATTTCCACCAACTATTTCGCTCTGGGCGGCTTTGCGGCCACTTTCCTGAATATGGGCCTCGTGGGACTGTGCTGCCTGCTGATTCTGGCGAAAGCAAAAGCAAACAATGTGTCAACCTTTGCGTTCATCCTGACGGTGGGTTTCAGCTCCTGGGGTATCAATATCATCAATATCTGGCCCACGGTGCTGGGCGTTGTGGTTTACTTCATGGTGAAAAAGGAGAAGTTCAGCGGGAATGCCAATGCGATGCTGTTTTCCACCGGCATTGCGCCGCTGATTTCCGACCTTCTGGTGCGGTATCCCCATACTGAGGTGGTAGGCTTCAATCTGCCGGGACTGGTTGTAACCCTGGTCGTGGGTGTGTTTATCGGATTTATGCTTCCGGCAGGTCTGACTCACGCGCCGAAGGTACATAAGGGTTTCGACCTCTATTCTGCAGCGGTTCCCGTGTGTTTGATGGCATTTTTCCTGAACGCCACGTTATACAAAACTCTGGGTGTGGAACTTCCTGCAGCTCCCGGCGCTGAGACCCTGCAGATTGCATCCCGCGAAGTTGTGAATCTGTTCTGCATCGCGGTTTTCGGCCTGTGCATACTCTTTGCGCTGGCGCTGGGATGCAAGCCGAAGGATTATTGGCGATTACTAAATGCGAAAGAGCATGTGAGCAGTGTGACGGGTGCTTGCGGAAGGGGCGTATTCCTGATGAATGCGGGCGTTTTCGGCCTGTTCATTTTGTCCTACTACAATATCATCGGTGCCACTTTCAACGGCATTACTTTTGGCATCATCTTCTGCATGCTCTGCACCTGCAATTCCGGCTCCCATCCGGGCAATGTCTGGCCCATTATGGCGGGCTACGCCCTGACTTCTCTGGTTTTTGGATGGCTCAGCAATCTAGCAGGCGGCAATTTTGTCATGGCTCTCAACGCCCAGGCAATCGCTGTGGGACTGTGCTTTGCCAACGGCCTCAGTCCTGTGGCAAGCAAGTACGGCTGGTTCTGGGGCATCGTGGCGGGTGGTATGCACTATCTGCTGGTGACTTCCGTCCCCAATCTGCACGGCGGCTTCTGCGTTTACAACGGCGGCTTTACTGCCGCGGTGATCTGCGTGATTCTGATTCCCGTGCTGGAACGTTTTTATAAAACAGAAGAATAAAAAGACCGGCTCAGGCCGGTCTTTTTTAGTGGACAAGGGCGGGAAATTGTGGTTTAATATATGATAGTTAATTATTGGCAAAGACCCGGGAGGGGATATTTTGAAAATCATCAGAAGTATCAGAAGTATGAAGGACCTGTCTGAAAAAGAATTTCTGACACTGTTTTTCACTGGCTTCAGCACCAGTTTCCTGGTGGCGGCATTGTTTATGCCTGACTGGCAGGATATTCTGCCGGGCCTGCTGAGAATTCTCAGCCAGCCGACGAAGGGTTCCACCAATTTCTTTTCCGTGGGCGGCTATGCGGCTACCTTCTTTAACATGGGCCTGGTGGGTCTGATCTGCACCGCCATGTACATCATTCCCGGCGAAAAACCCAACCATGCGGCAACTCTGGTGACCATCCTGACCACCGGATTCGGCTCCTGGGGCATCCATATCCTGAATATGTGGCCCACCATGCTGGGCGTGATGCTCCACGCGGTGGTGCGCCGGGAAAAGTTGGGCGACCACACCAACCAGATGCTGTTCTCCACGGGTCTTGCTCCCTTTATGTCCGAGCTGATGGTCCGCTATCCCAATCCGGAAGTGACCGGATTTTCTCTTCCCGGTGTGGCGATTGCCTTTGCGGTGGGTATCACGGTGGGCTTTTTCCTGCCTGCGGGTCTTTCAAACTCCCCGACGGTTCACAAGGGTTTTGACCTCTACTCCGCAGCCCTGCCTGTTGGCATGACTGCATTTCTCTTGCAGGGATTTTTGTACCGGGCATCGGGTATCCCTGTGCCGGATGCGGTGTCCGATTTGTCGGTATCCTCCTGGACCATAGCAAACACCTTCTGCATCATCCTGTTTTCCAGCTGCGTTATCATCGCCTTTATCATGGGTTGCGGCCCGAAGGAGTACTGGAAGCTAATGAGCGACCCGGAGCCGGTGGTGAATTTCTCTGCTACCTACGGCAATGCCACCATGCTGATGAACGTGGGCCTTTACGGCTTCTTCATTCTGGCCTACTATAACATCATTGGTGCAGAGTTCAACGGCGTTACCTTCGGCGTCATGTTCTGTATGCTCTCCACCTGCAATGCAGGCTCCCATCCCGCCAACGTCTGGCCCATCACCCTGGGCTACGGCCTGGCATCCATGCTTTTCCAGTTGCTGGCTGTGTTCACCGGCGGCGAGTTTACCCAGTATCTGCACTCCCAGGCCATCATCGTTGGCCTGTGCTATGCCAATGGTCTCAGCCCCATCGGCGACAAGTACGGCTGGCGCTATGGCCTGGTGGCGGCTATGATGCATTTCTGCATGGTTACCACCGTGCCGGAGCTCCACGGCTCCATGTGCCTGTATAACGGCGGCTTCACAGCAGCCCTGGTTTGCCTGCTGATGATTCCGGGTCTGGAACGGAATTTCAAGACCAAGCTGGAACGCCGGGCAGCAAGAGCTCTGGCAAAAGAGAATAAATGAACGAGTCCCCCGACGGTGAAAGCCGCTCGGGGGTCTTTCGTTTCTACAGTTGCACCTTTGGGTGCAACTTTTTTTGTTTCCGGGGGTTCGGATGAAAAGGAGGAGAGCTATGGACCGGAAAACGGGAGAGAAACAGCTGAAAGAACGAATCAAGACCGGGAAAATTTCCAGGTCGGATGTGACACGGCGGCTGGCTGAGCTGGCCTTCGGGAAGGCCAATGACTGCGTGCGGCTTGCTCTGGAGGATGAGCCGAATCTGGGACGGCTGGATTTGAGCCTGCTCAGCGAGGTCAAGCGCAACGACAAGGGGACAGTGGAAATCAAGCTCATCGACAGGCTGCGGGCCCTGGAGCAGCTGGCTCAGGTGGCAGGGGAAGAATCAGAGGATCTGGACCTGTTCCTGCGGGCTCTGGGCGGTGGGGAGGATTGAACTACAGTAGATTTTCCCCGAAGCAGCGGACAGTACTGACCTGGTGGATACCGGGAAGCGAATATGAAGGGAAGGAAGCCATCGTCTGTGACGGTGCGGTACGGTCTGGGAAGACCCTCGCCATGGGGCTGTCCTTTTTTCTCTGGGCTATGCTCAGCTTCGACGGTCAGCGTTTTGGTGTCTGCGGCAAGACCATCGAGTCTCTGCGGCGAAATGTTTTGTCAGAGATTCTGCCGAAGCTGAAAAAGCTAGGGTTTCAGTGGAAGGAGAAGCGGTCGGAAAATTTGGTGACTATTCGTTTTCATGGCCGTGAAAATCGGTTCTACATCTTCGGCGGACGAGATGAAAGTTCTGCAAGTCTCATTCAGGGCATCACCTTTGCGGGGATTCTGCTGGATGAGGTGGCGCTGATGCCCCAGTCTTTTGTGGAGCAGGCCTGTGCCAGATGTTCCGTAACCGGAAGTAGGCTCTGGTTCAACTGCAATCCCGCAGGGCCCACTCACTGGTTTTACAAGGCATGGATTCAGGAGGCACAGCAACGAAACTGTCTGCGGCTTCACTTTACCATGGAGGACAATCCCTCTCTGTCACCTGCCATCCGTGAGCGGTACCAGCGGCTGTACACCGGCGTTTTCTACCGCAGGTTTATCCTTGGGGAGTGGGCCCAGGCGGAGGGCCGTGTCTACGACTTCTTTGGGCCGGAGATGGTGCAGCCGGTGCCGAAGGGGGACTTCGAAAAGTGGTACGTTTCCTGCGACTACGGCACGGTGAATCCCACCTCCATGGGCCTCTGGGGACTGCAGAAGGGAATTTGGTACCGGGTGAAGGAGTTCTATTTCAGTTCCCGGACTGCTATGCGGCAGATGACCGATGAGGAATATGCGGGGGAGCTTCAGAAGCTGGCAGGGGAGCGGAGGCTCAGCGCCGTGATTGTGGACCCCTCGGCGGCAAGTTTTATTGAAGTGCTTCGCAGAAAGGGATTTCCTGTCCAGAAGGCGGAAAACGATGTGCTGTCCGGCATCCGGCTCACTTCCGATGCCCTGAAGGAGGGACGGATCGTTGTCTGCCAGGGATGCAGCGACTGCATCCGGGAGATGGATGAGTACGTCTGGGATTTAGGGAGCAGCGCCAGGGACCGGGTAAAAAAGGAGCATGACCACGCCATGGACGATATGCGCTATTTCGTGGCGACGGTGCTGGGGAAACGGGATACAGGCTTCACCGCCTGCACGGTGGAGCGAAGAAGAAAGGAGCGATTGAAATGAGATGGAAGAAGAAGGAAGCGGCGCCTGTGGCGGCTGTTTGTCAGCTCCGGGGCGGCAGAACCCATCCTTTCGGGGCGCTGCGGGGCTATGTACCCTTAAGCACCGGAGAGGAGCGGATGTACCGGGAGATGCGGGAGGCGATTCCGGTTCTCGATGCGGCGGTGGGCAAGCTGGTTCGGCTCAGTGGCGGTTTTCAGGCGGAATGCCAAAATCCGAAAGCCCAGGAAAAGCTGAATGAGTTTCTGCGGAGTGTCCCCTGTGGGAGAGGGCAGTTCGGCATAAACAATTTTCTGGCGGGGTATTTAGACAGCCTTTTGACCTACGGCAGAGCCGTGGGGGAGATGGTTGTTGCAGGCGGCAAGCTTCGGGCGGTGTGCTGGGGGGATGTGACCGCACTGGAAATCGAAGAGGGGGATTCTCCTCTGGAAATGGTGATCTGGGGGCCTGATGACCACGGGATGCTGCGGCCCCTGCCCTATCAGCAGCTGCTGCTTTTCACCACCATGAATCCGGAGCCGGGCAGTCCCTACGGTGTCAGCATGTTCCGGGGGATGCCCTTCCTGGCGGATATTCTGATGAAAATCTACGAGACCGTCGGCACCAACTGGGAGCGGGCGGGAAATGTCCGCTACAGCGTCATCTGCAAGGGTGATGATCTGGATGCGGCCGTTGCCCAGGAGCGAACCAAAGCCATCGCTTCCGAGTGGTCCCGGGCCATGGAGGAAGGGAAAAACGGCACTGTCCGGGACTTTGTGGCTGTGGGCGATGTGGAGATCAAGGTTATCGGCGGGGAAAGTCCCATTCTGGATTCCGAAGTGCCGGTGCGGCAGATTCTGGAGCAGCTGGTGTCCAAGACCGGTCTGCCCCCGTTCCTGTTGGGCCTGAACTGGACCACCACGGAACGGATGAGCGCACAGCAGGCGGATATTCTGACCAGCGAACTCTGGGCCATTCGCCGGACGGTGCAGCCTGCCCTGGAGCGGGTGTGCAAACTCTATCTGGCGCTGGAGGGCCTTGACAACCGGGTGGAGATTATTTGGGATGACATCAGTCTGCAGGATATTACCGAGGAGGCCAGGGCAGATCTTTATCGTGCCCAGGCTGAAAAATACCGCAGGGAAGCACAGGGAGGTTAAGTATGGAAATCAAAAAAGCAACGGAAATCAAAACCGGCGGGGTGCCTACGGCAGCGCAGCTGGAAGCCATCAATGTCCACGCAAAGGCAAAACTCAGTGCAGAGCAGGTCTATGTCTTTTCTCTGAGACTCTGTGATGATTCTGTAGACCGGGACGGGGAGCGGTTTGACACCGCTGCGCTGCCGGTTCTTGCCAGACTCTTCATCGGCAAGACCGGCATTGTGGATCACCGGTGGAGCGCCGAGAATCAGGTGGCCCGGATTTTTGAGACTCAGGTGGTGCAGGAGGATCGGGTCAGCTATATCAAGGCCTGGGCCTATATCCGCCGTGGCGGCGCCAATGAGGAGATCATCGCGGATATCGAGGCAGGGATCAAGAAGGAAGTATCTGTCGGCTGCGCCATGGGGCGGGCAGTTTGCTCCGTCTGCGGCAGCGACTACGGCACCTGCGGACATATGAAGGGCGAGCATTACGATGGGCAGCTTTGCTGCGCCATTCTGAAAGAGCCTATGGATGCCTACGAATTTTCTTTCGTGGCGGTGCCAGCCCAGCCCAATGCTGGGGTGCTGAAGGGTCTCGGCGGCGGGAAGCGGAGCCTGAAGGAGCTGGCTGACGAATTCGGCGCCCAGGGGGAATATCGGGCGCTTTTCAAGGATGCCCAGCTGGGGCGGCAGTATGCTTCCCAGATCCGGGATGATGTGGTGCGGCTGTGCCTGAGTCTGGAACTGGGGGCAGAGGAACCGGTTCTGCGTTCCATCGTGAATACTGCGGGGGCAGAGGATCTTCTGAAGCTGAAGGCGGCTCTTGAAAACCGTCTGGCAGAAAGCCTGCCCATGGTGACCCAGCTGAGCGGCAGCTTTACGAGGGGCGAAGCAATCGAAAGCGGGTTTATGATCTGAGGGGAATTGCAGTTTGTCGAGGTGTTTGGTGTCGAAGCCACCCTTGGCCCCCTCCCTGAGGGGGCTGGCAAAAATCTTTGATTTTTGACTGGGGGAGTGTCGTAAAGTCGATAGGACACTCCCTCCGTCTCGCCTTACGGCGAGC
>JAFXAV010000014.1 GCA_017516785.1 Oscillospiraceae bacterium
CTTTGGGGAGGGTGGCCGAGCGATAGCGAGGTCGGGAGAGGTTTCAGAAAAATGTACTGCATGCACCCCTCTTCCGTCACGGCTTACGCCGTGCCACCTTCCCCAGAGGGGAAGGCTTTTCTCGTCGCCAAACTGCAATTTGTCATTCCGTGTCCAATGCGGAAGTTAGATACCACTAACCAAAGCACGGCGGGCACGACTGGCATTTTTGCACAAAAATGGTCCCGTTTTCTGTGCAATCTAATCGATACAGTTGTATTTATTGATTCGTTTTTTGTTGAATGTTACGAAATTGTTATGGACAAACTTGCAATTCTGCGGTATCATATTCCCATACAATAGCGGCGGTATGCCGCAAACTTTGAAAGAGGTGACAATTATGGCGTTTTCCTTTTTCGGAGGGGTACACCCCAAAGAAAACAAGCACTACTCCGAAGAAAAGAAAATCCAGGAATTCCCCGCACCGGATATCCTGGTGATTCCCATGTCCCAGCACATCGGCGCCCCCTGCAAACCCCTGGTCAAGAAGAATGACTATGTTACCATGGGCCAGAAGATTGGCGACAATCAGGGTCTGTGCGTTCCCGTCCACGCTTCCGTCTCCGGCAAGGTCAAGGCAGTGGAGCTGCGTCCCCACTCCAACGGCACCAGCTGCATGAGCGTGGTCATCGAAAACGACGGTCAGTACACTCTGTGCGCTGACATCCAGCCCCGCACTCAGGAAGAAGTGGACAAGCTGACTCCCGAAGAGCTGATGGGTATCATCCGTGAAGCGGGCATCGTCGGCATGGGCGGCGCTACCTTCCCCACCCATGTGAAGCTCTCCAGCGGCCTTGGCAAGGTGGATACCATCATCGTCAACGCCGGCGAATGTGAGCCCTACATCACTGCTGACGACCGTCTGTGCCAGGAGTACCCCGAGGACCTGATCTCCGGCCTGCGGGTCATCATGAAGATCTTCGGTCTGAAGGAAGCACATATCGCCATCGAGGACAACAAGCCCAAGGCTGCCGAGGCCCTGCGCTATGTTGCCGGCCCCGCCGACGGCATCTTCGTGGACG
Source organism: Oscillospiraceae bacterium (assembly GCA_017516785.1). Next base: position 1,062 of record JAFXAV010000014.1, read on the forward strand.
TTCTGCCCGCCAAGTACCCCCAGGGTGCCGAGAAGCAGATGATCTACGCCGTCACCGGCCGTGAAGTTCCCTCCGGCGGCCTGCCCGCCGCTGTCGGCTGCGCCGTGTTCAACGCCGCAACCTGCAAGGCCATCCACGATGCCGTTTACAACGGCATGCCCCTCATCAAGCGCATTGTCACCGTCTCCGGCGATATCTGCATGGAGCCCAAGAACCTGATGGTTCCCGTTGGCACCAGCTTCGAAGCTCTGATGGAAGCTGTCGGCACCTCTGAGAATCCCTATAAGGTTCTCTCCGGCGGTCCCATGATGGGCGCTGCCCAGTACGACCTGGCTGTCTCCGTCATCAAGGGTGTCAACGCTGTGACCATTCTGGGCAAGCGCAACCGTTCCTTCGTTCCCCAGCCCCACTGCATCCGCTGCGGCAAGTGCATGGACGCCTGTCCCATGCGCCTGATGCCCGTGCTGATGTACAATGCAGTCAACGACAAGGACGTTCCCGAAATGAAGGCTCTGAACATGCTCGACTGCATCGAGTGCGGCTGCTGCGCCTACACCTGCCCCGCCGGTATTCCTCTGGTTCAGGCATTCCGCGACGGCAAGCAGCAGATTCGTAATTCCATGCCTAAGCCCGCACCTGCACCCGCTCCCGCGGCAAAATCTTAAAGGAGGTGGATTTCTTTGGCACAGATGAAATACTACTATGAGCTGACGATTTCCAGCTCTCCCCATGCACACTCCCCCATGACTACTCAGACCATCATGCGTGATGTTCTGATCGCACTGGCTCCCGCCCTGATTGGTTCCGTCTATTTCTTCGGCTTCCGGGCCCTGATGGTGACTCTGGTCTCCGCCGCCGCCTGTGTATTCTTCGAGTGGGGCTACCGCAAGATGATGAAGCTGGATGCCACCGCCCACGACCTGTCCGCCGTGGTCACCGGTGTTCTGTTGGCTTTTGTCTGCCCCGTCACCATTCCCTACTGGACCATCATCCTCGGCGACCTGTTTGCCATCGTGCTGGTCAAGCAGCTCTTCGGCGGCATTGGCAAGAACTTTGTCAACCCCGCTCTGGCAGGCCGCGCCTTCATGTTCAGCTGGCCCGTGCTGATGAGCACCTGGGTCAAGGTCGGCTTCGAAAACGCAGCAGGCCTGTTCTCCACCGCTGACGCTGTCACCGCTGCAACTCCCCTGGCCCCCATGCACCAGGGCACCTTTGATCCCACCCTCGGCACCATCGCTGACCTGTTCCTGGGCAACGTTGGCGGCTGCCTGGGTGAGACCTCCGCTCTGGCTCTGCTGATCGGTTTTGCATACCTGCTGGTCCGCAAGATCATTTCCGCCCGGATTCCTGTGGCTTACATCGCAACCGTGGCCGTTCTGGCCTTCCTGTTCCCCATGGGCAATGACCGTCTGACCTGGATGGCCGCTCAAGTCTTCGGCGGCGGTCTGATGCTGGGCGCCATCTTCATGGCTACCGACTATGTCACCTCCCCCGTCACCAAGCTGGGCCAGATCATCTTTGGCATCGGCTGCGGCGTCCTGACTATTCTGATCCGCTACTTCGGCGGCTACAATGAAGGTGTCAGCTACGCCATCCTGATCATGAACTGCTGCGTTGTCCTGCTGGACAAGATCGGCCGTCCTGTGAAGTTCGGCGCACCCAAGAAGGAGGCGGCGAAGAAATGAAAACTGAATCCAATGTCATGTATATCCTGCGTCTGGCTCTGACTCTGCTGATCATCACGGGTCTGGTAGCCGCAGCTCTGGCCGGTGTCAACTCCATCACCGCTCCCAGAATCGCTCAGCTGACCTATGAAAAGACCCAGCAGGCCATCGAAGCTGTCCTGCCCGGCGGCGGTGAGGAAGTCACCGACTATCCCGAAACCGCACTGGTTTCCAAGGTCTACAAGGGTGAAAACGGCTATGCCGTGGAAGTCACCCCCGGCGGTTTCGACAACACCATCACCATGATGGTCGGCGTCGACAATGCTGGCAACGTTCTGGGCATCGACATCATCTCCCACACCGAAACTGCCGGTCTGGGTGCCGTGGCTGATGCCGCTACCGCCGCCGGTGAAGCATTCCGTGCTCAGTTCGCCGGCCAGAGCGGCTCCGTCACCGTCACCAAGGACGGCGGCCAGATCAACGCCATCACCGGCGCAACCATCACTTCCCGCGCTGTCTGCGAGGGTGTCAACGCCGCACTGGAATGTGTTGCCAATATGGGTTAAGGAGGTACTCGTATGAATTTCAAGAAGCAATTTAGCGAAGGCCTGCTGACCAAGAACCCCGTTACCGTCCAGCTGCTGGGTATGTGCTCTGTTCTGGCAATTACCACCAGCCTGTTCAACGGCATCGGCATGGGCCTGTCCGTTACCATCATCCTGATCTGCTCCAACGTGCTGATCTCCGCACTGCGCAAGGTCATCCCCTCCCAGATCCGCATCGCAGCCTACATCGTCATCATCGCAGGCTTTGTTACCATCGTCGATCTGGTTCTGCAGGCATTCATCCCTGCTCTATCCGAGAGTCTGGGCGTGTTCATTCCCCTGATCGTCGTCAACTGCATCATCCTGGGCCGCGCCGAGTCCTTCGCATCCAAGAACGGCGTCCTGGCCTCCGCGGTGGATGGCATCTGCCAGGGCATCGGCTACACCGTGGCTCTGTGCATCATGTGCATCATCCGTGAGCTGCTGGGCTCCGGCACCTTCGGCGGCGGCATTCTGAACAACGGTGAAGGCATCCGCATCATCCCCGCTGAGTATCCCGCCATGCAGATGGTCATGCCCGTGGGCGGCTTCCTGACCCTGGGCTTCGTCATCGCCGGCTCTCAGTGGCTGATGAACGAGATGAACAAAAAGAAGAAGCACGAAGAAAAGGAGGCTGCTAAGTAATGAACACCTACATTCAGTCCCTGCTGGGCATTCTGCTGAGCGCCATCCTGACCGAAAACTTCATTCTGGTCAAGTTCTACGGCATCTGCCCCTTCATGGGTGTCTCCAAGAAAACCGACACCGCCATCGGCATGGGCATGGCTGTTACCTTCGTTATGGCCATCGCCTCCGCAGCTACCTGGGCTGTCAACCGCTATCTGTTGGTTCCCCTGAATCTGGAATACATGCAGACCGTGGCCTTTATTCTGGTCATCGCCTCCATCGTCCAGTTCGTGGAAATGTTCCTGAAGAAGTTCGTTCCCGCCCTGTACCAGGCTCTGGGCATTTTCCTGCCCCTGATCACCACTAACTGCGCCGTTCTAGGCGCCGCTCTGGTCAATGTTCAGAAGGGTTACGACTTCCTGCAGAGCGTCATTTATGGTGCTGCAGGCGGTATCGGCTTCCTGGTGGCAATTGTCATCTTTGCTGCTGTCCGGGAACGCACCGACAAGTCCGACTGCCCCAAGAGCTTCAAGGGCTTCCCCATCGCCCTGATCACCGCCGGTCTGATCGCCCTGGCTTTCATGGGCTTCTCCGGTCTGAAGATTTTCTAAGGAGGGCGAAGATATGATTCAAATCTTAATTGCAATTGGTATTTTGGGTGGTCTGGGTCTGATCTTCGGTCTGATCCTGGCAATCGCCTCCAAGGTTTTCTATGTGGAGACCGATCCCCGTCTGGACGAGCTGAATGAGTGCCTGCCCGGCGCAAACTGCGGCGGCTGCGGCTATGCCGGCTGCGGCGGCTATGCAGAAGCTGTTCTGAAGGGCGAAGCTGAAATCGGCAAGTGCGCCTCCGGCGGCGATGAGTGCGCTCAGAAGATGGCCGCCATCATGGGCATCAAGGCCGAGAAGGTGGTCCGCCGTGTTGCCATGGTCCACTGCTCCGGTTACAGAAGACCCGACGAGGACGGCAACATGACGGGCATGAAGATGAAGGGCGACTACGAAGGCATCCAGGACTGCGCTGCAGCAGCCAAGATCGCCGGCAACGGCCCCACCATCTGCAAGTTCGGCTGTCTGGGTTTCGGCAACTGTGTCAAGGCCTGCCCCTACGATGCCATTCATGTCGTCGACGGCGTTGCCCGTGTTGACTTTGAGAAGTGCGTCGGCTGCATGAGCTGCGCCAAGGCCTGCCCCCGTCAGATCATCCATCCCGTCGACTACGGCAAGCACACCGTCATCTCCTGCTCCTCCCACGCCAAGGGTACTTACACCAGCCGCGGCTGCACCGTCGGCTGCATCGGCTGCGGTCTGTGCAAGAAGATCTGCCCCAACGGCGCCATCTCTCTGGACCGGAACCTGGCTGTCATCGATTATTCCAAGTGTGTCAACTGCGGCCTCTGCGCCACTGTTTGCCCCAAGCGCATGATCCGTGACGCTTCCGAGTTCGTCGGCCCCAAGAAGGCAAAGTAAGGACATAGCATAAGATCCCCGTCCGGGAAACCGGACGGGGATTTTTTATCGATAAATTGCAGCTTGGCGAACAAAATGCCTTCCCCTCTGGGGAAGGTGGCACGGCGTAAGCCGTGACGGAAGAGGGGTGCATGCAGTACATTTTTCTGAAACCTCTCCCGACCTCGTATCGCTCGGTCACCCTCCCCAAAGGGGAGGGCATTGGCTCCACAAAATGCAATTTCTCAAAACAATTCCTCAATCGTCCTGAATGTATATCCCATCTGCTCCCACTTTGTCAGCAGCTCGCCCAGGATTTCGGCATTAGTGGCAGAAGTTGAGTGCAGCAGCACCACAGCGCCGTTGTGAATCCGGGACAGCAGCTTGGAAAAAGCCTCTTCAGGCGTTGGCTGGTCATCATTGTTCCAGTCCACGTAAGCAAGGCTCCAGAACACCGTTTTATATCCCAGTTCCTGTGCCATCTTTAGATTTTCCTCACTGTAAATTCCTTGGGGCGGGCGGTAGAATCTGGGCAGTTCCTTCCCAGTTACCTCCGTGAACAGCGCTTCCAGATCCGTCAGTTCCTTCGAAAAGGCCGCCTTGTCCGAGAGCTTGCTCATGTCATAGTGGTGCATGGTGTGGTTGCCCACGATGTGACCCTCCTCCACCATCCGCCGCACCAGATCGGCATTTTTCTCCATATAGTTTCCTACCAGGAAAAAGGCCGCCTTCACATTGTGCTTTTTCAGAGTGTCCAGAATCTTTTCCGTACAGCCGTTTTCGTAGCCGGCATCAAAGGTCAGATAGATGACTTTTTCCGTGGTATCGCCCAGATAAGCGGCATCGAATTTCGCCAGCTGTTCCGGACTCGCAGGACCCTGCGGGGCAATACCCCCGCTCTGAAAGCTCAGGCCCCAGCTGCCCGTTTCCAGCACTGCGCCAAAAGTAATTTTCAATCCAAGAATCAATGCCACCGCTACCGCAATGATCATGATGATCAGATCCCGTTTCCGCATAAAAAATCCCCTCCCTGGGACAATCTATGTCCCAAAGAGGGTGTTAATGCAGATGTTTTGAAAGCCGCCGAGAAAGAGAATATGCAAGTCCCAGCTTCACCGCATCGGGAATGATGTAGGGAATCACGCACCGCAGCAGCACAAAGATAAGTCCTCCGCCGGACCAGTAAAGAAACCATGCGCTTCCGCAGGCATAGCAGGCAAGAAGTCCCGCGATCATGGCAAGAAGCTTTCCAAACCGCTCCAGGCCCCAGTAGACAAGGCCGCTTACCAGAAATCCCCAGAGGTAGCCGCCAGTGACTCCCAGCAGCACGCCGAAGCCCCCCTGAAATCCTGAGAAGACCGGCATTCCCACAGCGCCCAGCAGCAGATAGATCAGGATGGACACGGTACCCCATTTGCCGCCCAGCAGTCCCAGGGCCAGAAAAACACCGAAGGTCTGCATGGTGAAGGCGATATCTCCCACCGGGATGGCCAGCCAGGCACAAATGGTCAGAAGTGCAGCAAAGAGACCGCAGTAAACCATATTTCTTTGGGATTTTGGGATCAAACCAGACCTCCATGGAGATATTTCTGATCCCAGTCGCCGTCAAAGAGCTTGTTGCCCCGGACCATGGGACAACCCTGCATCAGATCATCCGCCAGATCCCGCAGGGCAGGCGCAATCTCCAGACCGTCCATGTAGAAGTCCGGCAGCGCTTCCTCACCCATCCGGGCGCCCAGGATGGCACCTGTCAGGCAGCTGACCGCTGCGCTGCGGCCGGAATGGTTGGCGGCGGCAATCATGGCATTGTCAAAATCCTGCTCCCACAGGAGCGCGGCATAAATGGCACCGGCCACCACGTCGGCTCCGGTATCGCATTTCAGTTTTTCCATAGCCTGAACAGTGGAAATGCCCCGGTCCTTTGCCATAGCAACAGCCTGGTGAACCAGATGGATGATCTCCTGCACATGCCGGTACTCCCGGCCGAACTGATCGTCCAGAGCCGCCAGAGCTTCCTCAACCAGTTCCTCCAAAGTAGTTTCCTGATCCCGCAGACAGCGGTTTACCAGATGGGCAACCACTGCGCCGGGAAGAAATGCCAAAGGATGACCGTGAGTCAGGGCCACACACTCTGCGCCCAGGCGGTCAATCTCCTCCTGGTCCATCCGCTTGGGATCGCCGAACAAACCGGCAGCCACGGCAGCGGCGATGCTGGCGGGGGTATCGTGCTTGGTGGAGGGTTCTTCCAAAGATCCAAGCATGTTCCGATTCAGAATCTCCACCATCCGGGTATCGGTGCAGTGACGGCGGCGCATTTCGGGCACTTTGAAAACCCAGCAATGATTTCGGGTAGGCTGGTCATAGCGCCGCTGGCCGATGGCCCATTCCCGCTGGGCAAGACCTGCATATTTGACGAAAGGCGCCATGCGGCCGAAAACAATGCCCCGGGTAAGGCCCAGAAGCAAGCCGTTGGCAGTAAAGGCCGCAAGCTGAGTGTGAGAAGTCACTTCCGCATAGCCGTTGACCAGGTCATAACCCAGCAAGCCGTGGGGACCGTAGTCCTCCTGAATCTGGGACCAGGTTTTGGTATCCACAGTATAGCCCATGGCATCGCCCACTGCCAGTCCCAGCAGGCAGCCGCGGAATGCAGATCGTTTCGAAATCATCCTGCGCCCTCCTTTCAAAAAGTCAACACTTATCATGATACCTATTATACCCAAGCAGGAAAGAAAAGGCAAGTTAAAAGAAACCCTCCTCTGATGGGAATCAGAGGAGAGTAAATTTTATTCTTCAACAACGCAGAAACCCATGGAACCCAAGGTCAGACGGTCAGATGCCACGGTATGGAGATTGTGGCCGAAGATGACCTTGCCCGCGGGAACATCCCAGATATCCTCATTGCGGTTTACATAAATCCTGTAGGATTTGTCGCCCAGAGTGCGCTTGAAGCCAAGCCGCTGATCTTCCGCCTGGAAGAACTGAATATCGCCCAAGCGCAGCGCTTCATAGTCTTTCCGCAGCTGGCCCAGGCCCCTGAAATGGCTCAGCAGCCGTTTATGCTCTCTGCCCCAGGGGTACGTCCGGCGGTTGAAAGGATCTTTGTAGCCCTCCATGCCGGTTTCGTCGGCATAATAAAGGCTGGGACTGCCCGGGAGCATATACTGGATGAAGGAAGCCATCAGCAGTCTCTCCGTTGCCACCATCAGACGCTGGGGCGTCAGATGCCGCTGGGCCTGCTCCCGGCGGGAGCCGCTGAAATCGTCCACCAGAGCTGTCAGAATTCGGGGGGTGTCATGGGTGCCCAGGAGATTCATGTTGCACTGAATAACCTGAGGCGGATAATTCTCCATAATGGACATGACCGCTTCCCTCAGACCCCGTCCAGAATCCCACTCACGCATAAAATTGATGATGGCAGTGCGGAAAGGATAGTTCATGACGGAATCAAGCTCGCCGTTTGTGAAATAGGTACGTCGGCCGCCGTAGGACTTCTTGTTGGAAGCATCCTCCCAGACCTCGCCGATGAGCAGCGCATCGGGGCGGATTTCCCGAATCCGGTCACGAAGCAGCTTGATAAAGGCATCGGGCAGTTCGTCAGCCACATCCAGACGATATCCGTCAGCACCCAGCTTCAGCCAGTGGGCAACCACGGAATCCTCGTCGGTGATGATATACTTGATGAACTGAGGGTCCATCTTATTCACCGTAGGCAGAGTGTCAAAATTCCACCAGGAATTGTAGCTGTCGGGCCAATGGTAAAAAGTAAACCAGCTGTGGTAGGGAGAATCCTCGGACTGGTAAGCGCCGACACCGGGGAAAGTGTCGTTTTTGTTGAAATAGAGGCTATCGGAGCCGGTGTGGGAATACACGCCGTCCAGCACCACCTTGATGCCCCGGGCATGGGCCGCATCGCAGAGAGCGGTGAAGTCCGCTTCAGTACCCAGCATGGGATCCGGCTGCTTGTAGTCGCCGGTGTCATAGCGGTGGGAGGAGAAGCTCTTGGAAATGGGGTTCAGGTAGAGGATGGTGGTACCAAGGGATGCAATGTAATCCATCTTCTCGGTGATGCCCCGGAAATTGCCGCCATAGAAATCATTGTTCAGCACCTTGCCCTCGTGGGTGGGCTGCCAGCCAACTTCTTCATACCAGTCGGCATGAACGGTGTAGGGTTCCAGCTTGCCGGTAAGGTCGCACTTGCCGGAACGGTAAAAACGGTCGGGGAACACCTGATAGATCATGGCTCCCCTTGCCCAATCGGGTACAGTAAAGTCTTCCGGGATGCAGCTGACCTGCCACAGGTCGCCGGCTTCCATGTTGGTGCGGTCGCCTTCCTTGTAAAGGCGGAAGCCTCCGCTGCGCTGGGAAATGTAGAAATAATAGAAAAACAGACCGGTTTCGGGAAGGGTGAATCTGCCCTGGAAAATCTCATAGGCATCCTTCTTCATTTTGTACTCAAAAGGAATTGTCTGGGCAGTGGAACCGTCCTCATTTAAAAGGCGGCATTCCACAGAAACAGTCTGGACACTTGCGGGAATATGAATGGTAAGGGTGCAGACCTGGCCCGGCACCAGAGTGCCGAAGGGGGTTTTGTACTGGATCTGCTTGCTGTCGAAAAGAATTCTCATAGCTTTGGTAGTCTCCTGATGTGTGATGCGACAAGGGCTTGCCAAATTGTATTATATACCATTTTCAGAGAAAATGGAAGATGTTTTCTATTTTTACTGAGCTGAACGACAAATTGAAGTTTGTAGAGCTGTTTGGTAGCGAAGACACCCTCGGCCCCCTCTTTGAGGGGGCTGGCAAAAATCCTTGATTTTTGACTGGGGGAGTGTCGTAAGGTCGATCGGACACTCCCTCCGTCTCGCCTTACGGCGAGCCACCTCCCTCAGAGAGGGAGGCAAGCGGTGCGGTGTAAACTTCCAGACAAACTGCAATTTATGCACCTCTCACCATAGTATGAAAAAGGGCACCCCCATTTCGGAGGTGCCCTATCATTTTAATTAACCTGCTTCGCTGGCTTACCAACTCAGCATCTCGTTGAACAGAGCCATGTAACGGCCAGCGGGGACGTCCCAGCTGAAGTCCTGGCTCATGTCGGTCTTGACCAGAGCGTTGAAGCCTTCGCGGTTGTTGTTGTACAGGTTCAGGCAGCGCTTCAGAGCAGCCAGGAAATCATCGGCATTGTAGCTCTGGAAGGTGAAGCCCAGACCACCTTCGCCGTTCTCGTCAGCGGGAGGAACAGTGTCCTTCAGGCCGCCGGTGGCATGGACCACGGGAACAGTGCCGTAACGCATAGCGTTCATCTGGCTCAGGCCGCAGGGTTCGCTCTTGGAGGGCATCAGATAGATGTCACCGCCGGCGTAGATGCGGGCAGCGAGCCCTAAGTTGAAGGTGATCTTTGCAGCGCAGCGCTCAGGATACTCAGCAGCCAGATCCTTGAAGAAGGTCTCGTACTGAGCTTCGCCGGTGCCCAGGATCAGCAGCTGGCAATCCTCTTCCCACAGCAGACGGCGGGCGATGTAGCACAGCAGATCCAGGCCCTTGTGGCCGGCAAGTCTGGTGACCATGACCATCAGAGGCACATCGGGCTTCACAGGCAGGCCAACTTCCTTCTGCAGCTCAGCCTTGCAAACTGCCTTGCCTTCCTGGAAGGTGTCCTTGTTGAAGTGAGCGGGCAGAGCGGGATCCTTTTCAGGATTGAAGGTGTTGGTGTCGATGCCGTTGGTGATACCGGTCAGCTTCCATGCAGCATTTGCCAGGATGCCGTCCAGGCCGTGGGCATAGTAGGGGTACATCAGTTCCCGGGCATAGGTCTCGGAAACGGTGGTGACCAGATCAGCAGTCTCAATGGCGCCCTTCATGACGTTGACGGAGCCGCCCATGTCCATAACACTGCGGTACTCCCAGGGCAGACCCAGGCAGTCATCGAAGAAGTTGGAACCGGCCCAACCCTGGTACTCGATGTTGTGGATGGTGTACATGCAGCGGGTCTTCTCGAAGCGCTCGCGGTACAGAGACTTCAGATAGGTGGGGATCAGAGCAGTCTGCCAGTCGTTGCACTGGATCACATCGGGGATGTAATCGATAATGCTCATGGCATCCAGGCAGGCACGGGAGAAGTAAGCATAGCGCTCACCGTCGTCCATGTCGCCGTAGATGGCGCCGGGACGGCCTGCGAAATAGTAGTCGTTGTCGATGAAATAGACCTGAACACCGTCATTGCGGTTGGTCAGTCTCAGCAGACCGGCGTACTGGTTTCTCCAGCCCAGGCTGACCTGGAACTGGGTGACCAGCTCGACGGGATACTTCTCAACAGCATCCTTGATCTTCTTGTAGTAGGGCAGGAACAGCGCGACCTCATTGCCTTCAATGCGGGCAAGTGCAGCAGGCAGCGCTTCCATCACGTCGCCCAGACCGCCGGACTTGCAGTAAGGGGCGCCTTCGGATGCGCAGACGGCGATTCTCATACAACTTCACCCCGCTTGACGATGATGGGATGATTCTTGTCTCCGCGCAGCTTGACACCGGGCCGAACAGTGACGTTCTTGTCCAGGATGCAGTACTTCAGGTCAGCACCTTCGCCGATGACAGTATCATTCATAACGACGCAGTTCTCAATCTCAGCGCCTTCGCAAACGGTGACCTGGCGGAACAGGACGCAGTCTTCGACCTTACCGTCGAGCATGCAGCCGTCAGCGATCAGGCTGTTCTCGATTTTGCAGTTTTCACCGTAGTAGGTGGGAACGCGGTCGCGGACCTTGGTGTAGATATCGTGATGGCCGTGGAAGATGCCCTTGCGGGTATCCTTGTCCAGCAGAGCCATGGAGTTTGCAAAGTACTCAGCGGTGGACTCGTTGTACAGAGCGACGCCGGTATACTCGTAAACGTTGATGGTGATGGCGTTGTTCTTCCACTGACCCAGAACCAGGTCACGGTCCATGTGGTACTTGTCGCGGGCGACACATGCCTCGATCTTCTCGATCAGCCACTCACGGCCAACCACGAAGATATCCATGGAAGCAACATACTCTTCGGTAGCGGGGTAGTTGACAACGATATCAGTGATGTCGCCGCCTTCCAGCTTCAGAGCCAGGTCCAGAACCTTCTGGCCGTTGGCAACGCCGGGCTTTGCAACGATGGTGATGTCCTTGCCGCTGGCCTTGTGGTCAGCAACAATGCCCTTGATGTCCAGGTTGGTCAGGATGGAGGAGTCGGTCAGGACGACGAACTCTTCCTCTGCATAACGCAGGAAGTCCAGAACAGCATGCAGGTTCTCCAGCTTGCCGCGATAACGGTCGTCATTGCCCAGTGCATAGGGAGTCAGGAACTCCAGGCCGCCGAAGCCCAGCTCCAGGCCCCACTCTTCGCCGGAACCGACATGGTTCATCAGGGACTGGTAGTTGCTGCGGGAGACGATGCCCAGGTGACGGATGCCGCCTGCGGTCAGGTTTGCCAGATGGAAGTCCACCTGACGGTAACGGCCGCCAAAGGGAAGGCTGGCCATGGTACGCTTGGTAGTCAGATCATCGATTGCCACGTCATTGGCAAAAATAATACCCATTACGCTCATTGTGGTTTCCTCCCTTACTTCATTTCGCCGGGCAGCAGCACGGAATCAATAACTGTGCCCTTAGAGGTGACGCTGATACTTCTCTTCTCGCCTTCAGCAAAGACACCGCCTACAACGACGTTCTTCAGGACCTTGGAGCCCTCGCCCAGGATGGCGTTGCGGACGATTGCGCCTGCCTCGATGACGACACCGGGCATAACCACGGAGTCTTCAACCAGTGCGCCTTCACCGATGGTGCAGCCAACGGAGATGATGGAGTGCTTGACAGTGCCGTAAACTTCGCAGCCTTCAGCGACGAAAGCATTGACGATCTTGGCATCCTCGTCGATGTAGGAGGAAGGATATGCATCGTTACGGGTGTAGATGGTTTCACGGGGACCGCCGCGCAGGTTGAACTCGGGATTCTTGCCCAGCAGTTCCATGTTGGCTTCCCACAGGGAGTCGATGGTACCGACGTCCTTCCAGTAGCCATCGAAGTTGTAAGCCATCATCTTGTGGCCAGCGTTCAGCAGGTTGGGGATGATGTTCTTGCCGAAGTCCTTGGAGGAATTGGGATCCTCTTCGTCGGCGATCAGAGCGTCCTTCAGAACCTTCCAGTTGAAGCAGTAAATACCCATGGAGGCGTTGGTGGACTTGGGAACAGGGGGCTTCTCCTCGAACTCGTAGATGGAGTTGTCGGGGTTGGTGTTCAGGATACCGAAGCGGGAAGCTTCTGCCAGAGGAACAGTACGGACAGCGATGGTGCAGGAAGCATCGTTCTCAACATGGTACTTGACCATGGCATCATAATCCATCTTATAGATGTGGTCACCGGACAGGATGACAACATAGTCAGGGTCATAACGGTCGATGAAATCGATGTTCTTGTAGATGGCGTTAGCAGTGCCTTCGAACCAGCCGGACTTCTTGTCGTTGCGCTCATAGGGGGGCAGAACCTGTGCACAGCTGTGGGTCTTGTTCAGGCCCCAGGGCTGGCCGTTGCCGATGTACTCATTCAGCTCCAGAGGCTGATACTGAGTCAGGATACCGACGGTGTCGATATGAGAGTTGACGCAGTTGGACAGGGGGAAGTCGATGATGCGGTACTTGCCACCGAAGGGAACCGCAGGCTTGGCGGTTTTACGGGTCAAGACATGCAGGCGGCTGCCCTGGCCACCGGCCAGAAGCATGGCGATTACACGTTTTTTCTGAAAGTTCATGGTCACAGCTCCTTATATAAATTCTTATTTGCAAAGAGTGTAGCTTGGGGAAATGGCGGTACCCGACGAGGGCAAAAAGACCCTGAAGGGGATATTTCCCCCCACGCATAACATACCATATTTTTGGCCGTTAGGAAAGGGACAAAATATCTAAAATATTCAATAAGTTTTTGTCATCTTGGATAATTGTGGCCCAGGAAGCGGGAAAATCACTGGGGAAAAAGTCAAATTTCAGCTCTTTTTTCATCCATGTGACATCCAGCCAGCGGCCGAATTTAAATCCGCTGTTTTCGAATTTCGCAATCGGCTCGTAACCCATTTTCCGGTGAAATTCCAGGGAGTGTTCGTTCTCGGAAGTGATCAGGGCATAGACCTGCCGGTAACCCTGGAAAATGAATATTTTTTCAAGAGCAGTGCATAATTTCCGGCCGATCCCCCGGCCCTGGGCCTCGGGCCGCAGATAGACAGAATCCTCCGCGCACCAGCTGTATGCCGCCCGGGCAAAGGGGGCGCTGCCATAGACGTAGCCGAGAATTTTTCCGTCCTCTTCCCAGACGAGCCATGGAAACTGGGCTGTAATATCCCGAAACCGCTGACGGAATTCTTCCTCAGAAGGAACGTTGTATTCAAATGTAAAAGTAGTGGACACAATATAGGGGGCGTAGATGGCGAGCATCTCCGGCACATCGTTTTCGGTTGCAATACGGATCATAAACAGACCTCCGTTGGGTAAAATGCAGTTTGTCGAGGTGTCGCACTGGCGCGGGAACGCCCCATAGCTTCCCCTTGGTGGGAAGGCATTAGCTCAACAAACTGAAATTTCTCCATTTGTTTTCTTTCATTTTATCGGCTGCAGGGATTGCCGTCAAGGTTGACATTTCAGTAAAGAAGGAGTAAAATAATTATAACTATGACCACTCAAAGGAGGGAAAACCATGGACGCTGGCAGTAGCGGCAATACACCGGGCCGAAGTAGCATACGGGCCGCGTTTATGGCCGACCTGTAAACCTCGACTCCGCGCTATTGCTCCCAATCGTTATTTCACGAAAAAGGAGGAAAATACGTGGCAGAACGTTTTGAAATCGTAGAAAAAGCCCTCCTCAAGATGCTTGAGGAGAAGAAGTACGCAACACTGAAGGACATCCTGATCACTATGAATCCCAGTGATATTGCGGGACTTTTCCGGGGTCTGGAGGATAACCAGATTCCCCTGATGTACCGCCTGCTCCCCAAGGAGATGGCGGCCGAAACCTTTGTTGAAATGGACCCCGATGCTCAGGAGCTGCTGATCAAAGGCTTCTCCGACAACGAGCTGAAGGAAGTGCTGGATGAGCTGTATGTGGACGACGCGGCCGACATCGTCGAAGAGATGCCCGCCAACGTGGTCAAGCGCATCCTGAAGCACGCCGATCCCGAGATGCGCAAATCCATCAACCAGATTCTGCGCTATCCCGAAAATTCCGCCGGTTCCATCATGACCACGGAGTATGTCTCCCTGCGCCCCAACATGACCGTCGAGGAAGCCATCCTGCGGATCCGCCGTCAGGGCGTTGACAAAGAGACCATTTACACCTGCTATGTCACTGATTCCGACCGGACGCTTCTCGGTCTGGTTTCCGTCAAGGACCTGCTGCTGGCAGCTGATGACGAAACCCGGATAAATGACATTATGTTAACCAATATCATCTCCGTCACCACCCAGGACGACCAGGAAAGAGTCGCCCGGATGCTGAGCAAGTATAATTTTCTGGCCCTGCCCGTCGTGGACCGGGAAAACCGCATGGTGGGTATCGTCACCTTCGATGACGCCATGGACGTCCTGACTGAAGAGGCCACGGAGGACATGGAGCTGATGAGCGGTATGCTGCCCTCCGAAAAGAGCTACATGAAGAGTTCTGTTTTCGAGCTGGTACGCAACCGAGTGCCCTGGCTGATGCTGCTGATGGTGTCTTCCACCTTCACGGGCCTCATCATCACCTCCTTCGAAAATGCCCTGGCCGCCCAGGTGGCCCTGACTGCCTTTATCCCCATGCTGATGGGTACCGGCGGTAACTCCGGTTCCCAGTCTTCCGTTATGGTCATCCGCGCACTGAGCCTGGGTGAGCTGAAATTCCGGGACATCGGCCTGGTGCTGTGGAAGGAATTCCGCACCGCCATTCTCTGCGGTCTGGCGCTGGCTCTGGTGTGCTTTGCCAAGATCTGGCTGGTGGACAAGATGCTCTTCGGCAACGATGAGATCACCCTGATGGTTGACCTGGTTGTCTGCTTTGCACTGGCTGTCACCGTCATCATCGCAAAAATCGTCGGCGGTATGCTGCCCCTGGTGGCTAAGGCCCTGGGCGCTGACCCCGCCGTCATGGCAAGCCCCTTCATCTCCACCATCGTGGACGCGCTGTCCCTGCTGGTCTACTTCATGTTCGCAAATATGATGCTGCCCATGTAAACAGCTGAAAAGAGCCCTCTCAGGAAGTGCGGTACTCATAAGACAGTTGACAGGCACAGCAGATCGAACTGCTGTGCCTGTTCTTGTATACTCGGCCAAATTGCGACAGTATACAGTATATACTTCATCAAACAAACTCGAATTTGTCTAACGGCCTGTATGTATGAGAAAGGTAAAATTTATGAAACTCTTTACCGAAATGGCAACACACTGCATAAATAACACCATCTCTGCTAATAGTTTTGAACTTCTTCCCGAAGTGATTCGCCAACATACTGGTTGGGATTACGCATATCAGCAAAAGCCAACAGGTTGTAACTTAAAACCAACATTTCGTAATATGCCATACAGAAACTCTTTTGTACCAGAAATTGACATCGTTATTTCTAATCGTGATTCAAAAACTGAGCTGCAAGTGATTGGACGGCCTGCGAAATTTGTGCGAGTTTTTATGGCATTGTGGTTCAGTTACTTGCTGGTGATGGAAGTCTTTATCGTTATTTTCGCCATCACATCCAATTTGGACAGTCTTTTCCCGCTTTTTATACCTCTTGCTATGTGTACATTGGGCTATCTACTTTGTAAGTTTGCAACGAAAGCAACTTTTAACTCAGTTGTTAAGGCCATCAAAAAAGAATTTTATTAATATCCAAATTCCAATTTGTCGAACAGTAAGGGTGCACTTCTATACACTACGTTCTACCATGTAATTCAAACAACGATAAAAGCCAAGCTGCGAAACGCAGCTTGGCTTTAACTGTTTTATAAACCCCGCCCCAAGAGCGGGCTCTTTTATTTTATGTAAGATCAGGCAAAAGCTTTCACGGCTTCCTTCAGCAGCTTGCGGATGTGCAGATGCTGGGGGCATTCCTCTTCGCAGAGACCGCAGCTCAGGCAGGCGTCAGCCTTGACTTCCAGCGCGGCGTAATCCTTCTCAGGCTCGCCCTCCTTTTCCTTGGCGTGGAGCCGGTTCATATAACCGAAGATTTCGGGAATGGGAACACCTGCGGGGCAGCCGTCGGTGCAGTAACGGCAGGAAGTACAGGGAATCCGGTGGCTGGCTTGGTAGATGGTGCGGACCTTGGAAATGATCTCCTGCTCCTCATCGTTCAGAGGCTGGTAGTCGGTCATGGTGGCCAGATTATCCTCCATCTGCTCCATGTTGCTCATGCCGGAGAGGACCATCACAACACCCTCAAAACCGGCGCAGTAGCGGATGGCATAGCCTGCAGGACTGCCGGGCATCAGGTCCAGGGCCTCCTGGGGCAGATTCACCAGACTGCCGCCACGGACAGGCTCCATAACCAGAACAGGCTTGCCATGCTTGCGGCAGACTTCATAGCACTTGCGGCTTTCCACCATGGGATCTTCGTAGTCCACGTAGTTGAACTGCAGCTGCACGAACTCCATATCAGGCTGATCGGTGAGGATCTTGTCCAGATTCTCGGCGTTGTCATGGTAGGAGAAACCAACATGGCGCAGCTTGCCCTCGGCCTTCAGCTCCAGGGCGATTTCATATGCCCGGGTCTCGGTGAACATCTTGTGGCGCTCCAGGGAGTTTGCATGGATCAGATAGAAATCAAAATAGTCTACGCCGCAGGCTTCCAGCTGGCTGTCCACCAGAGGACGGATATCTTCTGCCTTTTCAAAGAAACCGGGGGAGAGCTTGTCGGCCAGCAGGAAGCTCTCTCTGGGATAACGGCTGGTCAGGGCCTCCCGGATGGCAGGCTCGCTCTTGCCCTTGACGTAGGGGCGGGCGGTGTCGAAATAGTTGAAACCGGCGGTCAGGAAGGCATCCACCATGCGCTTCAGCTCAGGGATATCCACCTCATCGCCCACCTTGGGCAGGCGCATCAGGCCGAAGCCGAAATTCTTCTTGATTTCAGGAAAATAGGCGTTCATATCAGTTCCTCCAGGGATTTTTCTTTCATTGTATACGATTTATTTGCAAATGTAAAGAACATTGAAAAAAGCGGCCGCTGTTTCCAGCGACCGCTTATGTTTTTTACTGGATCAGCAGTTCTGCGATCTGGATGGCATTGGTGGCAGCGCCCTTGCGGACCTGGTCACCGCAGCACCACAGGCACAGGCCCTTGGGGTCGGTCAGGTCGGGACGGATGCGGCCGACAAAGACGATGTCCTGGTCGGTGGTGTCCAGCGGCATGGGATACTGCTTGGCAGCCAGATCGTCCACCAGACGACAGCCGGGAGCACCCGCGATGACCTCACGGGCCTCGGCAACAGAAACAGGCTTATCGAAGCGCAGAGTTGCGGAGATGGAGTGGCTGCGGACCACAGGAACACGGACGCAGGTCATGGAGACGTTCAGCTGGGGCAGGTGCATGATCTTCCGGCCCTCGTTCTGAAGCTTCATTTCCTCACTGGTGTAGCCGTCACACTGCTCGCCGCCGATCTGGGGGATCAGGTTGTAGGCGATCTGATGGGAAAACACCTTGGGTTCGTAGGTCTTGCCTTCCCGCAGGGCTTCCACTTCGTTCTGGAGTTCAATGGGGCCGCCTGCGCCGGCACCGGAAACTGCCTGATAGGAAGAAACGATCATGGACTCGATGGTTGCGACCTTGTTCAGGGCATTGACTGCGGTGCAGGTGATGATGGTAGAGCAGTTGGGATTGGAAATGATGCCCTTGTGATTCTTGGCATCCTCGGGGTTGATCTCGGGAACAATCAGGGGAACATTGGGATCCAGACGGAATGCGGAGGAATTGTCAACAAAGACGGCGCCTGCTGCCACGATGGCAGGGGCCCACTTCTTGGCGATGTCATTTTCCGCTGCGCCCAGAACGATATCCACGCCCTGGAAAGCTTCGGCGGAAACTTCCTGAATGGTCACTTCCTCGCCCTTGAAGCAGAGCTTCTTGCCTGCGCTTCTTGCAGAAGCCAGGGGGACCAGCTTACCCACGGGGAAATTACGTTCTGCCAGGATCTTCATCATTTCCTGACCAACGGCGCCGGTGGCGCCCAGAATTGCTACGGTATAGAGTTTCATATGAGTTTACCTCCTCTTTTCTTGCGCCGAATTGCGCTTTGCCAGCCTTGCCGGCTTATTTTACGAAGCTGTCGTACAGAACCCGGATGGCGTTCTTGTAGTCCTTGTTGTCGACACCGAAGATGATGTTCAGTTCGTCGGGGCCCTGGTTGATCATACGGATGTTGATATCCGCAGCGCCCAGTGCGGCAAACAGCTTACCGGAAATACCGGGGCGGAAGGCCATCTGGCGGCCGACAGCTGCGACAACGGCAATTTCATTGTGGACATCCAGAGAATCGGGTTCTACTTCCTTCTGAATCTCACTGAGGACGGTGTACAGATGGGGCTGCAGGGCAGCGGTGGGAATCACCACGGAGACATTGTCGATGCCGTTGGGCACGTAGTCCACACTGATGTCATGGCGCACCAGGACGGTCAGAACCTTGTGCAGCACGCCCACTTCGTTGCTCATGCCCCGCTTGCTCAGGGAGATGATGGTGAAGTCCTTCTTGCCGGTGATGCCGGTGATGAAACGGTCAGGTTCATGGACTTCTTCAAAATGCTCCTGAATCAGGGTGCCGGGTTCGTCGGGAGCATTGGTATTGCGGATGTTCAGGGGGATATTCTTGGCGCGGACGGGGAAAATGGATGCCTCATGAAGCACCTGTGCGCCGGAGTAGCTCAACTCGCGAAGCTCGTCGTAGGTAACTTCGGGGATGGGCTGGGGATTGTCGACGATTCTGGGGTCAGCCATCAGAATACCGGAGACGTCGGTCCAGTTTTCGTAGACAGATGCATCCAGTGCCGCTGCTGCCAGAGCACCGGTGATATCGCCGCCGCCACGGGTGAAAGTGGTGATGTGGCCATCGGGCATTACGCCGTAGAAGCCGGGGGTGACAATGCCCTTGCCCTGCCAGGTCTGAGCCCGGAGGGATTCATAGGTAGCTTCCAGATCCACGGTGCCGTCGTAGTTGAATTTGACCCACTTGGCAGCATCGATGAACTGGTAACCCAGGTAGGCTGCCATCAGCTTGGCGGAGTAGTACTCACCGCGGCTGACCAGCTCTTCACGGGAAACCTGGCGGGAGTTGATGCGCTTTTTCAGAATGGCGAAATCGGACTCCAGGTCCAGCTCCAGACCCAGTTCGTCGCGGATTTCAATGTAACGGGATGCCACCATATCAAAAATGGTGTCGCAGTCCACGCCGTACTTGGTGTGGGCGTTGCACAGATACAGCAAATCGGTGATCTTGTGGTCGTGCTTATTGCGCTTGCCGGCGGCGGAAACAACCACCACCCGGCGCTCGGGGTCGGACATCACGATCTCTTTGACTTTGCGGTACTGGCCGGCATCGGCCATGGAAGAACCGCCGAATTTCAAAACTTTCATTTTCTGTTTCCTACTTTCCTCATGGAATGAACGTTCTCCTGGTCAGGGAGAACCGGTAATCGTCAGTTCAGAGCAGCGATGAAGCTGCCGGGGTTTGCCTTCAGCCAGGCATGCATGTCAGCAACGGAGACTTCCCTGGTAACCACTGCATTGCCCCAGCTTTCGGCAGTGTTTTCTTCGATCCAGGCATCCTTGGGGCCACGGACGTAGTAGCACATGGTGTCAGAATTGTCAACGGAAACCTTCGGGCCGTAGGGGCAGTAGAAGCCGGTGCCTTCCAGGAGGTCTGCACAGTCCTGAACCACATTATATGCGGTGGGATAGCGGCCTGCGCCCTGGCCGTAGAAACTCATGCGGCCGGAGACATCGCCCACCAGGGTGATGAGGTTATAGTTGGCGGGGACAGCGGACTCGGGCTCGCCGACCTTGAAGAGGGTGGGCTGGACATAGACACTGTACTTGCCATCTGCCTGCTTGCCGGTGCCGATGAGCTTGCAGACCAGGCCGTGGGCCTTGAAGTTTTCCACGTCGGAAGCGCTGATGGCAGAGATACCGGCGGCGGGGATGTTGCTGAAATCCAGGCTGACGCCGAAGCCGATGTTGGAGGACAGGATCACCTTGTGCCAGGTGTCGATGCCGTCCACGTCGGTGGAGGGATTTGCCTCCGCATAACCCAGAGCCTGGGCCTGCTTCAGAGCTTCGCCGTAATCAAGACCCAGACGGGTCATGGAATCGAGAATGTAATTGCAGGTGCCGTTCATAATGCCGCCCACCCGGCTGATGGTCTGGACACGGCGGGACCGCTCCACTTCGCTCAGCCAGCCGATGCCGCCGCCCACAGCAGCGGTGCAGCGGAACTTGACGCCCTTACTTTCAGCCAGAGGCAGCAGCTCATCATAGAAGTTGGCAACCAGCGCCTTGTTGGAGGTGACCACGTTCTTGCCGGCCTCAATGGCTGCACGGACGAACTCATAGGCAGGATGCAGGCCGCCCATGGCTTCCACCACGGTATCAATGGAATCATCATTGAGGATATCATTAAAATCCTTTGTCACTTCCGCATCCGGGAGGGTCACATCCTCCAGACAGATGACCTTTGCCACCTGCATATCATCGCGGCTTGCAGTAATATCGTAAACGCCTCTTCCGACGACGCCGAATCCCAATAGACCGATTTTCATGAAATCTTCCTCCAAATTCCGGTTAATTTTGTCATTATGCAGAAACGAATGTGTACCATTCAAAAACACTTGCTTTTTCACCGGAAACAGTATATCATATACCTACGCAAAAAGCAATTCCCCAAAAAAACAAGTATTTCCGGGATTGGCCTTCAAATTTGTGCATAAAGCGAACAAATTGCGGCTGGCTTTCCCGTTGGAGGATAATTATGAACTACCATTCTACCAGAAACTGTACCGATTACGTGGACAGCGCCCGCGCTGTTCTGGAAGGCCTCGCTCCCGATGGCGGCCTGTATATGCCCGAGTTCATTCCGGACTTTGACTGGAAAAAGTGCCTGGAAGGATCCAGCCAGGAAATGTCTTCCATGATCCTCTCCGCATTGCTCCCTGACATTCCCAACATGCGTCAGCTGGTTGCCAATGCCTATACCGACAAGTTTGAGACCGAGGATCTGACCCCCACTGTTTCCGTGGGCAATTTCACCGTTCTGGAACTGTTCCGTGGCCCCACCTCCGCTTTCAAGGATGTGGCTCTGCGGATGCTGCCTCAGCTGCTGACCAGCGCCAAGACCGTCTGCGGACAGGATAAGGATATCATGATCCTCACCGCCACCTCCGGAGACACCGGCAAGGCCGCCCTGGCAGGCTTCCAGGATGTGCCCGGCGTCCGCATCACCGTTTTCTATCCCGACGGCGGTGTTTCCAAGGTTCAGCGGGCCCAGATGGTCACCCAGGAAGGCAACAATGTCACTGTATGCGCCGTCCGGGGCAATTTTGACGACGCCCAGACCGGCGTGAAGAACATCTTCGCCGCCTGCCGTGACAAGGAACTGCCCTTCGAGCTCTCCTCCGCCAACTCCATCAACATCGGCCGTCTGGCTCCCCAGGTCATGTACTATTTCAAGGCTTATCGCGACCTGATGGACCGGGGCGTCATCACCCTGAGCGACGAGGTGAATTACTCCGTCCCCACCGGCAATTTCGGCGACATTCTGGCAGGTTACCTGGCAAAGCTGATGGGTCTGCCTGTGGGCACCCTGATTTGCGCTTCCAATGCCAACAACGTTCTGACCGATTTCATCCGCACCGGTACCTACGACAAGCGCCGCCCCCTGCTGAAGACCACCTCCCCCTCTATGGATATTCTGGTGTCCTCCAATCTGGAACGCCTGCTGTACCTGCTGAGCGGCTGCGACACCAGCCTGGTCGCTTCTCTTATGAAGCAGCTGAACACCGAAGGTGTCTACACCGTGCCCGAAACTCTGAAGGCCGCCATCGACCGGGAATTCTGGGCAGGCTGCTGCGGCGACGAAGGCGCCGCCGAAGTCATCGGCAGAGTCTACAAGGAACTGGGTTACCTGATGGACACCCACACCGCCGCCGGCTGGGCAGCAGCAGAAGATTATGTAAACCAGACCGGCGACAAGAAACCCATGGTGGTGCTCTCCACCGCATCTCCCTACAAATTCCCTGCCGCAGTTCTGGAAGCCATCGGCGGTGACCTCAGCGGCGACGAGTTCGACCAGATGGAGCGGCTGGAAGCTGTTTCCGGTGTTCCCGCCCCCAAGAACCTCTCTACCCTCCGGGGTAAGCATGAGCGCCACACCGGTGTCATTGACAAGGACAAGATGCTGGAGTTTGTCCTCAATCTGTAAGCAATCTAGGAGTAAACAATGAAACGAGTTACCATCCGCGTGCCTGCCACCACCGCCAACCTTGGCCCCGGCTTTGACGCCTTCGGCTGCGCGCTGAGCCTATACACCGACGTCACCTTCGAGGAAACTGACTGCGGCCTTGAAATTACCGGCTGCCCCGAAGAGTTCACCGGTCCCGACAACCTGGTCTATGTGTCCTACTGCGCCGTGCTGGCCTCCATGAGCGAAGAGCTGCGGGGTCTGAAAATTCATATTGATGCCCACATCCCCATCTGCCGGGGCCTCGGTTCCTCCGCCGCCCTGCTGGTGGCAGGCGCCATGGGCGCAAATGTCCTCCGGGGCAACAAGCTCAGCACCCAGGGCCTGCTGAACATCACCAACGCCATGGAAGGCCACCCCGATAACCTGGCCCCCGCTTTCTACGGCGGCCTCACTGCCTCCATGGTGGACAACGGCCTGCCGGTCTGCGTCAGCTTCCCCCTGCACCCCGACTGGGAGTTCCTGGCATTGGTTCCCGACTTTGACCTCCCCACCACCAAGGCCCGCGCTGTGCTGCCCGAGCAGGTCAGCCGCGCCGATGCCATCTACAACATCTCCCACGGCGCTCTGGTGCTGAAGGCACTGGAACTGGGCGATGACAAGCTGCTTAGAAACGCCATGCAGGACCGGCTACATCAGCGCTACCGCAAGAAGCTGATTCCCGATTACGAAAAAATCGAAAGTCTGGTCCGCACCTGCGGCGCAGCCTTCTGCCTCTCCGGCGCAGGCCCCACCTTGCTCTGCATCACCCAGGACGAGCGGCTGGACGAAAAGCTCGCCAAAAAGCTGGACTCCATCACCACCGCTTCCTGGCAGATGCTGCCCCTCCATGTGGAATTCCAGGGCGCACACGTCATCGACATGGAATAAAAATTAAGCCCCATCCGAAAGGATGGGGCGTTTTTGTTCTTATTCCAGTTCCACCAGGTCCAGGGTCATCTCGTTGCGAGGGATCAGGAAGCGCCGGGTGGCAAAAAGACCTGCCACGCAGATGACGCTGACCAGCAGCGTAATGGGGTCGCTGTGGTTCATAATAATGTGCCGGGCAGTGGCCATAATCAGAACCTCCAGGGTATTGGCAGGGGTCATGTCAATAAGCATGCGCACAAATTCCAGACCCACCACGATGTTCAGAATCGTATGGAGGAACTCGGAGGTATTGGAAAAAGCTGTGGGATCTGCGAAAATCTTCCAGATATTGACGCACAGACCCGCCACCAGCACCAGAATGGTCACACCGGCGATGGTCAGCTCCAGAATGTGCAGGATCTTACGGTAGATATGCTCCACCTTGCCCACATGATGATGGAAATTATCGTGATTATCGCTCATTCGAATTCCTCCCCGTTACATGTATTTCAATTATACATTGAAATGCCCGGAAATGGAAGAATATTTTTGCCGAATCTTAACTGAAAGGAGGGATGAAGCTCACTTCATCCCTCTTTTGGTATTAAAATGCTGTTTCATTTCCTTATTCGCCAGGTCAATCTCTTCCCGCAGTTCCCTCGCGGAAACACGAAGCACACCGGTGCGGAAAGAAGAAAGCTGCACCAGATTGTCAGAAGACGCCACCCGGACAGCATAGTTGCTGCCGATCTGGGCAACCAGGGACTCGATGTAGGCATCGCCCGTCTCGCCTTCCTTGGTATAGACCACTTTAATATTATGGTACTGAGTCTTTTCGCCGGGATTACCCTTGACCTTCCAGCCGTCGAAGACCAGAACCAGATAGCACTTTTTGAAACCTGCGTAATTGGAAAGGATGTCGCAGAGCTTCCGCCGGGCAGCTTCCAGATCTTCCTTCGCAAGAGCCGCCAGATCATCCCATGCAAAAATAATATTGTATCCGTCCACGATCAGACATTTCTGCTTGGGTGCCCGGATGGTAATCTCTTCGGTGGCAGGGCGGTTGGCAGGGGCCCGGTACAGCGGCCGCTTCACAGGGCCGAATTCCCGCTCCATAATGGCCTCCAGCTCTTTGTCATCGATGTGGAAATTGCGGGTGATGATCTCGGCAGGTTTTTCCTCCTTCAGGCCGCTTTCCAGATGCATGTAGTTCTTCACCTCATGCCACTTGACATTGAAGCCCGCGCCGTGGGCGCAGAAAACAGAATCGGGGGTATTGGGAAGGTCTGCCTCCGGGTCGTAGGCTGCTTCCGCGATGACTTCCTCCGGATTGTGGCAGGGAGCATAGCCGTTCAGGGCGATCTGCAGTCTGCCCCGGCCCTGGGTGTAGGAGGCCACGGTGTCAGCATAATCTCCCAGTTCGGAAGCCGGAATCAAACCCTTCAGAACCGACAGGCTGCCGGTGGATTCCGGAGAGTCGAACTCGCCGCCCATGGCACGGATGTCCGTAATGGCCCGGCCGATGGTCTCGGTAGGCAGGGTCAGGGTGAAGGAATACCAGGGTTCCAGCAGGACGGATTTTGCCTGCATCAGGCCCTGCCGGATGGCCCGGTAGGTAGCCTGGCGCATGTCGCCGCCCTCGGTATGCTTCAGATGGGCCTTGCCCACCAGAAGGGTTATTTTTACATCCGTCAGGGGAGCGCCGGTGAGAACGCCCCGGTGGACCTTTTCTCCGATGTGGGCCATGATCAGGCTCTGATAGGCAATATCCAGCACATCGGTGGAACAGGCGGAGTCCTTGACGATGCCGCTGCCGGGGGGCAAAGGCTCCAGCAGCAGATGGACTTCCGCATAGTGGCGCAGGGGTTCATAATGTCCCACGCCCTCCACGGTACTCGCGATGGTTTCCTTATAGAAAATCCGGCCCTTGTCCAGGGTGATATCCAAACCAAACCTCTGCTGCACCAGGCTCCGGAAAATCTCCAGCTGAACCCTGCCCATAATCTGGACATGAATCCGGCCCTGATCCCAGATGATGTGCAGCTGAGGGTCTTCCTCTTCCAGCTGCCGCAGCTTGGGCAGCACCGTGGCAGGATCCACATTTTTGGGCAGTTCCACCCGGTAAGTCATGACCGGCTCCAGCACAGGTGGGACTCCCGCAGGCTCCGCACCCAGTCCCTGACCGGCGAAGGTGCCGGAAAGGCCGGTGACTGCCGCCAGCATGCCCGCCGTCACTTCTTCCGGGGCGGCGAACTTGTCGGCGGAGTAGAGCCGCAACTGAACAGCCTTTTCCTCCACCTCATCGCCCTTCTGGTTTACATAACGCATATTTTCCCGGACTTTCAGGCTGCCGCCGGTGATTTTCATCCAGGTCAGGCGGTTGCCCTGGGGATCCCGGGAGATTTTATAGACCTTCGCGCCGAATTCGTCTGGATAAGTCTTTTCCGGGGCATAGGCATTGATGATATCGATCAGCTGATCCACGCCCTCCAGCTTCAGCGCGGAACCGAAGCAGCAGGGGAATACTTTCCGTCCGGCGATCAGGCCCCGGATATTACCGGGAGTCACCTCTCCGGTTTCCAGGTAGGTTTCCAGCAGTGCTTCATCGCACATGGCGACGGCTTCCTGCAGTTCATCCTGCTCCATGCCGAAATCGATACAGCCGGGACTCAGTTCCCGCTGCAGCTGCTGCAGAAGCTTTTCCTTCTCCATACCCGGCAGATCCATTTTGTTGATAAACAGGAAGGTAGGTACTTCGTACCGCTCCAGCAGCCGCCACAATGTGACAGTGTGAGCCTGGATGCCGTCGGTACCGGAGATCACCAGCACCGCGCAGTTGAGGATCGGCATGGTCCGCTCGGCTTCCGCAGAAAAATCCACATGGCCGGGGGTATCCACCAGGGTAATATCCAGATTTTCCGTCGCCATTCTCGCCTGCTTGGAGAAAATGGTAATGCCTCGCTGGCGTTCCAGGCTGTGGGTATCCAGGTACGCATCGCCGTGATCCACTCGGCCCAGGGTCCGTCTGGCGCCGGACCGGAACAGCAATGCTTCAGAGAGTGTGGTCTTACCCGCATCCACATGAGCCAGCAGACCAAGGCTGATTGGTTGTTTGTCGAGTCGCTCACCCATGCAGGATGCCTCCTTTTGCTCAAGTACCCGTTATTATATCACGGAGTGGAAATTTAGTCGATAGTCCAAGGCTGCTTTTTTGAATACGCGCACAAAAAAGCACCCCATTTTGTAAATGGGGTGCCTTCATTTGTAGTTACAGGATTATCCTGCTGCTTCCACAGTCTCGGGATAGGTTTCGCTCCAAGCAGTGAAACCGCCTTCCAGAGTGTAGACCTTGCTCATGTCATAGCCCAGCGCAGCCAGAACATTGGTGGTAGCCTGTGCATAACGCTTGCCGGAGTAGCAGACCAGGATGATGTTCTTGTCCAGATCCTTGATGGCTTCCTTCATGGTAGCAACGCCGGCCTGGAAGTCGCCTTCCTTGGCAGCATCCATGTCGTAGCCCAGAGCGCCGGGGATGTGAGCGGTTGCATAGTCAGCAGCCTTGCGGACGTCGAAGAAGACATACTCTTCGTTTTCCAGCAGTTCCAGAGCCTCAGCGGGGGTCATGTACTGCATGGCAACATCTTCAGCGGGAGCCTGAACGGGCTCAACCACAGTGGGGTAGGTCTCGGACCAAGCAGTGAAGCCGCCTTCCAGAGTGTAAACCTTGCTCATGTCGTAGCCCAGAGCGGACAGGACATTGGTGGTAGCCTGTGCATAGCGCTTGCCGGAGTAGCAGACCAGAATGATGTTCTTGTCCAGATCACGCAGAGCAACCTGCATGGTGGCAACGCCGGCCTGGAAGTCGCCTTCCTTGGCAGCATCCATGTCATAACCCAGGGCGCCGGGGATGTGAGCGATTTCGTAGTCAGCAGCCTTACGGACATCGAAGAAAACGTACTCTTCGTTTTCCAGCAGCTCCAGAGCCTCTGCGGGGGTCTTGTACTGCATAGCAACGTCTTCTGCGGGAGCAACGATGGCTTCGGAAGTTTCAACCAGGTCGCTCTTGGTCTCGCTCCAAGCGGTGAAGCCGCCTTCCAGAGTGAAGACCTTGGTCATGTCGTAACCCAGAGCGGACAGGACATTGGTGGTAGCCTGTGCGTAGCGCTTGCCGGAGTAGCAGACCAGAATGATGTTCTTGTCCAGACCCTGGATAGCGGTTTCCATGGTGGCAACGCCGGCGGCGAAGTCACCTTCCTTGGCAGCATCCATGTCATAGCCCAGAGCGCCGGGGATGTGAGCGGTCTCGTGGTCAGCAGCCTTACGGACGTCGAAGAAAACGTAAGCTTCATCGTTCAGCAGTTCGGCAGCTTCGTCCACAGTGATGTACTGCATGGCAACGTCTTCTGCGGGAGCAGTGACAGCGGGGGTCTCGTTGACAGGCTCCTTGGGAGCGCAGCCGAACATACCCAGAACCATGATCAGGCACAGCAGTGCAGCAATAATTCTTTTCATGATGTTCCTCCTAAAAATTTGTTTATGATGTTATTATTGAACCTAATAACCGGAGCTTATGGTAACATTTCAGCTGTCGAAAGTCAATGAGTTCCCGCGACTTATCAGATTTTACTCTAATTGACGGGGGTTTATTACGGATTTCTATTTGACTTTCGGAACCCTTTTCGGGAAAATATCAAAAGATAATAGGGAAGGAGTGCTTGCATGACGAAAAAGAAGCTGATCGCCGGGGCACTCTTTATATCCTTGGCACTGCTGACCTGGTATTTGAGTACTCTGATTTCTCCGCAGGAGATTCAAGAGGCTCTGGAAGGACTGGGAATCTGGGCTCCCCTTGCCTATATGGGCCTTTTTGTGGTGCTTCCGACCTTTTTCTTTCCGGTAGCTGTGCTGGCTCTTACCGGCGGACTGCTGTTCGGACTCTGGAAAGGCGCGGTTTACACCTTCATCGGCGCGGTGCTCAACTGCTCGCTGATGTTCTGGATGTCCCGGCACATCGGAAGAAAGCAAATTGAGTCGCTGATTCAGAGAAAACTCAGTCCCCAGTGGCAGAACCGGCTGATGAAGCTCAGCGGTCGGAACGGATTCCTGTTCCTGATCATCCTGCGGCTGATTCCGGCAATGCCCTATAACCTGATCAACTACGCCTTTGGCCTAACCGGAATGCCCTGGCGCACCTACATTCTGGCGTCCAGTATCGGCATCATCCCCGGCACCTTCGCCTTCATTAATATCGGAGATAAGGTGCTGGATTTGACCAGTCCTGACTTCTGGATCGCCATTGGCCTTTTGGTGCTGCTTCTGGTCGTCACCGGCCTGCTGGGCAAAATGCTGTTCCCCGACAATTCACAAGGAGAGAATGAGAAATGAAGAAAAAGAATCCGAATCTCACAAGACTGATGATCCTGCTGGTGCTGGCAGTGGTTCTGATCGTTTATCTGGCAGTTCCCGCTGCCAACAGCTTTGTCAACAACGCCATGTCCATCCTGGGCTCTGCCAATCTGGATGCCGTTGCGGAATATATCCGCTCCTTCGGCAGCTACGCCATGGCTTTTTCCTTTGTGCTGATGGTGTTTTCCTCCCTGATTGCGCCACTGCCCGCCTTTATGATTACCCTTTCCAACGCTGCCATCTTCGGCTGGTGGCAGGGCGCTATTCTGTCCTGGTCCAGCGCCATGGTGGGCGCCGGCCTGTGCTTCTTCCTGTCCCGGGGCCTGGGCCGGGATGTGGTTGAGAAAATTGCCGGTAAGGGTGCTCTGGCAGGTGTGGAAGGTTACTTCAAAAAGTACGGCACAAAGACCATCCTGATCTGCCGTCTGCTGCCCTTCGTGTCCTTCGATGCCGTCAGCTACTTCGCAGGTCTGACTCCCATCAAGTTCCTGCCCTTCTTCATTGCCACCGGCATCGGCCAGACTCCCGCCACCATCGTCTATTCCTACGTGGGCGGTATGCTCACCGGCGGCGCCAAATTCCTGATGGTGGGTCTGCTGTGCCTGTTCTCCCTGATGATTCTGGTGGGCATCATCCGTCAGATCTACACCGACCGCCAAGCAAAGAAAGCTGAAAAAGCCAATGGATAAGCCCAAATATCCCGGTATGGCCTGCCACCAGGCCCTGTCTTTCAGTCCGATGCTGATGCGTGTGCCGAAAGCGGAGGCCGTTTTCTGGCCCGGCTGCGCTCTGATGAATCTGGACCCCGCCATTTTGCAGAAAACTCTGGCGGTTCTCCGCCGGGCGGAACCGGAAATCAAACTTGCCGCAGGCTGCTGCGGTCAGCCTACTGTCTATCTTTTTCCGAAAAAAGCAGAATCCCGCCGGAATCGGCTGATTGATCTGCTGAAGAAAAGAGGCGTGAAGCGGATCTACACCGCCTGCCCCAACTGCACGCTGCAGCTGCGGCAGCTGGAGGGTTTTGAAATCATCCCGGTGTGGCAGATTCTCGCAGAGTGCATCAAACCTGAAGACATCGAAAAGCCGGAAGGCAGCTTCATCTGGCACGATCCCTGCCCCACGAAAACCGATGCCGCCCAGCAAAATGCCGCCCGGAAGCTTCTGGAAATTTCCGGCTGCGAATGGGCAGAGCCGGAACACACAGGAAAGAATACCATCTGCTGCGGCAATTACCACATGATGGAGTTCTCCGCTCCCGACAAACAGCAAAAAATGCGCGAGCGCCGACTGACAGAGCTGCCTGAAGATCGTATCATCCTCAGCAATTGCGAAGGGTGCCTGAGCGCCTTCCGGAGTGGTGGACGGAAAACCTTCCACCTGCTGGAACTGCTATTCGGCGAAAGCGCCTCCCGCGGCTGGGGCAACCGCATCCAGACAACATTAAAAGCACCGATCATCTGATCGGTGCTTTTTGTTTGAGTTCGTCAAATTGCAGTTTGGCTAACAAAAAGCCTTCCCCTCTGGGGAAGGTGGCACGGCGTAAGCCGTGACGGAAGAGGGGTGCATGCAGTACATTTTTCTGAAACCTCTCCCGACCTCGCTATCGCTCGGCCACCCTCCCCAAAG
>JAFXAV010000015.1 GCA_017516785.1 Oscillospiraceae bacterium
CTTTGGGGAGGGTGGCCGAGCGATAGCGAGGTCGGGAGAGGTTTCAGAAAAATGTACTGCATGCACCCCTCTTCCGTCACGGCTTACGCCGTGCCACCTTCCCCAGAGGGGAAGGCTTTTTGTTAGCCAAACTGCAATTTACAGGACTTTATTCAAGTAATTCAGCACCCGCTTTTTATCCGCTGACCAGAGGGGCGCGATGAGGTCCTTCTTGGCGCCGTCGCCGGTGATGCGGTGGATCACAACCGACTGTGGAACTTCCGCAAGGCACATTTTCAGCCAGTGGGCATATTCTTCCAGCTCCAGACAGCGGAATTTCCCCGCTTCGTAATCTTTTGCCAGATCCGTTCCCCGAAGAACATGCAAAAGATGGAATTTCACGCCGTCGGTTCCAGCTGCAACCGCAGCTCTGGTGGTTTCGGCGGCCATTTCGGGGGTCTCTCCGGGAAGTCCCAGAATGATATGGGTCACCACTTCGATGCCCGCGGCCTTCAGTCGCCGCACCGCATTGAAATAGACCTCGTTTTCGTAGCCTCTGCGGATATACTGAACAGAAGATTTATGAACAGTCTGAAGTCCCAGTTCCACAGATACGTACTTGGAGCTGTTGATTACTTTTAAAAGTTCCACAACCTCGCTGCTGAGGCAGTCCGGACGGGTGCCGATGGCAAGACCTACAATTTCGTCGGATGCGATGGCTTCGTTGTAGAGCCGACGCAGCTTTTCCACAGGGGCGTAGGTATTTGTGAAGGATTGAAAGTAGGCGATGTATTTTCCGCCCTTGTTTTTGGCCTCCACTCTTTTCTTTGCCTCTTCCAATTGCTGCGTAATCTGACATCCGAAGGCAGCAAAATCGCCGCTTCCCGAGGCGGAGCAGAAGATGCAGCCGCCGGTTCCGACGGTGCCATCCCGGTTGGGACAGGTAAAGCCGCCGTCGATGGACAGCTTATAGACCTTGCATCCGAATTTTTCACGGTAGTGCTGATTGAGGGTTTTGTACATGACCTGTCCCCTTTCCTTTTTGACCATTATACCATGGCTTCCCAAATTGCAAAGATAAATCCCCCGGTTTTCCGGGGGATTTTGTCATTCCTTATCGCTGTTCATCCGGTAGCCCACACCGATCTCATTGATGATGTAGTTGCTCTCGCCGGGTTTTGCGCCGAATTTTCGGCGGATGTTCGCCATGTTGACCTGCAGCTTTTTCACACTGCCGTCGTCTGGATAACCCCAGATGGCTTTGATGATGGCGGAATAGGTCATCATCTTGCCGCAGTGCTGGGCAAGCAGGGCGACGATGTTGTACTCTGTCTGGGTCAGTTTGATTTCCTCGTCCTTCATGAAAATCTGCCGTGCCTCAAAATCGATGGTCAGATCCCGCAGGGTGAATTTCCGTTCACCGGAACCGGTGCCGGTGCGGCGATTGCGCAGGGCGCTGCGGACCCGGGCGAGCAACTCCGCAGAGCCGAAAGGTTTGGTCACATAGTCGTTGGCGCCGGCATCCAGGGAGTTGACTTTGTCCAGTTCGTCGGAACGGGCAGAGAGGACGATGATGGGGATCAGAGAATCTCTGCGGACAGTATTCAGAAGTTCCATGCCATCCTTGTCCGGAAGGCCCAGATCCAGAATGATCAGATCAGGACAGTGGGAGGCATACATCATAATACCCCGCTGGCAGGTCTCTGCCTGAATGGTCTGGTAACCGGCGGTTTCCAGCATGGTGCAGACCAGATTGCGGATATTGGTTTCATCCTCCACCAGAAGGATTTTGAATTTGTTATTGTTCATAATCGGAATCCTCCAGATTCAGAGTGAAGCGGAACAGGGCGCCGCCATTTTGGTTATTTTCAGCGCTGATCTCGCCTCCGTGGGCTTTGACGATGGTGGCGCAGACGGACAGACCGATGCCCGCGTTGCGCTTGCGGCTGTCGGCGGGCAGATCCTCGGCCACTTCGTTGCCGCTGAAGATCCGGGAGAGCTTGTCCTCCCGGATGCCGCAGCCATTGTCCCGGATTTCAAAAATGGCGTTCTTTCCCTGCGTGAAGACTCTCAGGGAAAGCTCCGTCATGCCGGCGGCATGCTGAACAGCGTTTTCAAGTAAATTCAGGAGCACCTGTTCAATCAGAATGGGGTCCATGGGAATCAGGGCCAGTTCGTCGGGAATTTCAATTTCCAGATGCTGATCGGGATAGCGCTTTTTGAATTTCAGGATCACCGTGTCGATGAGCTCCTCCAGAACCACCGGAATGGTGTCGATTTTGACTCTGCCGCTGTCGATGCGGGTGATGGACAGCAGATTTTCCACCATCCGGGTCAGCCATTCGGAGTCCTCCTTGATACCCTTGAGGATTTTTTCCTGCTGGGCGGGGGACATGGTGTCCCGGTTTTCCAGGAGTGCGGTGCTGGAACTGTAAATGGTTGTCAGAGGGGTTCTCAGGTCATGGGACACCGCCCGCAGAAGGTTGGCCCGCATACGCTCCTTCTCCGTTTCTGCTTTCAGCTCCTTCTGGCGCTTGACTTTGGTGGTCAGGGCGCTGGTGGGAACGGAGATGATGAGCATGACGATGGCGGAGAAAAAGTTGGCGGGGATGGTGAAATTCAGACCGAAATAGGGAAAGGTAAAGGCATAGTTGATGGCAACGGTGCTGACGATGGCAGCGGCGATGCCATAGAAATATCCTTCGGTCAGGGTAGAAATCAGAAACACGGCACAGGCAAAGATGGTGGTCACTTGCTCCGGAATTTCCAGCTTGACTTGCAGCAGGACGCTGATAAAGAAGGCGGCGCAGAGACAGCCTGCGGTGATGGCTGTGTCGCGGAGATGAGCGGTCAGCTTGTTCATAGGTTCCTCCCGGAAGAGAAAGGGTATATTCCTTAATATTTTATCATATTTTGCCGGAAGATGCACCAGGCGCGCCAAATATTTACCCCGTCTTAACTTGAAGATAAAGAAAACCCCCGCACCTTTTGGTGCGGGAGTAAGCATGTGTACGGCGGATCAATCAACGAACGTATTCGATGACGACGCGGCGGTTGGGCTCGGTGCCGGTGGAGTGGGTGGTGATGTTGTCCATCTCCTGCAGCGCAGCATGGATCACATGGCGCTCATAGGCGTTCATGGGCTCCAGGGTGGTGCGGCGGCGGGCCTTCAGAACCTGCTGTGCCTTCTTGCGGGCATAGCGGCGCAGGGAGTCCTCGCGCTTCTGGCGGTAGTCCTCGGCATCCACATTGATGCGGATGTGGCCTTCCACATCACGGTTGATGGTGTAGTTGGCCAGATGCTGGATGGCGTCCAGAGTGTCGCCACGGCGGCCGATCAGGTAACCCAGATCCTTGCCAACCAGCTCCACGCGGTAGGTGTTGTCATTTTCCTTCCATGCGTGGGGAACGGCACCCGAACCCATCTTCTCCAGAAGACCTGCGATGAAGGTTTCGATCTTCTGCTCCACGCTGCCTTCGGCGGCGACGGCATAGGTCTTGGGAGCTTCGGCCTTGGCAGGCTTATTTTCCCGGGGAGCCTTGGGTGCCTTGGCAGGCTTGGGCTCACGGGGAGCCTTGGGAGCCTTGGGAGCTTCGTGCTTCTTCTCAGCCTTGGGGGCAGCTTCCTTCTGGGGAGCGGCCTTGGGAGCCTCGGCCTTCACAGGCTCAGGCTTCACTTCGGGCTTGGGTTCTCCCGCCTTGGGAGCCACAGGCTTCTTGACGGCCCTGGGCTTGGATCGGGAAGCGGCGCCCAGCGCGCTCTTGGGCTTGGGAGCTTCCTCCACGATGGGATCGGGAGCTTCGTAGGTGACCTGAACCTTGGCAGGCTGTGCGCCGAAACCCAGGAAACCGGCTTTGGGCAGGGCCAGGACTTCGTAGGTGATGTCATCGCGGGTCAGACCCAGCTGAGCCAGAGCGGACTCAACGGCCTGATCGATGGTCTTACCGGTGGCAATAAACTTCTTTTCCATGGTTTATTCCTCCGTGTTGTTTGCGTAGCGGTTGGGATCATAAGCGCGGCCCTTGCAGTAGGGACGGCTGGGGATACCGGACATGCAGGAAGACTCGGCTTCCTCCTCGGTATAGATACCCTTGGACTCGTCGTAAGCGCGCTTGTTGGCAGCCTTGGCGGCAGCTTCCTGATCGCGCAGCTGCTTCTGCAGCTTCTTCTTGCTGGTATTCTGGGTCTGGCCATCGGGGTTGGCAGCGCGGCGCTCAGCGCGGATGCGCTCCTTCTCAGCCTCAATGGCTTCCAGTTCCATGGCGCGCTGGAGCTTGATGGCATCCTCTGCGTCATAGATCTTGCGGTAGTGCTTGGTCATGATGGGGTCAGAGATCATTCTGAACACACCGCCGATGAACCAGTACAGGCTGAGGCCTGCGGAAACGGTGAAGCCGATCCACAGGGTCATCAGGGGCATCATCCACATCATCATCTTGGTGGACTGATTCTGCTGAGAATTCTTGGCGGCTTCCTTGTCCTGAACACCCTTTTCATTGGTGACCAGGGAATCGTTCTGCTTCTGGGAAATCCACATCTGCAGGAACTGGCTGCTGGTGGAAACGATGGGGATCAGGAAAGCGCCGATGTGAGCCCAGTTGAAGGCTTCCCACTGCCAGAACTTCCAGCTGGGAATGGCACCCAGGTTGATGCCGCCCAGGAAGCTGAAGTTGATGCCTTCCAGGGTGGCAGCGCTGATGCCGGGGATGGCAGCCTTGATCTGCTCGGCGTACAGGGGGATGGCCTGGGCGGCCACGACCTGATCGTAGTAAGCGTTGGCGGAGAACAGATGGGGAGCGGTGGCCTTGACCACGTCGATGATCTGCTGGCCGACTTCGGGGGTCTCCATCAGAATGTAGTTGATAGGCTGACGGATAACGGTGAACAGGGGGAACAGGATCAGCATGGGGATAAAGCTCCAGATGCAGCCGCCGCCCATGGAGACGCCCTCTTCACGATACAGGGCCTGCATGGCTTCGTTCTGCTTCTGGGTATCGTCGGCATACTTAGCCTGGATTTTCTGAACCTGGGGGGTCAGACGGGACATCTTCATCATGCTCTTCTTGGACTTGGCGTTGATGGGCAGCAGCACCAGCTGGACAATCAGAGCGAAGATGATCATGGCGACACCATAGTTATTGGTCAGCTGATACAGCTGTGCCAGCAGCCAGCCGAAAGGCACGGTGATGATGTCGGAAAGCTGAAATGCGAGAAACATTGTTAAACCTCCTTAGGTTTATTCTGTTTACGGTACGGGGTCATAGAAATCACGTTTGGAGAAGGGATGGCACCTGCAGATGCGCTTGAAAGCAAGCCAGCCACCCTTTAGAGCCCCGTATTTTTCAATAGCTTGTATGGCGTAGGATGAACAGGTGGGGTAATAGCGGCATTTCCCCGGACATAAGGGGGAAATGAATTTGCGGTAGAAACGGATCAGAGCGAGGAAAATCTTTTTCATTTTTCTTGTTCTCTCAGGATGCCGGCCTTGGCGGCCAGGGACAGATAGCTATTGGTAAGAGCATCGAAAGGCGCGTCGATGGCCTTCACTCTTGCCACCACGACGATATCCCAGCCGGGCAGGAATTTCTCCTCGTTGAGGCGGTAGACTTCCCGGATACGGCGGCGCACCCGGTTGCGGATATGGGCCTTGCCCAGTTTCTTGCTGACGGTGATGCCCACCCGATTGGTGTCAAGACGGTTTCTCCGGGCATAAAGCACCAGATGGCCGTTGGCATGACCGGAAGTCCGGTAAAGCCTCTGGAATATGTGGTTGAGTTTCAAAGAACTTGAAAACTTCATATGCTATCTCCAATAAATACCTAAAACACAAGACATGCTCGCAGAAATGATTTGAGAAGATGTCCAGAGAAAAAGGGAGCGGGGTGATCAAATTCACCCCGCTGTAGCTCCCGTTTCGCTTGTGAGCGTTTCATTCCGCTGTGGCTAAACCCACGCGCCTACACTCAGGCGGACAGAACCTTGCGGCCCTTGGCACGACGACGAGCCAGAACCTTGCGGCCATTGGAAGTAGCCATTCTCTGACGGAAACCGTGCACCTTGGAACGATGACGACGGCTGGGCTGATAGGTACGCTTCATGAAATACACCTCCTGTTAAATTCAATAATGCTCAACAGCCATAATTGGCCGCAGCAACACATACTAACGGACTATAACAGTCCATACTGCTGTATTGTAACCGAAAAAAGCTACAAGGTCAACAGATTTTTTCGGAATTTTTCTAAAAAATCCCGATTTTCAGGGTTCGGCGGGGGTGTTGTCCCCGCCGCTGCCGGAAGAAGAACCACCGGAACCGCTGTTGCCGCTGCCGGACTCAGAGCCGGAAGAGGAACCGGAACCGGATTCGGAGCCGCCGCCGGAGGAAGAACCGCCGGACTCACCGCCGGAAGGGGGCGGAGTCGCGCCCTCATTGCCACCGGAGGGAGGCTGGGTAGCGCCGGAATTGTCACCGCCGGAGGGAGGCTGAGTTGCACCCTCATTGCCGCCGGTGGAAGGTTCGGTAGGTTGAGTAGGCTGGGTACCTTCGGTGGGTGCCTCCGTGGGAGGCTCGGTCTCCTTGTCGCCATAGTCCACCTTCAGGTTGGGACCGGTGAAGGTGCCGTCCAGCTTGCTGAGGACCCGGTCATAGGCCTTATCGGTCTCGGCAAGGGGCGTAGGCTGGAAATTGTTCCGGCCGGAGATGGAACTGATGGAGACAGGGATGATGGTGAGCTTGCCCAGGGAGAAGCTGCCGTCTTCATTGCGGACCACTTCCTGCTGCAGAACGGCAGAGTCATAATCCTGGGGATAGACGGAACCGCCGAAGCTGAAGTTGCCCAGGCTGTAGTAGATGATGCCGCCGTTGTACTCCTCCACCTTCTGCAGAACGTGGGGATGGTGGCCGTAGATGATGTCCGCACCGGCATCGATGGCCTGGCGGGCAATGGACTGCTGGGTGTTGTTGGGGCGGTAGGCACCCTCGGTGCCCCAGTGGAAGGCGCAGACAACGATATCGGCGCCCTGACTGCGCAGGTTCTTGATTTCAGACTTGATATCGCCCATGTCGAAGTTGAAAGCGCCGGCATAGAGACCGATGGTCAGACCGCCCTCGGTGGTGTAGATGGCGGAGGCGTTCTTTTCAACATAGGTGATGCCCGCACCCTGAAGAGCTTCCACAGTGGACTGATAGCCGGCCTTGCCGAAGTCCTCGGTGTGGTTGTTGGCCAGGGTGACCGCTTCCACGGAGGAGCCGGTCATGATCTGGGTGTAGGCGGTGGGGCCCCGGAAGGTAAAGCGCTTACCCGCTGCGCTGCCGGACTCAGCCAGAACGCCCTCCAGGTTGATCATGGTGAAATCGTCATTTTCAAAATACTCCACCACATTGGCGAAGGGATAGTCATAGTCTTCGCCGATAAGTTTGATGAAGTGGTACTGATTATTCCAGCTGTCCCGGTTGGTGCCCAGGGTGCAGTCGCCGGTGAAGGTCAGAATAAAGCTGTTCTGTTCTTCAGGTTCGGTGGGGGCTTCCGTGGGAGGTTCGGTGGGTTCCTCGGTGGGAGCCTCCGTTGCTTCCGTGGGCGCTTCGGTTTCTTCTGTGGCTTTCGTTTCGGTGGGAGCAGCAGTTTCGGAAGGCTCGGTGGGGGCGGGAGTCCGATCCTTCATGGCAACGAAGGCCACAAAGCCGACTTCCATCACCAGTAGCAGAACCAGAATGATCAGCAGGATGATCTTTGTCTTTTTGTTCATGTCAGGTTCTTACTTGCCCTCTTCAGCGGCGCGCTTTTTCATGATGGCGCGCATACGCAGGCCGTGATCCAGCTCGCGCTTGCGGATACGCAGGCTCTTGGGGGTGCATTCCAGCAGCTCGTCGTCTGCCAGGAATTCCAGGCACTGCTCCAGAGAGAAGACTCTGGGAGTGGTCAGACGGATGGCGTCGTCAGAACCGGCGGCACGCATATTGGTCAGCTGCTTGCGCTTGCAGACGTTGACGTTCATATCCTCATTGCGGCTGCAGATACCGACGACCATGCCGGCGTAGACGGGAGTGCCGGCGCCGATGAACAGCACACCGCGCTCCTGGGCAGCGCCCAGACCGTAGGCACAGGCTTCGCCGGACTCGTGGGCGATCAAACTACCAACCTGGCGGCGTTCAATGTCACCCTTCATGGGTGCGTAGTCGGCCAGAACGGAGGACATGATGCCTTCGCCGCGGGTGTCGGTCAGGAATTCGCTGCGGTAGCCGAACAGACCTCTGGAGGGAACCATGAACTCCAGGCGGTAGCGGCTGCCCATGGGGGTCATGGAGATCAGGTCACCCTTGCGGCGGCCGATCTTTTCGATGACGGAGCCCATGCACTCTTCGGGAACGTCAGCGACCATTCTTTCGATGGGCTCGCAGAGCTTGCCGTCGATGACCTTGGTCAGAACGCGGGGGGTGGAGACGGAGAACTCAAAGCCTTCACGGCGCATGGTCTCCATCAGAATGGACAGGTGCATTTCGCCGCGGCCGGCGACATTGAATGCATCGGTGCTGTCCTCAGTGACGTGGAGGGAAACGTCCTTCAGCAGTTCCTTCTCCAGACGGTCGCGGAGGTTACGAGAGGTGACGTACTTGCCTTCCTTGCCTGCGAAGGGGGAATCGTTGACGGCGAAGGTCATTTCGATGGTGGGGTCACTGATCTTCACGAAAGGCAGGGGATCCACGCAGTCGGGAGCGCAGAGGGTACGGCCGATGGTGATGTCAGCCATGCCACTGAGAGCGACGATTTCGCCGGCCTTGGCCTGCTGGACAGGCTTCTTGCCCAGGCCGTCATACTCATACAGAGCCACGACTTTGCCCTTGTGCTTGATTTCGGGATCGTGGAAGTCGCAGATGGTGACTTCCTGGTTGACGTGGATGGTACCCCGCTCCACACGGCCCACAGCGATACGGCCGACGTACTCGTTGTAGTCGATGGAGGAGACCAGCAGCTGCAGAGGGGCGTTCTCATCGCCGGTGGGGGCCTCGATGTAGTTGATGATGGTCTCGAACAAGGGGGTCAGATCCTTGCCGGGTTCGTCAGGACCGTAGGAAGCAGTACCCTGGCGGCCGGAGCAGAAGACGGTGGGGGAGTTGAACTGCTCGTCGGTGGCGTCCAGATCCAGCAGCAGCTCCAGGACTTCGTCCATAACCTCTTCGATACGGGCATCGGGCTTGTCCACCTTGTTGACAGCCACGATGACCTTGTGGCCCAGTTCCAGGGCCTTCTGCAGCACAAAGCGGGTCTGGGGCATGGGGCCCTCGGCAGCATCAACCAGCAGGATGACACCATTGACCATCTTCAGGATACGCTCCACCTCGCCGCCGAAGTCGGCGTGGCCGGGGGTATCGACGATGTTGATCTTGTAGTCCTTGTAGGTAACGGAAGTGTTCTTTGCGAGAATGGTAATGCCGCGTTCACGCTCCAGGTCGCCGGAGTCCATAACGCGGTCCTGGGTGGCCTGGTTTTCGCGGTAGATACCGCCCTGCTTCAGCAGCTCATCGACCAGCGTGGTCTTGCCATGGTCAACGTGGGCGATGATGGCGATATTTCTGATTTTATCCTGAGATGCCATAGTATATATCTCCTTTTTTAAGGTAAAGTAACATATTTCCTCAATCTAAAAATATAGCACATACACAAAAGGATTGCAATATATTTGGTGAATTTTACGGAGAAATAATGAAGAAAAATTGGAGGTTGGTGAGCTAATACCTTCCCCTTGGGGGAAGGTGCCCCGAAGGGGCGGATGAGGGGACCGCAGCAAATTATTCGCAAAATCCTGTAATCGAAGGATTATTCCCCTCATCAGTCTCGCTTACGCTCGTCAGCTTCCCCCAGGGGGAAGCTATGGGGCGCTCCCGCGCCAGTGCAACACCTCGCCAAACTTCAATTTCTCCATCTGCGCAGAAAAACACCCCGGAGCGATGCTCCGGGGTGTGATGGGAGATATCTTACTTCTTGGCAGCCTTTGCCTTGGGCAGCTTCTTCAGCACGAAAGCGGTGCGGGAAGGCAGGTAAACCTGGAAACCGATGCGGCCGTCGGGCTGCTTGGTAGCGGTGTAGGTCTGATGATAGACTCTGCCGAAGCCGCCGTAGCAGTGATCGTCGGTGGACATGGTGACCTGGTAGTCGCCTTCTTCAGCCATGGGAACCAGATAGCCGTCGTAGGAGCGGCTGGGGTCGAAGTTGTAGACGAAGGTGGCGCCGCCCTTCTTGTAAACCAACACATGGTCAGAGTTGTGAACCAGCAGCTGTTTGTCCTTACCGGGAAGCACCTTGTGGCGCTTGGCCATGGCGACCATATCCTTGTCAAAGGCGTTCAGGAACTGATACTTCAGGTCGTCATTGTCAACCAGGCTCCACTGGCGGCGGCAGTAGTGGTAGTTCCAGCCATTGCCCTCTCTGGGGAAGTCGATCCATTCGGGATGGCCGAACTCATTGCCCATGAAGGTCAGGTAGCCCCTGCCGCCCAGGCTCATGGTCAGCAGACGGATCATCTTGTGCAGAGCGGTTGCCCGGTCCATGGTGTCGGTGTGGTAATGCTTCTGCATGCCGGTGTACATTTCGGCGTCAGCCAGGCGCATCATCATGGTCTTGTCACCAACCAGTGCCTGGTCGTGGGATTCCACATAGCCGATGACCTTTTCGTTGGGCCAGCCGTTGGCCAGCTCGAAATAGATCTGGTTGAAGTCCCAGTCTTCATCACGCTTTTCCTTCAGCAGACGGATCCACATGTCGGGCAGACCCATGGCGAGACGATAATCGAAGCCGATACCACCTTCTTCGATGGGCAGGCACATGCCGGGCATGGCGGACATATCCTCGGCGATCAGAATGGCATCGGGGTTGACCTCCTTGACCAGCTGGGAAGCCAGCTGCAGATAGGTGACAGCCTCGGTGTCGGTGTTCATGGAGAAGTACTTGGAAGGATTGTCAAAGGAGGTGCCGAGACCGTGGTCCTGGTACAGCATGGAGGTGACGCCGTCGAAACGGAAGCCGTCGAAGTGGTACTCGTCCATCCAGAACTTCAGGTTGGTCAGCAGGAAGTGGAGCACTTCGCTCTTGCCGTAGTTGAAGCACTTGGTGCCCCAGGCGGTGTGGTCGCCTCTTGCGCCGTCGTGGAAGTACTGATAAGCGGTGCCGTCGAAGAGGTTCAGGCCCTCACGGCTGTTGGGGGCGCAGTGGGAATGGACCAGATCCAGCAGCACGGTGATGCCCAGCTTATGGGCGGTGTTGACCAGATGCTTCAGATCCTCGGGGGTGCCGAACTTGGAGGAAGCGGCAAAGAAATTGCAGACCTGGTAGCCGAAGGAGCCGTAGTAGGGATGCTCCATGATGGCCATGATCTGAATGGTGTTGTAACCCAGAGCCTTGATGCGGGGCAGGGTCTTTTCTTCGAATTCCTTATAGGAGCTGACCTTGCCCTCTTCCTGGGCCATGCCGATGTGGCACTCGTAGATAAAGAGGTTCTTGTCAGACTTAAAATTCTTGTCGGTCCAGACGAACTTTTCCTCAGGTGCGTGGATCACGGCGGACCAGCTGATGTCCTTGGGATCCTGGACAACGTACTTGGCATAGGTGGGAATCCGGTCCAGATCCTGTCCATTATGTACCACAATGCAGCCGATGCGCTGACCGTGCTTCAGTGCATCTCTGCCGGGGAGGAAGATTTCCCAGACACCATTATCCAGCTTCTTCATGGGATGGCTTCTGCGGTCCCAGAAGTTAAAGTCGCCGGTGAGGTACATGGCTTCGGCAGCGGGAGCCCACTCCCGGTAGTACCAGCCGTCGTCGGTACGGTGGAAGCCGTAGAACATATGGCCGTTGGCAAATTCCCGAAGGGTCTCGCCTTCCTTCAGAATGCGCTTTCTGGTGTTTTCGAGGTTCGACATCCGCAGCTGCAGGTCGCTCTCAAAGGGCTTCAGCACGGGATTATATTCCAAAATTTTCAGGCTCATAAAGTTTCCGTCCTTTCGAAATACGAATGGGTCT
The DNA here is from genome assembly GCA_017516785.1 of Oscillospiraceae bacterium. The sequence continues at coordinate 11,994 of JAFXAV010000015.1, forward strand.
TCATGGGTAGGTTTATGCTTTTATTTTACTGCGAGAAACCCTATTCGTCAAGCATGATCCAGTCGTGTTCCGAAACTTTACGAATCTTTAATATCTGTTGCGGCAGAAGGAAAAAATAAGAAAAAATAATGAAAATAAATCTTGACTTTTTGTTAGGCGTCCTATAAAATAATAAGGTCTGCGGAATGCAGACATATCCTTGCTCACGGCGCGACCGTGGGCCAAAAGTCCAAAAGGAGGTGCAATCAACATGGCTAAGATCACCGGTAAGTATGAGGTGCTCTACATCATCGACCCCGCTCAGGGCGAAGAGGGCATCGCAGCACTTGTGGAAAA
>JAFXAV010000016.1 GCA_017516785.1 Oscillospiraceae bacterium
GATGGAGGCAAAGGCAGCGACCAGCTGTGCGCCGAAGATGGCAGCGATGCCGTACTGAGCGCCGATGGCGGTCAGGATGGGCATGTAGGCAAAGGCAACACCCATAACGTTGGGCAGGCCCATACCAAACTTCCAGACGGGGTACAGCTGAACCAGCGTGGTCAGACCGCCGATCAGCATAGCTGCCTGGATCAGCAGGATGCGCTCGTCAGCGGACAGGCCGCAGGTTGCGGAGATCAGGATGGGAGGAGTGATGTTGCCGGCCAGCATAGCCAGAACATGCTGCAGAGCCTGAGGCAGAGAAGCCAGCCAGCTGGGTTTGCCGTTGAGCTTGAGCAGTTCAGGATCAACGGTAGCGGTGGTGGTGTTTTTCATAACTTACTTCCTTTCTTCCTAATTTCACTGTCAGTCGTGAGACATAAACAGCTTATTTACATTATAAATAAATCGTATATTTTTTCAATATACCTTTTGGGGGAATTCGATATTCTTTTCCCAATATTAGTTGTTTCTTAATCCATGATTTACAAGAAATTTCAAAATGAAAAGAACGGTAATAATTGATTATTTGTTTGGGGTATGCTATACTGTTACCAATCATACACCCGGAGGCGTTTATGACTGAATTGACCTTTTTTCAGCAGAAAATTTCTGCATTACTGACCGATATTGAACTGCGTTTTAATGAAACCATGGCAAAGCATACCTCCCTGCGCATCGGGGGACCTGCCGAGGTTATGGCCTTCCCCAAGAGCAGGGAGGAGCTTTCCGAAATTTTGAAAGTGTCCGCTTTAATGGACGAAAAACCTGCTATTTTAGGTGCAGGAACCAATATTCTGGCTCCTGATGAAGGTATCCGGGGCCTGGTAATTTGTCTGAAGGACTGCCTGTATGGCATGGAGCGGCTGGATGAGACCCATATCTGTGTAATGGCAGGTGTCACTATGACGAGAGCCGCTGTATTTGCAGCCAATCTGGGCCTTTCTGGCTTCGAGTTTGCCCACGGCATCCCCGGAACCGTTGGCGGCGGCGTGTATATGAACGCCGGGGCTTACGGCGGCGAGATCTGCCAGGTCTGTGAGTCCGTGGAGATCATGGATCTGGAGGGCAATATTAAGACTTATTCCGGCGAAGAGATGGGCTTTTCCTATCGCCACAGCATGCTGGAAGACCAGCCTGCCATCGTCATCAGCGCCGTGTTTCGGCTGAATCCTGGTATCACCGAGGAGATCCGGGTTAAGATGAAGGAACTTCAGGGAAAGCGGTCTGCTTCCCAGCCTCTGGATCTGCCCTCTGCCGGTTCTGCCTTCAAGCGCCCTGTGGGCGGTTTTGCGGCTGCCCTCATCGATCAGGCAGGTCTGAAAGGCTATCAGGTGGGCGGTGCCGCCATCTCCACCAAGCATGCAGGCTTTGCCGTCAATCTGGGCGGTGCCACTGCTGCCGACATGAAGAACCTGCTGCAGCAGGTTTCTGATAAAGTTTTCGAAAATTCCGGCATACGCATTGAGCCGGAAGTGCGCATCTGGTAAGAAAAGGAGGGCGCAGAAAATGACAATCTCTTTTTCCGGAAGCGCAAAAGCAGAGATTTGCAGATCCATTCCCCAGAGTCGCTGCTGCGCCCTGGCGGAATGCTTCGGCATCCTGCTTTACAGCAACAGCTTTACCGCTGACAATATCAAAATCATCACTGAAAGCCGGGAATTTGCGTTGATGCTGCCGAAGCTCTTCAAAAAGGCGTTCAATCTGACTTTCGATCAGTATCCCAGCATGGAAGCACCCGGCAAGCTGGTATTTCAGATCGTCGATGAAGAAAAAATCGACATCATCATGGATGCCTTCGGGTTCAGTCTGGAGGATACCCTGGCGCTCCATGTGAATCTGCCCATGGTGGAGAATGACTGCTGCAAGGCTTCCTTCCTGCGGGGCGCATTCCTGGCAGGCGGCAGTGTTACAGACCCCGAAAAGGGTTACCACATGGAAATTACCACCACCCACCGGAGTGTTGCGCTGGAGACCTGGGTGCTGACCCGAGAGATTATGCACTTTGAACCCAAGACCGCCCAGCGGGCAGGGGGACAGGTGCTGTACTTAAAGCAGAGCGATCTGATTTCCGATTTCCTTACTTTCCTGGGCGCACCGGTTGCTGCCATGGGCATCATGACCGCAAAGCTTGAAAAGGAACTGAAAAATAAAGTGAATCGCCGCTGCAACTGCGACGATGCCAATACATCCAAGGTGGTGGAAGCTGCTCAGGAGCAGATTGCTGCCATCCGGATTCTCCGGGAGGAGGGCCTGCTGGAAAAGCTGCCCCAGAAATTGCTCCAGGCAGCAAACGCCCGGGAGAATCACCCTGTTTCCGCTCTGTCTGAACTGGCGGAAATGATGGATCCGCCCATTACCAAGCCTGCCATGAACCATCGTCTGAAACGGCTGGTGGAGATGGCTAAGGAGGTAAAAAAAGCATGAGTTTTGTACACCTGCATGTCCATACGGAGTACAGCCTTCTGGACGGCGCCTGCCGCATCGGCGGCATGATGGACCGGGTTAAGGAGATGGGCCAGACTTCCGTTGCCATCACGGATCACGGTGTTATGTATGGCTGCATTGATTTTTACAAGGCTGCCAAGGCCGCGGGCGTAAAGCCCATCATCGGCTGCGAGGTCTATGTGGCCCGCCGCCGGATGGAAGACCGTGTCCACGGCATCGACAATGATCCCTACCATCTGGTACTGCTCTGCGAAAACCGGAAAGGCTACGAAAACCTCTGCCTGATGGTCTCTGAAGCCTTTACCCATGGCTTCTATGGCAAACCCCGTGTGGATATTGACCTTTTGAAGAAGCACCATGAGGGACTGATTGCGCTGTCTGCATGCCTTGCCGGCGCGATTCCTCAGTACCTGATGAACGAAGACTATCAGGCTGCGAAGGACTATGCCCTGCAGATGGCGGAAATCTTCGGCGAGGATCATTTCTACCTGGAGCTGCAGGACCACGGCATTGAGGAGCAGACCCCTGTCAACCAGGGAGTTATGCGTATCGCCCGGGAAACCGGACTGCCTCTGGTAGTCACCAACGATGCCCACTATCTGCGAAAAGAGGACGCCGAAATGCAGGACGTACTGCTCTGCATCCAGACCGGCAAGACTGTGGACGAACCCAACCGCATGAAATTCCAGACGGAGGAATTTTACCTCAAGAGCGAAGAGGAACTGCGAAAGCTTTTCCCCAACTGCGACGAGGCATTTTCCAACACCGTGAAGATTGCCGATATGTGCAATCTGGAATTTGTATTTAATGAATATCATCTGCCGTCCTTTCCGGTGCCGGAAGGCTATACCAACGAGGAATACTTCCGCAAACTCTGTATGGACGGCTTTGCTGAGCGCTATCCCAATCCGCCTCAGGAATACCTGGACCGCCTGGAATACGAAATCGGCGTCATCAGCCGTATGGGCTATGTCAATTACTATCTGATTGTCTGGGATTTCATCCGCTATGCCAAGGAGCATGGCATCCCTGTGGGGCCGGGACGTGGTTCCGGCGCCGCTTCCATTGTTGCCTACTGCATGCACATCACGGAAGTGGATCCCATGAAGTATGCCCTGATTTTCGAGCGGTTCCTGAATCCGGAACGCGTTTCTATGCCCGACTTCGATACGGACTTCTGTCAGGAGCGCCGGGGCGAGGTCATCGAGTATGTCATGCGCAAATACGGCGCCGACCATGTGGCCCAGATTGCCACCTTCGGTACCATGGCCGCCCGGGGCGCTATCCGGGATGTGGGCCGGGCCCTGAACTTTACTTATGCCGAGACCGATGTGGTTGCCAAGCTGGTGCCCACAACCCTGCACATCACCCTGGATGAGGCCCTGAAGGTTAGTCCCAAGCTGAAGGAGATGTATGACGGCGACGATCGGGTGAAAAAGCTCATCGACACCGCCCGGGCTCTGGAAGGTATGCCCAGAAACACCTCCACCCATGCAGCGGGTGTGGTCATTACTGCTGACCCGGTGTGCAGCTATGTGCCCCTGTCCCGGAATGATGATACCATCGTCACCCAGTACACCATGACCACCATCGAGGAACTGGGTCTTCTGAAAATGGACTTCCTGGGCCTTCGGAACCTGACGGTCATTGAGGATGCCCAGAAGGAAATCAAGAAGGTCAACCCCGACTTTGACATCGACAAGGTGCCGGACGATGATCCCGAGACCTTCAAAATGCTGGCCGAGGGCAAGACCCAGGGCGTGTTCCAGCTTGAATCCGCCGGTATCACCGGAGTCTGCGTCAACATGAAGCCCACTTCCATCGAAGATATGACGGCTATCGTGGCGCTGTACCGCCCCGGTCCCATGGACTCCATTCCCACCTTTATTGCCAACAAGCTGGATCACCGGAAGATCCGCTATAAAACCCCGCTGCTGGAGCCGATTCTGAAGGTCACCTACGGCTGCATCGTCTATCAGGAGCAGGTTATTGAAATTTTCCGCTCTTTGGGCGGCTATACCATGGGTCAGGCGGATAACATCCGCCGGGCCATTTCCAAGAAAAAGATGAAGGTCATCGAGGCGGAGCGGAAAGTCTTCGTCTATGGCGACCCTGCCCAGGGCATCACCGGCTGCATCGGCCATGGTGTTCCCGAGACTGTCGCCCAGTCCATTTACGATGAGATCGTCGACTTTGCCAACTACGCCTTCAACAAGGCCCACGCCGTGTGCTACGCGGTGGTGTCCTATCAGACGGCATACCTGAAGTGCCACTATCCCCGGCAGTATATGGCGGCGCTGATGACCTCCGTGCTGGACTCTGCCACTAAGATTTCCGGCTATATCGCCGAGTGCAAGGATATGAACATCCCAGTGCTTCCTCCGGATATCAACCATTCTGAAGATCACTTCACCGTGGAAGGGGATACCATCCGGTTTGGTCTTGGCGCTGTCAAGAATGTGGGCCGGGGTCTGATCCGTTCCATGGCGGCAAAGCGCCGGGAGGGCGGTCCTTTCCGGACCATCGAGGATTTCCTCCAGAGAATGGGGGAGGGTGAGCTCAACAAGCGGGCCGTGGAAAACTTCATCAAATGCGGTGCCATGGACTGCTTCGGCCACAACCGGAGCGAGCTGCTGGCGGTCTACGATCAGCTGATGGACTCCGTCGCTTCCACCCGAAAGAAGAATCTGGAAGGTCAGCTGGGCCTTTTCTCCATGCTGGATGAGGATGATGCCGCTGCGGCGGTTCCCATCCCCAGGATGAAGGAACTGAACAAAGCCGACCTGATGGCAATGGAGAAGGAGACCACCGGTATCTATATTTCCGGCCATCCCATGGACGATTACCGGCAGTATCTGAAGAATACCCATGTAGTTCCCATCGGAGAACTGATGATGGACGAGGAAGGCAAGTTCCAGGACGATCAGATCGTGTCCGTGGCGGGCATTGTTCAGACTGTGAAGATGAAGACCACCCGTAATAATTCCATGATGGCTTACGTCACCGTAGAAGACGACACCGCCGCCATTGAAATGCTGGCATTTTCCAATGTGCTGAACCAGTTCGGCGGCTATCTGAAGGAGAACAGCCCTGTGGTCATCATCGGCAGACTCTCTGTCCGGGATGACAAGGAGCCTCAGATTGTGGTCAACCGGGCCCGTCCCATCTCCGACTATGCTGATGGCACCGTGCAGCCGGAAAGCGCCCCTGCGCCCCGGAATGTACCGCCGAAGAACGGCACACTGTACCTGAAGATTGCCAGCGAGCAGGATCCCGTTTATCGTAAAATTCGGGCAATCCTGAACATGTTCCCCGGCGACAGTGCCGTGGTGCTGTATTTTGCTGACACGAAAGTCCGGCGGGGTACCCGATGCATTCTGGCGGAGAGCATGCTGCGGGAGCTGAAAAATGTTCTGGGTGAAGCAAATGTTGTGCTGAAATAACTTCCTTTTTGGAAGGAAATATGTTATACTAATTGTTTGAAGGGAGCTGATGCTGTGAACAGAAGAATAACCCTTTTGCTGCTTCTTCTGGCTGCGGCAATGCTCATAAGCGGCTGCGCAGTGCTGACGGTAGACGAGATGTACACCCCACCCAAGCGCTCCGCTGAATATCAGGATCTGCAGAATGCCATCGATGCGGCCATGCAGGACCTGGAGTACCGGGCACCGCTGACCGGCGAAAACCAGCAGACGGTGCAGATGGCAGATCTGAACGGAGACGGGGAAGAGGAGTACCTGCTTTTTGCAGGGGGTGCTTCCGAAATGCCCCTGAAAATTCTGATTTTTACCCGTACAGATGACGGCTGCCAGCTGAAAGAGATCATTGAAAGCGGCGGTGTAGCTTTTGAATTGGTGGAATACGTGGATATCGACGGAATACCCGGCATGGAGCTGGTGGTTGGCCGCCAGGTCAGCGACAAGGTTCTGAAATCGCTGTCCGTATACACCTTCTCCGGCGGCAGCGCACAGCAGCTGATGACCGCCAACTACTCAAAATTTGTTACCTGCGATCTGGATGAGGATGACCTTTCCGAGGTTATGGTGATTTCTCAGGACACTGCCGTGACGGACCGTGCCGCGGCGGCACTCTACCGCTACTCCAGCGGTGAAATGATCCGCTCCCGGGAAGTGCGCCTGTCCGGCTCTGCAGATCACATCAAGCGCATCATGGAAGGCGAACTTCTCGGGGAAGTGCCTGCGGTGTATGTTGCCAGCTCTGTGGAAGAGCGGGCCATCATCACGGATATTTTTGCCATGAAAAACGGCAGATTTACCAATGTGTCCCTTTCCAGCGAGTCTGGAACCAGCGTCCAGACCCTGCGCAACTACTATGTCTACGCCGTCGATTTCGACAATGACGGTGTTCTGGAACTTCCCAGTCTGATCCCGATGCTCTCTGAAGGTGACAGCACGGCAACCCAGCATCTGATCCGCTGGTACGCCATGGATGTTGCGGGCAGGGAAGTGGACAGAATGTACTCCTTCCACGATTTTGCGGGGGGATGGTATCTGGAACTGGATGCCGCCTGGGCATACCGGGTTTCGGTGGTTCAGGAGGGCAGCACCTACTGCTTCAGTCTGTGGGATGAGGCCTTCCAGGAGACAGAAAAAATCATGACAGTTTACGTGCTGACCGGTTCGGAACGGGAAAGCGCGGCAGTTCAGGACGGACGGTTCCTTCTTTACAGAGGTGACGAAGTTCTCTATGCTGCCGAAGTGGAAGACGCAGCCGCTGACTGCGGCATTACCAAGGAAAGCATGGTTTATAGCTTCCACCTGATTCACAAGGACTGGAAAACCGGCGAAACGGAATAAAGAGGTATTGGTATGAAAAAAGTACTGATTATGGAAGATGAAGTAAATATCCGCAGCTTCGTGGTGATCAACCTGAAGCGGGCCGGCTACGATGCCATTGAGGCAGCTACCGGTCAGGAGGCCCTGGACCGCATTGCGGAAAATCCCGATATCGGTGTGGCCATCCTGGATATTATGGTGCCTGAGATTGACGGCTTTGAAGTCTGCCGCCGTATCCGCGCCACCAACAAGCAGATGGGCATCATCATGCTCACCGCCCGCACCCAGGAGATGGACAAGGTCACCGGTCTGATGACCGGCGCTGACGACTATGTCACTAAGCCTTTCTCTCCCGCGGAGCTGACTGCCCGTATTGATGCTCTGTACCGCCGCATCGGCGGCGACAGCACCGCAAGCAGCGAGCTGCTGACCCAGGGCATTTTCGTGATGAACACCCGCAACCACACCCTGGAAAAGGGCGGCAACCGCATCCGTCTGACCCAGGTGGAGTATGCCATCATGAAGCTGTTCATGCAGAACCCCGGCCGGGCCCTGTCCCGTGAGGACATTCTCTCCGCTGTCTGGGGCAGAGACTATGAGGGCGAACTGAAGATCGTGGATGTGAACATCCGCCGTTTGAGAATTAAAATTGAAGACGATACCGCCAACCCCACCTATATCACCACTGTCTGGGGCTTTGGCTATAAGTGGGGCGCATAAGCGCCGGAAGGAAGGTTATGTCCATGAAGAAAGTCGGCAGCCTTCGCAAGCGCTGGCTGAAAAACACCGTCGGCGTGATCTGCGCTCTGGGTATGGTCTGCGTTCTGGCGGTTACGGCTTCCTTTGCGGCGTATTACTACTCCAATATGGAGTCGGATCTGCGCTTCCGCGCCAGAACAACCACAGAGTTCTTTTCCGACTATATCGACTTAAACTATAACGAATTTTACCAGTCATGCATGACCTATGCCCAGACCTTTGAGGATCGGAACGACCTGGAGCTGCAGTTTATCAACAACCAGGGCCGGATCGTGGCCTCCTCCTACGGCAACTGGACCGGTCTGCCTCCCGGAACCCCTGACATCGAAAAGGCCATGGCCAGCCGTGGCATCGAACCCTATATGGGCAGAGATCCCAGCACCGGTGAGCGGATTCTGGCGGTTTCCAGTCCCATTATCTACAGCAACGGCGAGGTTATCGGTGTGCTGCGGTATGTGACCTCCACCCGGCTGGTGGACCGGCAGATTATCCTGGTTGGACTTGTGTCATTTCTGGCGCTGATGGCTGTGGTTGTGATCATCCTGATCAACAGCAACTACTATATCCACTCCATCATGGGTCCTGTGGCAGCGATCAATGAAAAGGCAAAACGCATCGCAAACGGCAGCTACGGTACCCAGATCCAGACCCGCTACAAAGACGAGATCGGCGACCTGGCGGATACCATCAATGAGCTGTCCAGCAAGATCAGCCAGAACGAAAAGATGCAGGCGGAATTCATTTCCCAGCTGTCCCATGAGCTGCGGACGCCCCTGACGGTCATCAACGGCTGGAGCGAAACTCTGCTGGCAGACGAGGGCATGGACCCTATGACCCGCCAGGGCATGAAGATCATCTCCGGCGAGGCCAAGCGCCTGACGGAAATGGTCATGGAGCTGCTGGACTTTACCCGCATGCAGGATGGCCGCATGACACTGAACGTGGAGCCTACCGATATCCGGGGTGAATTTGAAGATACGGTCTTCATGTACGGTTCCCGTCTGGCCCAGGAGGGCATCAAGCTCCACTATATTGATACGGAAGATGATATTCCGGAAATTCCCTGCGATCCCAAGCGGCTTCGCCAGGTGTTCCTGAATATTCTGGATAATGCCGCCAAGCATGGCGGTGAAGGCAAGCGGATCGAGGCATCCATGGCTTATGAGAATAACCATGTGGTGGTGCGGATCCGGGACTTTGGCCCCGGCATCCCGGAAGATGAGATTCCGCTGGTCAAGAAAAAGTTTTACAAGGGCAGTTCCAGCGCCAGAGGTACCGGCATTGGTCTTGCGGTCTGTGATGAGATCGTGGAGATGCACGGCGGTACTCTGGAACTGGCAAACGCCGAGGGCGGCGGCACTGTCGTCACGGTGAGCCTGCCCAACGAGGAAGGATAATATGTCTAAAAACAATACCCCCTGCTGCAATGAAAAATTCAAGACTACCATCGGCGGTCAGGCACTGATCGAAGGTATCATGATGCGCGGTCCTGACAAGGATGCCGTGGTGGTCCGGGGCAAGGAAGGTCTGACCCTGGAAGTGAACCCCAGAAAGATCCACAAGCCCGGCAGCTTTGCTGCGCTGCCCTTTATCCGGGGCTGCGTCAATTTCTTCGATTCCCAGGTGGTGGGTGTCAAGGCGCTGATGCGCTCTGCAGACCTTGCTCCCGAGGAATACACCGAGGATGAACAGCCCTCCAAGCTGGATTTGTGGCTGGAAAAAAAGCTGGGCAATGAAAAGTTCCAGCAGGTGCTCATCGGTTTTGCCGTGGCCCTGGGTCTTGCAATGTCCATCGGCCTGTTTTTCCTGCTCCCCATGGTCATCAGCAGCTTCTTTGACGGCCTGATCACCAACACCCTTCTGCTGACTCTGCTGGAAGGCATTGTGCGTATGGTGATTTTCATGGTCTATATGATCATCGTTTCCCGGATGGGGGAGATGAAGCGTGTCTTCTCCTATCACGGCGCGGAACACAAGACCATCCGCTGCTACGAGGCAGGTCTGCCTCTGACTGTGGAGAATGTCCGGATTCAGACCCGGATGCATCCCCGCTGCGGCACCAGCTTCCTGCTGGTGGTCATGGTCATCTCCATTCTGGTGTTCTCTGTGGCATCCTCCGCGCTGCTCAGCGCGGTTCCTGCCCTGGAAGCCATGCGGGGCAGTTTCCTGTACCGCCTGATTATGATTGTCTTCAAGCTGGCGCTGCTGCCTGTGGTTGTGTCCATCACCTATGAGATCAACCGCTGGGCAGGCACCCATGACAACGCTTTTACCCGCATCCTCACCGCTCCCGGTATGTGGATGCAGAACTTTACCACCAATGAACCGGATGACAGCATGATCGAAGTGGGCATCGCTGCTGTTAAGGCTGTTCTGCCGGAAGAGGAGGGCGCAGACCGTTGGTAAAAAGATATTCCGATCTGTATCTGGATGCCCGCCGGGCGCTGCTTGCAAAGGAAGATATGCAAACCGCCGGCCTGATGGCCCGGAATCTTGTGGCCCATTTCTCTGGCAAAACCCAGGAAGCAGTCCTCCGTGACTGGGACATGTACACTGGTGATGATGTCTGTGAGAAGGTGATGGCCGCCGTGGAACGTCTTCTGAATGACGAACCTCTAGCCTATGTGCTGGGCGAGTGGGAATTCTACGGCCTGAACTTCTTCGTGGATGAGCATGTGCTGATTCCCAGAGATGATACCGTGGCCGTTGCCTCTTTGGCCATCAATCAGGGCATTTTTCTGCCCACCAATCCCAGAATTCTGGACCTCTGCACCGGTTCCGGCTGCATCGGTCTTGCCATCGCCAGCCGCATCAAGGATGCCCGGGTGACCCTTGCGGATATTTCCAAGGATGCTCTGGCAGTTGCCAAGAAAAATATGTTCCATCACAAACTCTCCGGACGGGTTACGGTGATCCAGGCGGATGCCATGAAACCTGCTCCCGCTGTGCTGGGCAAATTCGATATGATCGTTTCCAATCCTCCCTACATAGACAGCGCTGACATGAAGACTCTCCAGCGCAGTGTGCTGGATTATGAGCCTCATCTGGCCCTATTCGGCGGCGAGGACGGCCTGGATTTCTACCGCGCCATCGCTAAGAATTACACCAGCGCCCTGAAACCCGGCGGCTATCTGGCTCTGGAATTCGGTGAGGAGCAGGGTGACGACATCTGCCGGATCCTGGAGGAAAACGGGTATACCATTCTGGAACGTTCCAGAGACTATAATGACACAGAACGTGCTGTGCTGGCTCAGTACGGCAGGAAGGAAGATTAATTATGGCTACGAAAAAGACTGCTTACGAAGCACCTTCTCCCGCTTCCGATAAGAAAAAAGCCCTGCAGACTGCCCTGGCTCAGATCGACAAGAATTTCGGCAAGGGTACTGTTATGCGCCTGGGCGACAAACCCGAAATGAACGTGGAAGCCATTCCCACCGGCTCTCTGGCACTGGATGCCGCTCTTGGCATCGGCGGTGTTCCCAAGGGCAGAATCATTGAAATCTATGGCCCCGAATCCTCCGGTAAGACCACTCTGGCTCTGCATATCCTGGCTGAGGCTCAGAAGCAGGGCGGCGAAGTGGCCTTCGTGGACGCCGAGCATGCGCTGGATCCTGTCTATGCCGCAGCTCTGGGTGTTGATACCGACAATCTGCTGGTTTCCCAGCCCGATACCGGCGAGCAGGCTCTGGAAATCACCGATGCGCTGGTTCGCTCCGGCGCTGTGGATGTGGTTGTTGTGGACTCCGTTGCCGCTCTGGTTCCCAAGCAGGAAATCGAGGGCGAAATGGGTGACACCTTTGTGGGTCTGCAGGCCCGCCTGATGTCCCAGGCTCTGCGTAAGCTGGCCGGCACCATCAACAAGACCAACTGCGTCGTTATCTTCATCAACCAGCTGCGTATGAAGATCGGCGTTATGTACGGCAACCCCGAAACCACCACCGGCGGCAACGCCCTGAAGTTCTATGCCTCCGTCCGTCTGGATGTGCGCAAAGTGGAAGCCATCAAGGAAGGCGGCAATGTGGTGGGTAACAAGACCCGCGTCAAGGTCGTCAAGAACAAGGTTGCGCCTCCTTTCAAGGAAGCTTACTTTGACATCATGTATGGTCAGGGCATCTCCAAGTGGGGTGAGCTGGTTGATATGGCAGTTCAGATGGACATCGTCCAGAAGAGCGGCTCCTGGTTTAGCATGGGCGATGAAAGAATCGGCCAGGGCGCCAATTCTGTCAAGGAATACCTGATCAATAACCCTGAGATTGCGGAACGTGTGGAAGCACAGGTCCGTGAGAATCTGATGAAAATGAATACCGCGGCTCCCAAGGCCGCAGCCAAGGCTGCTCAGAAGGCCGTAGCCGTCAGCGCCGACGACTTCGACGATGAGGATTGATTATCTAAAGACCACCCCTGACCGGGCAGGCAGATACTTTGTAAAGTTTGAGGATGAATCCACCATGCGGCTTTACCGCCAGACGGTGGAGGACTTCGGTCTCTATACTGGTAAGGAACTGTCCGACGAGGAAATGGCTGCTCTGCGGGTAGCTGCGGGCCGGATGTCTGCCAAGATGCGGGCGGTGCGGATTGTGTCTGCATCCAGCGTCACAAAGCGGGACTTAGAGCAGCGGCTGGTCCGGAAAGGGGAGGACCCCACCCAGGCAAAGGAAGCTGTGGAGTGGATGTCCGACCTGAGCCTTCTGGATGATGCCAAGGTTGCCGAACAGGTGGTCTCCCGTTGTATCAGTAAGGGCTATGGCCTCGCAAGAGCCAAACAGGCCCTCTACGAAAAGCGGGTTCCCAAGCAGTATTGGGAGGATGCACTGGCAGACTATCCCGATATGGATGAAAAAATCGAAGATTTTCTTCGTTCCCGGCTGGATGGAAATTCCGACCAGAAGGATGTGAAACGGGCCATTGATGCCCTGATGCGGCGGGGCCATAACTATGGTGCCATCCGCCGCGCACTGAACCAGCTGCGGCTGGAAATGGATGAATTCCCGGAGGAATAATCATTTATGGCAAATATTGGTTTTATTTCCCTTGGCTGCGCCAAGAATCAGGTGGACTGCGAGCGGATGATGTACCGCGTTCAGGAGGCCGGACATACCGTCAAGGCGGATATTGTCGGCAGTGACGTGGTGGTCATCAACACCTGCGGCTTCATTGATTCTGCAAAAGCTGAGGCCATCGACTTTATTCTGCAGACCGCCGCACTGAAGGATCAGGGCCTTGTGGGCAAGATCCTGGTCACCGGCTGTCTGTCCCAGCGCTACCAGACGGAGATTCTCGATGAGATGCCCGAGGTGGATGGCGTTCTGGGAACCGGCAGCTTCACGGAAGTGGTGCCTGCCATTGAGGCGCTGCTGGATGATCAGATAATCGCCGACTTCGGCTCCATCGATGCTCCCGAGCAGGAGACCGGCCGTGTGCTGACCACCCCCGAGCATTACGCCTTTATCAAGATCGCAGAAGGCTGCGACAACAAGTGCGCCTACTGCATCATTCCCTCTCTGCGCGGCAAGTTCCGCAGCCGCCAGCTGGACGATGTGCTCTACGAAGCACGGCTGCTGGCCGCAGGCGGGGTGAAGGAGCTGATCGTGGTGGCCCAGGATACCAGCCGCTACGGTACCGACATTGCCGACGGCAAGCGTCTGCTGCCCGAGTTGCTTCGCGAGCTCTGCAAGATTGAGGATCTGCACTGGATCCGCATCCACTATGTGTATCCCGACGAGATTGACATGGAGCTGATCGATGTGATCGCATCCGAGCCCAAGATCGTCAAGTATCTGGATATTCCCATTCAGCACTGCAACAGCAACATTCTGAGCCTGATGAACCGCCGGGGCAACGGTGAGTTCCTGAGAGATCTCTTCGCGCTGCTCCGGCAGCGGATTCCCGGTCTGGTGCTCCGTACCAGCGTCATCACCGGTCTGCCAGGCGAGGGTGAGGAAGAGTTCGAAGAGCTGTGTAAGTTTCTGCAGGAGCAGCGGCTGGAGCGCGTGGGCGCCTTTGCGTTCTCTCCTGAAGAAGGAACCGAGGCCGCCAAGATGGAGTATCCCGACAATGAGATCGCCCAGAAGCGGGCAGAGATCATCGAGATGATCCAGTCCAAGATTATGGATGAGTACAATGAGTCCATGATCGGCCAGGAGATCGAAGTCCTGGTGGAAGGCTTCGACGAGGAGTTTGAACAGTATTTTGGCAGAACCTATGCCGACTCTCCCGACATCGACGGCAGAGTGTGGCTGGCCTGCGACGAACCCCTCAGCGAAGGCGATTTTGTGATGGTCCGGATTGACGGCGTCATCGACGGCGATCTGTCCGGTTATGTGATGGAGGATGAGGAATGACTACTGCAACAAAAATTACCCTGCTGCGGGTTCTGATGATCCCCTTGTACATGGTTTTCATGTATCTCAGCGGCGGCGCAAGCAATCTGTGGATGTGGCTGGCTCTGGCTATCTTTATCATTGCCAGTGTTACGGATTTTGTGGACGGCTACATTGCCCGTCATTACAATCAGGTCAGTGATTTTGGCAAGTTCCTGGATCCTCTGGCTGACAAGCTGCTGACCATCGCAGCCATGACCATGTTCTGCGAGTGGGGCGTGTTCCCCGCATGGGTTCTGATGATCGTTCTGACCCGTGAATTCGCAGTCAGCGGCCTGAGAATGGTTGCCGGCCCCAAGGGCAAGGTCATTGCAGCAGGCAAGAGTGGCAAGTTCAAGACCGCCTCCACCATGGTGGGTCTGTGCGTGATGATGGCTTTCCCCGGTATTGGCATCATCAATCTGATTGTGATCGCCATGATTGCCATTACCACTGTCTATTCCGGTGTGGAGTATTTCATCCAGAACTGGAACTGCCTGTGGGATTGATCGGTACATAAAAATGAAGCCTTCACTGGAAGGCTTCATTTTTTTCTGGATTTTGAAATCAGCTTGTGCTATAATCAGTAGGATTATTTTATCCAGCGAGGTTTACCCACATGAATGAAAAAGAAATTGGCGAGATCCGGCGGCACCTGCGCCGGGACCGCAGTAATATGACGGCTATCTACGGCTGCTATGTCAATGGTGAGAAAGAGATTATTACCGAGTTCCATCAGAGTCTGGGCATCATGCCGGAAAACGAGTCTGAGAAGTATTTTGCGATTCTGAAACGTACCCTGTCCGGTACTCTGGGCAAGAATCTGGTGGATATCACCTTTAAGACCAGCCAGGTGGCAGGCAGTCCCGAGCATCAGCTGCTGATGGATCTGAGAAAGTGCCACTTAAAGGATGATGAGCTGCGTATGCAGCTTTATCGGAAGATCATCGATTCTGTTTCCATGGAGGACAATTACCTGATCCTGTTGGGCGCAGAAGCCTACGATGTGCCTTTCAAGAGCAAGGATGATTCCTTCCAGAAGGATCAGAGCGAGGAGACCTATAATTTCATGGTCTGCGCCGTCTGTCCTGTGAAGCAGACCAAGCCGAACCTCCACTATGTACCCGAGGAGAAGCTGTTCCACGACGGCGCTATGGCCCAGATGGTTTCCGCTCCTGTGCTGGGTTTCCTGTTCCCGGCTTTTGATCATCGGTGTACCAATCTCTACAATGCTCTGATGTATTCCAAAGACACCAAGGATGACCATGAAGCTTTTGTCCAGTCCCTGTTCAACACCCCTGTTCCCAAGGCGGCAGCAGAGCAGAAGGCATCCTTTGAAGCGCTGCTTTCTACCGCTCTCGGTGAGGAATGCAGCATGGATGTGGTGCAGACCGTCCATGACGAGATATGCCAGCGAATCGAGATGCATAAGGAAGCCAAGGTTGCCGATCCTCTGATGATCTCCAAGGAGGAGGTCAAGTCTGTTCTGACCCAGTGCGGTGTGTCCGAAGAGCATGTTTCCAAGTTCAGTGTGGACTATGACGAGGCTTTCGGCTTTGAAGCCGACCTGCACCCCAAGAACATCATCGACAACAAGAAGTTCGAAATCAAGACCCCCGATGTGTCCATCAAGGTTGCTCCTGACCGCAGCGATCTGATCGAGACGAGAGTCATCGGAGGTGTTAAGTACATCCTGATCTGCGCCGACGAAAACGTGGAAGTCAACGGTGTCAGCATCCATATTCAGGACAAAGAACCCGCAGTGGTATAAAAAATACCGGAAATGGGCGGCGTCCGCGGAACAGTTTTAATCGTCTGAAAAATGAATATCTTCAAGATACGGCGTGGCTTCGGTCATGCCGTTTTTTTGAGTATCTTATGTTGACAGATAAATAGAATCATTGTAAAATTAAATAAAAAACAAAAGGAGATAATATCATGGCAAAAATTCTTATCAGCCCGGGCAAATATGTTCAGGGTGCTGGCGAAATGAAAAAGCTGTATGGTTACGCAAGTGGTTACGGCAAAAAAGCACTTGTTCTGATCACCGCTTCTGGTTACAAGAGAATCGGTGCAACCGTTGAAAGCAGCTTTGCAGGTCAGGATTTTGAACTGGTTTTTGATTATTTCAACGGCGAATGCTCCAGAACTGAAATCAACAGACTGATCAAGATTATGGAAGAAAGAGGCTGTGATCTTGTTATTGGTATTGGCGGCGGTAAGATTCTGGATACATCCAAGGCTGTTGCATATTACTGCAAAACTCCCGTTCTGATCTGCCCTACCATCGCATCTACTGATGCCCCCTGCAGCGCGCTCTCCGTTATTTATACTGATGAAGGCGTTTTTGAAGAGTATCTGTTCCTTCCTGCAAACCCCAATATGGTTCTGATGGATACTGACATCATTGCCGCTTCCCCCGCAAGACTTACTGTCTCCGGTATGGGCGATGCACTTGCAACTTATTTTGAAGCAAGAGCAGTTATGGCAAAGGATGCTGGCACCTGCGCAGGCGGCAAGGTTACCTGTGCTGCAATGGCACTTGCAAAGCTCTGCTTCGATACCCTGATGGATGAAGGCGTAAAGGCAAAGATTGCTCTTGAGGCAGGTGCCTGCACGGAAGCAGTTGAAAAGGTGATCGAAGCCAACACCCTTCTCAGCGGCATCGGCTTTGAAAGCGGCGGTCTTGCAGGCGCACACGCAATTCACAACGGCCTTACCGTGCTTCCTGAATGCCATCATATGTATCACGGCGAAAAGGTTGCTTTCGGCACCCTTACCCAGCTTGTTCTGGAAAATGTGAACGCCGATGAGCTTGAAAGAATCATCAGCTTCTGCATCGAACTTGGCTTGCCCGTAACCTTCAAGGAGCTCGGCATTACAGAAGTAACCGACGATAAACTTATGGCAGTTGCAACGGCAGCCTGTGCAGAGGGCGACACCCTTCACAATATGCCTTTCGAAGTTACTCCTGAAAAAGTTTGTGCAGCGCTGAAAGCCGCAGATGCTTACGGCAGATATTTTCTCGGCGAATAAACAAGCCATAGAAGAATTGTAAAACAACAGCCATACAAGTTGATTTTAGGTCAACCTGTATGGCTGTTTTTCACGATACGGAAAATAAAACACGAGAATCGAGGTTGCACCTCGGTTCTCGTGTTTTGAGATTTTTATTAAACCCTGTTTTAAGTAGTGTTTACTGCTTCTTGGAGTTCTCCACGATACTGCAGATGATGTCCACGCACTGATCGATGCCCAGAACACCGGTGTCCAGACAGATGTCATAGTTCTGTGCCTGGCCCCAGGAGCGGCCGGTATAATGCTGGTAGTTGACCTTGCGGCGCTTATCCTTTTCAGCCAGACGGGCCTCGGGAGACTTGTCAGTCTGTCCGTAGCGGCGGACGATGCGCTCAGCGCGGTAGGGGACGTCTGCGAAAACATAGACATGGAGGGCATTGTCATTGTCCTTCAGAATGTAGTCGGCATTGCGGCCCACGATGACACAGGGACCCTGGTCGGCAAGCTGCAGAATGACATTGCACTGGATGTTCCACAGGAAGTCGGCGGTGGACAGGCCGTTCATGATGCCGGGGATACCCTGGGGGGCAAAGGCATAGGAGAACAGGCTGGAACCGGGGGAGTGTTCACCGTGTTCTTCCACGAATTTGGGAGCGAAGCCGGATTCCACAGCAATCTGGTCAACCAATTCCTTGTCGTAGAAGGGAATATTCAGGCGTTCTGCAACCATCTTGCCGATGGTGCGGCCGCCGGAGCCGAATTCGCGGCTGATGGTGATGATAGTTTTTGCCATAGGGATTACCTCCTTAGAACATCGGGTGCTGAATTTATATCTGGATTATATCAAAGTGCATGGAGAATGTCAACTCGATGGGGAGCGTATTGGTAAAAATCCACAGAAAAAAGCACCGCGCGAAAATCCGTGCGATGCTTTTCATTCAGTTCAGAAATTTGATGCTGCGGATGATTGCAGGCTCCTTTGCCTGACCCTTGCAGACTTGCGCAAAACTGATGAGTTTCAGAACAATCAGAATGATCATTGCAACAAGAGCCAGAATGGGAACGATGAAGGTCCAGCTGAGAAGCGCCGCTGCGATGCTGATCAGCGCTTCCAGGACGGTATACTTCATGGCCTGGCGCATGTGAAATGCGGTGTATTCCGATTCCTTGGCAGCAAGCAATGCGATGATCATGCCGACAACATCCAGCAGATACACCAGCATGCAAAGGAGCTTGTGATCGTAAATATCAGCCTTGCTGAATTTTTCCGTGTGGTTATAGGGATCTGCCTTTGGAACGGGCGCAATGAAGGCAGGGGGCTCCATATATGAGGGGGCAGCAGGCTGATTGATGGTAACGGCAGCGCCGCAGACAGGGCAGTAGAGGGCATCGTCAGCCATCTGATTGCGGCAGTTGGGACAGATTTTCATGAAAGGCTCTCCCTTCGTATGTACTGGGAAAATTATACCACAGGAACCGGTTTCGGTCAATCGGGGTTAAGTTTTCTTAAGAAATCTTCTTCAAACCTTAAAGATGACAGGCTCTGCGATTGCCATTTTGCCGAAGGCAACTTCCACAGTTTCACCGGTGATCAGGTCCTCGTAGTAACCGTCGGGGGCATCCACTTCCACCAGAGAGGCGTTGCCGCCCACGGGGAAGATGCCGATCATCTTGTTTTCTGCGGTTTCGTGTGTTGCCAGCAGCACATCCCGGGGCATAGCCTTGACAGAGTAGACACTGTTGGTAAAAATGGGATCCCTTTTGATGTCTGCAAGCCGCTTCAGCAGGGGAGTCAGATCGCAGCCGGAGTTCCAGTTGATGGTATCAAGGTCGAAGAGGTTGGGGGTGTGCTTGGCTTTCACTTCCTGACCTGCATAGACCATGGCAAGACCCTTCTGGAAGTAGTTGAAAGCAGTCCAGCTGCGAAGCTGCAGCGAGCCAGAAATCATCTGGGCAGCACGGGCACGGTCATGGTTTTCCAGGCAGCGGAGCTTCACGTAGTTGTCGGGATACATGCCCTCCTGGCGGTTCAGTGCGGCAGCATAGTCGCTGAGGGGAGCCTTACCGGTGATGGCATCCTGGTAAATGGAGTAGATATCATAGTCATAGCACAGGTCAAAGGCCTGGTAGACTTCGGAATCGGAATGAGCGACCATACCGCGGCTGCGGTTGAAGACGATGAAATCAGGTTCCACGGATTCAGCTAGCCAGAAACAGCCGGGACGGACCTTTTCCACTTCTTCTCTTGCCTTCAGCCAGAATTCGATGGGAACCAGGGGAGCCACATCGCAGCGGAAACCGTCGACGATTTCTGCCCACATTTTCAGAGTGTCAATCTGATATTCCCAAAGACCGGGCTGGTTGTAGTCCAGGTCGATGATGTCGGTCCATTCGCCCACGCGGTTGCCGAAAGCACCGTTGGGTTTGTGATAGAACCACTCAGGATGGTTTTCAGACAGCCAGGAGTCAGGAGAGGTATGATTGTAGACCACATCAATGATGCACTTCATGCCCCGGCTGTGGACGTCTTCCACCAGGCGCTTGAAGTCCTCCAGAGTACCGTATTCGGGATTGACAGCCCGGTAGTCACGGATGGCATAGGGACTTCCGAGCTTGCCCTTGCGGGCCTTTTCGCCCAGGGGATGGATAGGCATCAACCAGATGATATCAACGCCCAGCGCCTGGATCCGGTCCAGATCCTGGCGGACACCTTCAAAGGTGCCTTCTTCGCTGTAGTTACGGACGAAAACAGAGTACATCACCTGATTGCGGTAAGTTTTGGGAGTATTTTTAGCCATAACGATGATCTCCTTTATGTGTTGTTATCCGAATGCCTCGCAGGCGGCGATGAGCCGGAGTATTTCCGGTTCAAATTCGCTGCGCCCGTAGGCATCCAGAAAGCGGTCTTGATATTTGTTGGTTTTTAAGTTGAAGAACAGGGTCCAGACGCCCCAGAAAAGATCAACATGACGGTCGCCCACTCCGGCGCAGTCCAGGTCGATAAAACCGGAAAAACGCCAGTTATTCAGTATGATGTTGGGCAGGCAGTAGTCGCCGTGGATCAGCATGTCAGACTGCAAATATTTTGCATTCCGCTGAATGGCTGCCCACGCTTCGTCGGCAGAGGTATAACCAAAACTGTCAGGAAAAGTGGATTTATCGTAATTTCCGGTTTTGTAGTTCCGTGTGACCCGCTCCAGATAGAGTTTCGTGTGGTCGGAAACCGGACAGCCGGTATGGTCAGTGTGGTGCAGATTCCACAGAAGTTCCGCAGTGGTTTCGCAGAGCCGCGTGGGATTTTTGAGATACATGGGATGGATGCAGTCCTCACCGGGAATTGCTCCGGTCAGAAGCCAGTCCCGTTCTTCAGAGAGATAGGCGCAGACTTCCGGACCCAGACCTTTGCGGTGGAAGTATTCAGTTAGCTGGGATTCTCTTTTCAGTGAATTTTTGGGAGCGGTTTTGAGATAATAGCCGTTGTCCCGATCAATGAAAAAGACCCGCGCTTCGGGGGAGCAGCTGCTGTCAAACACGGCTGCACCTGCCATAAGGGAATAAAAGTCTGATGGGATTTTGTCAAAATCGGGAGCGATGGATGTCCTTTGCATAGAGGGAACCTCTTTATTCTATGTGATAAAGAAAAAAGAGAGGGTACCGAAGGGTACCCTCTCTTTTGGTGCGAGAGATGGGACTCGAACCCACACGGCGTAACCACACGCACCTCAAACGTGCTTGTCTACCATTCCAACACTCTCGCGAACATGAAATATTATACCTGAGCAGTACGAATTTGTCAATATAAATTTCTTGGTTTCGGGTGATTTTCAACATAAACTGGTGATAAAAATCGGTGAGGTTGACAGTTTTTTCTTTTACTGGTATAGTAAAAACATACACTCAGAACTATTTCAGGAGGAAATAATATGACTTCCAAGGTTTACTATACCAATTTCCGCACTACTTTCCGGGAGAATCTTCCCATGAAGCTGGCCAGGCTGATCAAGAAGGCCGGTATGCTGGAGGGTATCGATTTTGAGAACAAGTTCACTGCCATCAAGATTCACTTCGGCGAACCGGGTAACCTGTCCTACCTGCGTCCCAACTATGCCAAGGTGGTGGTGGACCTGATCAAGGGGCAGGGCGGCAAGGTCTTCCTGACCGACTGCAATACCCTTTACGTCGGCCGCCGCAAAAATGCCCTGGATCATCTGGAAGCTGCCTATGAAAACGGCTACAGCCCCTTCTCCACCGGCTGCCATGTGATCATCGCTGACGGCCTGAAGGGTACCGATGAAGTGCTGGTTCCCATCAACGGCCAGTACGTCAAGGAAGCCAAGATCGGCAGAGCCATCATGGATGCTGACATCATCATCTCCATGAACCATTTCAAGGGCCACGAAGCCACCGGCTTCGGCGGCGCACTGAAGAATCTGGGCATGGGCTGCGGTTCCCGGGCCGGCAAGATGGAAATGCACTCCGCCGGCAAGCCCATCGTGCTGAAGGGTCAGTGCATCGGCTGCCGCGCCTGTGAGAAGATCTGCGCCCACAGCGCCATTGCCGTGGAAAACAAGAAGGCTTCCATCGACTACAGCAAGTGCGTTGGCTGCGGCCGCTGCATTGGCGTCTGCCCCATGGATGCCACCGCAGCACCCAATGATGAGTCCAATGATATCCTCAACTGCAAGATCGCAGAGTATGCCCAGGCTGTCATTCAGGGCCGTCCCAATTTCCACATCAGCCTGGTTATGGACGTTTCCCCCAACTGCGACTGCCATGCAGAAAACGATGTCCCCATCGTGCCTGATGTGGGTATGTTTGCATCCTTCGACCCTGTTGCTCTGGATATGGCCTGTGCTGACGCCGTCAACCGCCAGCCTGTTATTTCTGGCAGTATTCTGGATGAACTGCCCAAGTATACCGGCGACCGATTCAATGACAACCATCCCGAAACCAACTGGATGTCTTCCATTGACCATGCTGAAAAGCTGGGTCTCGGCACCAGAGAGTACGAGCTGATCGAAATCTGATGAAAATAAGAAGACCCGGGAGATATGAACTGCCCGGGTCGTTTTTTCTTTATTCAGGTCTGAAGCTGTAGGTGGTGCCTGCGGTCACTTCGGTCTGGTCCACACCGGTGAGGGCGTACTCGCCATTGATGTAGAAGGCCCAGTACTTGCCATCGGTGTCCCAATCCAGGGTCAGACCGTTGACTGTCTTGATGTAAAGACCGTAATCGCCGTCCTCGCCATCAATAACGCCCAGTTCCAGCAGTGCTGCGCCGACAGTCTCGGCATCGGTGTGAACTTCGAAAGTGGTTTCCTTATCTTCAAGATCCACAGTTACCACTGTAAAAACAGTGCCGCCTTCTCCAAGAACGTCGCCGTCGGAGACGGTCGCAGAGATGGGTACTTCAGTGGGTGTTTCGGTTTTGCTGCCGGTGCATCCGGTTGCAAACAGTGCCATAGCCGCAATCAGCACGATGCAAAGGATGAGAGGCAGCATTTTCTTCATGCTGTTTCTGCTCATTTTGCAAGCTCCTTTGATTTTTATTTCCTCCGCCACCGGCCCTCGCGGTGTAGTATGGAAGGGTTTGCTGCCGGATATTTCGACTTGGCGCGAATATTTACCGCCTTCTCAAGATAATCTCAATGGCGTGTCCCCAGGGTGCGGCCTCCGAGTAAGGTAAATTTTTCTGTATGCGCTTCACGGCGACGGGCTCGTACAGGAATTGCACCTGTTTCCCCGAACAGCAAGGTAATTGTATCATGGGAACAGGGAATTTTCAATCGGAATCAGGTTTACCGTGAGAAAGCGATTGAAATCACAATGTATCGTGGTATAATATTACCGAACAAAGCACAGACCATTTAAGGAATGGGAAAATCCCAGCGGTACCAAGCCGCCGTATACGGACAAATAAGCCGCTTTGCGTCATTGGGGCAACCTGAGAAGGCGCGAAGCACCATGGCGTCCGGAGCCGGAATACAGATCTGCGCTTTCACCGACAGACTCTTGGGGACGGTCTGGCGGTTTTCTTGCTATGCAGAAAAGTCCCCGTTTGGGGACTTTTTCTTTTTAGGAGGGAAATGATGAAGCGGGATGCCTTTTCCGGATTTCATCCGGCTGTGAATTTCATATTCTTCCTGGGCGCTCTGGGATTCGGCATGGTGATTCAGCATCCTGCCTATCTGGTGGCCGGAATCGTCGGCGCAGGATGCTACTATTTTCTTCTGACCGGAAGCAGGGGTGCGAAGATGGTTTTCTTTTCGCTGCCCCTTTGTCTGATGATTACGCTTGTAAATCCGCTATTTAATCACAGAGGACGAATCGTGCTGTTTCAACTGTTTGGTAATCCCTATACCCTGGAAGCTCTTGTTTACGGCGGGGTGACAGCGGGTATTTTTCTTGTGATGATTCTTTGGTTCGGCTGCTACAGTGCTGTGATGACCGGAGATAAGTTTACAAGCCTTTTTGGAAAGCTGATTCCGTCTATTTCGCTGCTGCTTATGATGATTTTCCGGATGGTACCCACACTTTTGCGAAAGGCAAGTCAGATCGCGGGAGCAAGAAAATCCGTCGGCAAGGGATTGGATGGGGAAAGCCTGTATATGGACAAGGTAAAAGAGGGAATGAGTGTTCTGGGGACACTGACTTCCTGGGCGCTGGAGGGAAGTATTGTCACTGCCGATTCCATGCTTGCCAGAGGTTACGGCACCGGCAAGCGCAGCAGCTTTATGATTTACCGCATGACCGCACGGGACTGGGCAGTTCTGGGGATCATCCTTGTGCTGTCCACAGTTATACTGGTATCTGTGGCAAATGGAGCTGCAAAAGCGGAATTCCTGCCGGAGTGGTCTGTTGCGCCCATAAGAGGGATCAGCTTTACACTCTACTGCGTGTATCTGCTGATTCCCACCGCACTGCACATTGAGGAGGATGTCAAATGGCACATTATGAGATCCAAAATCTGACCTTCACCTATCCGGGGGCAGGGGATTCTCTGCGTGATATCAATCTACGAATCGAACAGGGCGAATATGTGGTACTCTGCGGAGAGTCCGGCAGCGGAAAAACCACCCTCTTGAAGCACCTGAAGTCTCTTCTGACACCCCATGGCAAACGAAAAGGCACCATACTGTTCAATGGCTTTCCTCTGGAACAGGTGAGTATGCGGCAGCAGGCTGCGAAAATCGGTTACGTGATGCAGAATCCCGATGACCAGATTGTCACCGACAAGGTTTGGCACGAGCTGGCCTTCGGTTTGGAAAACCTCGGCTGTGACCAGAAGACCATGCGGGCGCGGGTAGCGGAAATGGCCTGCTATTTCGGAATTGCAGACTGGTTTCACCGGGATGTGGCGGTGCTGTCCGGAGGACAGAAGCAGCTATTAAATCTTGCTTCCATCATGGCCATGCAGCCGGAGGTGCTGATTCTGGACGAGCCTACCAGCCAGCTGGATCCCATTGCCGCATCTGATTTTCTGAACACCGTGCGAAAGATCAACATGGAGCTTGGTACCACAGTCATTATCACGGAACACCGTCTGGAGGACATTTTCCCCTATGCGGACCGGGCCATCGTGATGGAGGGCGGCCGCATCATAGCAGACGGAACGCCCCGGGAAATCGGAGAAGCGTTGTGGCAGCAGAAAGATGAGATGTTTGCTGCCATGCCCACTCCGGTCCGGGTGTTCAATGGCGCAGAAGGGAAGGGCAGCTGTCCTCTCACCGTCCGGGAGGGCAGAACCTGGCTGAGCCGTGCTTTTCCTGATGGCGTGAAAATTTATGCGTTGCCTGAAGAAGAAAAATATCGGAATGAGATTGCCCTTTCCCTGAAGGAACTCTGGTTTCGGTATGAAAAATATGCCCCGGATGTGCTCCGGGGTGTCAGCGGTGAAATTCCAGCGGGCAGTCTGTTTGCCTTAGTGGGCGGCAACGGCTCCGGCAAGTCCACACTGCTGAAAGCAATCTGCGGTATTTGCAAACCCTACCGGGGCAAGATTAAGATCTTCGGCAAACTGGCAGAGAAGTATAAATCCTCGGAAATGTTCCGGGGGTGCCTTGGGATGCTGCCCCAGGATCCGAAGAGCCTTTTTGCTTCCGATTCAGTCATAAAAGAACTTCGGGAAATGAGTGGGGATGAGAGTGAAATCAGACGTATTTCCGCACTATGTGAAATTGAAAATCTGCTGAATCGGCATCCTTATGACCTCTCCGGCGGCGAACAGCAGCGGGTGGCTTTGGCGAAAGTATTGTTGACATGTCCAAAGCTTTTGCTGCTGGATGAACCTACCAAGGGTATCGATGCTATCTTCAAGGTAAAACTGGCGGAGATACTGAATAAACTTACCGACCGGGGCGTTACTATACTGATGGTTTCCCATGATGTGGAATTCTGCGCCCAATATGCAGATTATGTGGGCATGGTTTTTGACGGTCAGATCCTGACATCCGATACACCCCGCCGCTTCTTTGGCAACAACAGCTTCTACACCACCGCTGCCAACCGCATGTCCCGCCATGTATTCACCCAGGCGGTGACAGCGGAGGATGTGGTGGAGCTTTACAGACAGAACAGGGGGGATGAGGTATGAAAAGAGCCACCATATTTACACTGCTCACAGTTCTGGTTCTGATTCCATTGACCCTGTTTCTCGGAACGAAGCTGCCCGGCAGATCTTACTATGTGACCAGTACCCTGATCATCATGGAAATCCTGATTCCTTTTTTCTTGGCTTTTGAAAGCCGGAAACCCCAGGCCCGGGAACTGGTGCTTCTGGCGGTTCTGTGCGCGTTGGCAGTTGCGTCCAGAGTGGCAGTGCCAATCCCTCACTTTAAGCCGGTGTTCGCGGTAATCATGATTTCGGGCATGGCTTTTGGGCCCCAGTCGGGATTTCTTGTGGGGGCCATGAGCGCCTTTGCAAGCAATTTCTTCGCCTCCCAGGGTCCCTGGACACCCTGGCAGATGATGGCTTATGGCACAGCAGGACTGCTTGCGGGACTTTTTTCCTTGCCAAGAAAACCCTGGCTTCTGGCAGTGTTTGGATTTCTTTCCTGCGTCACCATTGTTGGTGTACTCCTGGATTGCAGTACGGTTTTTACGAGCCTGACCACTTTTAAATGGTCTTCCGTCCTGTTTATTTTGGCCCAGGGATTTCCCATCAATTTAAGCCACGGCGTTTCCACAGCGGTGACAATGCTGCTGTTCAGCAGACCGCTTCTTTCGATTCTCGACCGGATCAAGCGGAAATATGGTATGATGGAAGCATAAAAACGGTGCAGCTTATGCTGCACCGTTTTTGCTTATTCGGAAAAATCCTGGAATACGGAGAGAATGTCATTGCGCGCGCAGAACTCATGGAACAGCACGTCCACAATGAACAGCTGGCTGATCTTTGCCGCGATGGAGCCCTGCTGATGGGGAGACTCGTTGGCGCCGCAAATCAGAAGCAAATCTGCGTAGTCAGCGCCTGGGGAATTAGGGAACCGGGTGACCAGAATCAGCTTGGCTTCGGACTTTTCCAGGGTCTTGCCCATTTCAATCAGTTCCCGGACGGAACCGGAGAAGGAGAAATAGAGCACGACATCATCCCTGCCCAGAAGCTGGCCGGTGATGGCCTGGAAATTGGCATTGGGAATATAGTGGAACTTGGGACTGACGCAGGAGAACCGACCCCAGGCATCTTCTGCCACGATGGAGGAATTGCCTTGGCCGAAACAGTAGACATTTTTTGCACGGGAAATGATTTCCACTGCCTCTTCAATTTTATCCACATCCAGCTCATTCAGAGTCTGCTGCAGCGCTTCCGTGCTGACATTGCAGAGCTTGCGGCACTTCTGGCTGACAGAGTCGGTGGCCAGAATGGTGCTGTAGAGGTTGGTGCCCATACCCACCACATCGCCGCCGGAAATAGCCTGAACTACCGCCAGCTTAAACTCATTGAAGCTGGCGCAGCCGACACTGTGGCAGAAGCGGCTGATGGTTGCCTCACTGACATTGCAGGCGGCAGCCAGTTCCGAGATGCTGTGCATGGGAACCTGCTGCTTATGCCGCAGAATGTAGTCAGCTACCTTGGTTTCGGACTTGGTCAGACTGTTGTAGGAGCGGATGAGAATGCTGAAAATATCGTCATTGGAGAGCGTTTTGTGAATCAACGGCGATCCTCCAATTAAGCGAGGTCGGCGATGGTGCTGCGGATGCGGGCGACAGTGCGCTCATAACCCAGAATCTGCATGACAGTGTACAGGTCGGGGGAGTTGGTCTTGCCGGTGACGGCCTGACGGACGAAGGTGGAGATATCGGCGACAGTGCCGGGGAAGGCGGTGGGGTCAGCCTTGTAAGCCTTCATGTCGGTGGTGAAGCCCATCTCGGTGGTGATGGCCTTGACCTTGTCGAACCAGACGCCGGAGTCATCAGCGATGTCAAACTTCTCCAGGAAGCGGTTCAGGGCATCAATGACGATAGTCTTGTCGAACTTCTCGGCAAAGACAGGCTTCTCCAGATACTCGTCGTAGAAGAAGCCCATGTAATCCTTGGCATCCTTCCAGACAGCCAGGTCCTTACGGGGCTTCTTGCCGCCGCGGCCGATGGCCAGGATGGAGGTTGCGTAGGCAGGGTCAGCAGCCAGCTTGGCGCCGAAATCGGGATCGAATTCCTGTGCCCACTCGGTCAGCAGGGTGCAGACGGTCTCGGCATCCATCTTGGAGATGACATTCTTGGAGACGTCGGTGAGCTTGGCATAGTCAAACAGGGAGCCGGCGGGATTCAGCTTCTTGGGGCTGAACTTGAAGGTTTCGGCAGGAGCATCGGGATTGGCGCGGCGCCAGTCTTCGAAGTTGGAGTTCAGGATGGTCATGATGTACTCATAAACAGCCTTGACAGGGAAGCCTTCAGCCTTGTAGAAGGTCAGAGCCAGTTCGGGGTCCTTGCGCTTGGAGAGCTTGCGCTTGGAGGTGCCGTCCATCTTCATCAGAGGTCCGATGTGGACGTACTTGGGCAGCTTGAAGCCCAGAGCCTTGAATAGCTGAATGTGGAAGGGCAGGGTGGGCAGCCACTCGTCACCGCGTACCACATGAGTGGTACGCATCAGATGATCGTCCACTGCGTGGGCGAAGTGATAGGTGGGAATGCCGTCGGACTTCAGCAGAACATGGTCGACGTTATTCTCGGTGATGGTCAGCTTGCCCTTGACCAGGTCATCGAACTTAAACTGGTTTTCGATGGAACCCATGGACTTGAAGCGCAGAACCCAGGGATTGCCTGCATCCAGCTGAGCCTGGATGTCTTCCATGGTGCGGTCACGCCACATGGCGTAGGCACCGTAGTAGCCGGTGGTCTCCTTGTTGGCTTCCTGCTTTTCACGCATGGAGGACAGCTCTTCCTCGGTGCAGAAGCAGGGATATGCCTGACCTTCGGAAACCAGCTTCTTGGCGTAGACATGGTAGATGGAAGCACGCTGGCGCTGACGGTAGGGGCCATAGATGCCATTGTCGCCGTCGTGGGTGGCGCCTTCGTTAAACTGGATGCCGTAGTGCTTCAGAGTGTCGATGAGCACTTCCACAGCGCCGGGAACCTCGCGCTTGGCGTCGGTATCCTCGACACGCAGGAACAGAACACCGCCGCTCTGGTGAGCCATGCGCTCGGAGGTCAGACCCTGAACCAGGTTGCCCAGGTGGACAAAACCGGTGGGAGAGGGGGCCATACGGGTGACAACTGCACCCTCGGGAACATTACGAACAGGGAATCTTTCCTCCAGGGACTCAGGAGTCTCGGTGACCTGGGGGAAAAGCAGTTCGGCAAGAGCTTTATAATCCATAAGTTTTTACCTCTTTTTTGTCATAATAATCTAGAATAAAGTATAGCACAAGATTTTGTGGAAATCAATTCCGGATTTGCGGAATTAGCCGTGTATGAGCCTTCTGAAGGAGAAAATAGCCTTGCGTTAAACAGATTATTGTGCTAAGATATCTAGAGTGATTTTTTCAACAAAGGAATGTGAATCAATATGAGCGATATCATTCAGGAAACTCCTGTCCCCAAGAAGAGAATGCTCTCCGGTATCAAGCCCTCCGGTGATCTGACCCTGGGCAGCTATCTGGGCGCTGTCAAGAACTGGGCAGAGCGTGCTGACCAGTATGACTGCTTCTATTTCATGGCTGACCTCCATGCCATTACTGTCCGTCAGAAGCCTGCGGACCTGCGCCGCCGCACTCTGGAGCAGCTGGCACAGTACATTGCCTGCGGTCTGGACCCCGAGAAGAATACCCTCTTTATTCAGAGCCATGTCCATCAGCATGCAGAGCTGGGCTGGGTTCTGGACTGCTATTCCATGTTCGGCGAACTGAGCCGCATGACCCAGTTCAAGGATAAGTCCGCCAAGAATGCTGACAACATCAACGCAGGTCTCTTTACCTATCCCAGCCTGATGGCCGGTGATATCCTGCTGTACCAGCCTGATCTGGTCCCCGTGGGCGAAGATCAGAAGCAGCACGTGGAGCTGACCCATGTCATCGCCCGCCGCTTCAACGGCATTTACGGCGATGTGTTCAAGATTCCCGAGCCCTTCATTCCCAAGGTCGGCGCCAGAGTCATGAGCCTGACCAATCCTCTGGCCAAGATGTCCAAGTCCGAGAACGAGGATACCGGCCGTGTTCTTCTGATGGATGATCCCACCGTCATCATGAAGCAGTTCAAGCGCGCCATCACCGACTCCGACACCGAGAACTGTGTCCGCTATGACAAGGAAAACAAGCCCGGTGTTGCCAACCTGATGACCATTTACTCCGCTGTTACCGGCAAGACCTTCGAGGAAATTGAGAACGAGTTCATCGGCTGCGGCTACGGCAAGTTCAAGCCTGTGGTCGGCGAAGCTGTTGTGGAACATCTGCGTCCCATCCGTGAAGAGTCCATGCACCTGATGAAGGATAAGGGTTATCTGGAGTCTGTCTACCGTGACGGCGCCGAAAAGGCAAGCTACGTTGCTGAAAAGACCCTGCGCAAGGTCTACAAGAAGGTCGGCTTTGTGCCCCGTTGATTGCCATGAAGCCTGATATCGAAAAGTACGAGAATATGGATCCGGAAGACCGGATCTACGAAGCACGGGAGAAGATCAAGCGGATGATCATCATGCGCGTCATCATGGCGGCACTGCTGGTATGGGTCATCATCCGGTTTCGGATGCCTGTTGCCATGATCATACTTCTGATTGTTGTGATCCTGCTGATTCTTGGAACCATGATCCCCGCCATTCAGGTGATGAAAACTGACCTGAAAGAGCCGGAGGATGAAAAATAATGATAACACCCCACAAGCATTTGCTTATGGGGTGTTTTTTACATCAGAAAATAAAGGGCGAGAGTCAGCAATGCGCAATTTTGATCTTTCTCCTGCTCCGCCATCAGTAAAAGAAGCAATACGATCAGCAGATCTCCGGTATCAAATTCCTTTGGGAGCAGATTCTTCAGAAACCCCAATGCACTGCCGCCTTGACTGGGGCAGGGAACCGGCTTTGCAGGCTCCGGAGGTGGTACAGGCGGGGGATTCTGCTTGGGAGGATGTTGATCGGGATAACGGTTTTTCCGGTAGGAGCCGTCGGACTGCGGGATGTAGCGGTTATACATCAGTTCACCTCCCCAGAAAACCGGATGCCAGGTTTGCAAGCTTTGCCGCCCGCATGGCTTTTTCCAGCCGTTCAATCCGCTGGTGGGTCAGGTATGGACGAAGGGCTTTTAAAAGCTGCTGCTGATTGGGATCGATATTGGTTTGTCCAGCCATGGCCATGACCTTGGAGATCATGCCCGGGTCAATATCCGGAAGCGCGGGTGTTTCCTCTTTGGGCGGTTCCGGCTGGGATTGTCCCAGGGACTGGGCTATGGACATGATCTGCTGCATCATGGCGGGATTGCCCAGAATGGAACCCAGCTTTTCCTCCATATTATCCATTGCCGCCTCCCAGCTGCTTGAGAAGCTGCTGTGCTTCTGCTGATGCGAACAGGGAAGAAAGGGAGTCCTTTGCTTTCCGGTAGTCACCGGCAGCAGCGCTGTTCATGGCATTTTGCAGATCAGAAGGGGATTGCTGCTGCAGAAGTTTCATTAGCTGCTGTCCTGCGGGACTGGCAGCCAGACGCATCACATCCTGCATGGAATAATCGTGGTTATTGTCCATAGAGATACCTCCTGAGGGTTTGGGCATATCAATCTGCATTACTATATGCCCGGGAGGCAGGAAATGTGCCTGGAAATCTGCTTGAAGCTATGGTATACTGAACAAAAAGATGAAAGGCAGACTCTTATGAAAATTTTGGTTTTGTCCGATTCCCATTCGGCCCTTTCCTTCATGCGCCATTGCATTGAGAAGGTAAAACCCGATACCATCATCCATCTGGGCGACCACTACGATGATGCAGAGGCAATCGCAGAGGAATATCCCCGCATTCCGCTGATTCAGGTTCCCGGTAACTGCGATCGCTATCGCTGCCCTCCTGATGCCGAGGAAATTCTGATGCCCCGTCTTGGGGGTGTGCGGCTCTATCTGACTCACGGCCACAGGCACTGGGTTAAGAAGGATACCGCCTATCTGATCCGCGAAGCAAAGAAATGCGGTTCTGCCGCAGTACTCTACGGACATACCCATGTACCAAACTGCTATCAGGATCTGGATGGCCTGTGGATTTTAAATCCCGGCAGCTGCGGCTATTTCGGCGGCAGTGCCGGGCTCATGGAAATTGAGAATGGAAAGATAGTGAATTGCCGGATTCTGCGGGCAGAATCCTTTGAAGACTGATCACATGGTTGCCAGGAAGAGGAAAATCGTGATGCAGCCCATGCCGGTGGTGAAGGCGAGAATGCCGTCAACCAGCTTGTTCAAAAAGTACTGAGGATCGGCAGCATTGGGGTAGGGACGGCGGTAGTGGCGGTAAGCATTGGAAATGGGGATGACCTTCTGGTTCGTACGTTTCATATTTGATTTCCTCCTTTGTTTTATCTGTAACCATAGTATAAAACCACTATGGTACGATAAAACGGACAAATAAAGAGAAATCCTTTTTTAAGGTTTTTCCCATACTCTTGCACATCGCTCCAATATATGCTATGATAATCAAAATTCTGCGCGGAGGTGTACCATGAAAGAATTCATCGCCAAAGTCAAGTCTGGCTGGGGAAAAGTCAGTCCTGTTTTCAAAAAGATTGAAGAAGTGGTAACCGTCCTGTGCAGATGCATTTACAAACTCCGAAAGATTATTATGGCTGCTCCTGTTGTTTGGTATGCCCTGAAGTTTGCAGGAATGAATGCTGACCGGCTGCCTGAAACTGTTGGGTTGAATCTGCAGGCTTCTGGTGAGTTTGCAGTGACGGTTACAAGAAATTATGCGGTTTATGGTCCTCTGGGTGTGACAGTTTTCTGCCTGTTTCTGATGTTCTGCTCCCGGAAAGCGACTTTTCCCTGGATTATCAGCATTTTTACTCTGGCGCTGCCCTGGCTGATCTATCTGACCAATCTTTATCCCGGCTAAATACATACCCCCGATCCGTATCCGGATCGGGGGTTCTTGGTCGAATCTGTTTGTAAATTATCAACAATTCATTATCATGATGTTTAAAAATTCTTCACCATTTTGCTCGAAAGTATGATATACTAAAACTACAAAACAGGTGAGGTGGAGCAGACAGATGCCGTGGAGAATTTCGCGGATGATCCGACTGGCTGACTCGTGACAGACCTTAACCTAACCGTATACGGAAAATCAGCGGCTGAAGCTTCAGCCGCTGATTTTTTAGTCTTCAATATCCTGCAGTTTGGTGTGTTTGCCAAAGTAAGCCAGAGTATACATGATGAAAGAATAGATCAGGCATACGGTGTCGATTACTGCAATGGTATTCACAGCATGAATGCAAATGTTAGGTAGCAGCACCAACAGAGTCAGACTGACGAACAGTACCGTGGTGCAGATTTTGCCTGCCATCAGCGCACCGGGAAGCACTTGACCCTTGCGCAGATGAATCAGTCCAACAATGCCCTGATAGAACTCCTTGACCAGGAACAGAACCAGTACGGACCGCAGAATGGGATAGCGGACAGACAGACAAATGGTCAGCCCCAGCTGGGTGAATTTGTCGGCGATGGGGTCGAGAAGCTTGCCCAGATTGGAGATCATATTGAAATGCCGGGCAATCTTGCCGTCAATCAGGTCTGTCAGACAGGAAACTGCCAGAATTCCGCCGGCCAGGTAGTAGTCATGGGGCTCTTTGGCATTCAGATAAATGACGATATAGACAGGGATCAGGGCCAGCCGGAACAGGCTGAGCATATTGGGGATGGTAAATACTTCTTTTTTCCAGTCTTTGATGAACATGGATTGGCCTCCGTGAGGGTGCGTAGTTTTGTCGCACAATATCTTATGATATATTATAGAACTGAAATTGAAACGAATCAAGTGTAAATCGATACGTTTGTATAAAATTAACCATTTCGTAATAATTTGGTTTGTTCTTCCGCCTGGCTTTGCCCTTTTCCTTTAT
This sequence comes from Oscillospiraceae bacterium, assembly GCA_017516785.1. Next base: position 33,938 of record JAFXAV010000016.1, read on the forward strand.
TTGCTGCAAGAGGAAAGTGGAGGGCAAGATGCTTCCATGTTATTTTATCAAGATTTCCTGTCATTGGAAGTCCGCTGATGGCCTGAAAAGAGGAAATGGAATCGGCGGTTGCTTCATCCAGAATTCCGTTTTGAGATGGTGTGCCGATGCTGCCGTATGTTTGTGATAAAACAATCAGGAGCGCCTGGGCAACATATAGGTAGGGACTTCTGTCACCTCTTCGGAGCACCTCGTTGGAATTCAGAATGATTTCCAGCGGCTGTGCTCCTGTTACAAGGATCAGTGCATCTTCATGAGCAAGGGAGATGGCTTCCCAGGTGGCCTGATCTGTGACTCCAGTGACAGGCAGGCCGTGCTTTCTTTGGAATATCGAAACTGCCGACATGGTCTGGGGGCCATAGATGCCGTCCGGTATGACGGTCTGATAACTGTTGTCCTGTTCTGCAAGCACCCGAAGCATGGTCTGCAGGCTGCGGATTGGCTGGCCGATAAAGGATTCATCCGGTCTCATCGAACCACCTCCTGACGTACCGGGTCCTGAGTACCGCTGCGAAGATCGGTACCGGGGAACTGGGTATGGATAGATGTGCGGGCGTAACGGTTTCTTGGTACAGTGACACCCGCAAGAGCTGCTGTGTAGGGGAAATCGGAAATATCCCGCCAGGTGGTATTCTCGATCCCGGAAAACTGGTCATAGATCTCATCCCAGGTGTCGAAATTGACCACCCCGGTTTCCGGAAGACCGAACCGCCGCTGGGCTGCGATGACCGCTGCCCGGGTGGCATTCCCGAAAATGCCGTCGACGGCCACAGGCGGAATTTCCTGGATGTAGGCAGAGAGGACAGACAGCATATATTGAAGATGCTCCACTCGGACACCCCGGTCACCCTGCTGGATGGGATTGGTATGGGCCCAGGAATTGGCATAGAACTGCTGACCCTGGCTGCGGAGTTCTGCCAATCGGTTCACCGCCACATAGAGCCGAACCAATGCATACCAGGTGGCGGGTCCCACGATGCCATCCACATTCAGGTTGAACACTTCCTGGAATTTCCGTACCGCCGCCTCGGTTCGGCTGCCGAAGATTCCATCCACAGTCGGGATTTTCGGAATTGCGGGATAGTTCTGGGAAATCCGGTTCAGTTCCACCTGAATGGTCACCACGCTGGGACCGGAAGTACCCCGTCGGAGAGGAGTGCCCGGGTAGGAAGCAGTGATACCCCGGATAGGAGCATTAGGGACAATTTCGATATTATTGCCGTAGTAGGTCCTTAGAATCTGATTGAAATTGTATCCCTGCTGGGCAAGATTCTGACTGCCCCATTGGCTGAGTCCTTCGCAGGTGGCTGTGGTGCCATTGCAGAATTTGGCAGCCAGAGGCTCCACGAAACCGGGCCGGCGGAGATAATCATTGAAAAGCTCATCCACCAGCCGTTCGATATTTTCAAAAAAACTTCGGCCCTTGACAAAATACTGGTCATAGGCGGTGGAGTTGGTGATGTCGAAATCATAGCCCCGGCTGCGGTAGAATTCCGTATACACCCGGTTCAGGGCAAAGGAGACAATGGCCAGGATATTGGCTCTCAGTGCGCTTTCATCCCATGTCGGATATATTTCGCTGGAAGCAACATTTTTCACATAGTCGGAAAAGGATACGGTCACATTCTCTGCATTGGAACTGGGAGAACCCAGATGGACGGTGATTCTTTGCGGTACATATGGAAGAACGGGAGGCACAATTCCACCTCCTTAAAGATTCTGGGGCGGTGTGTCAAATACCGCAGTCTGATTCCATTTTCCCGGAAGCTCCGACAGAGGGATCATTTCCAGATTCTGATCGGTAACAGTGTCCGCAAAGACCTGCAGATTCTCATTTTCAATCTGCTCGAAGCCTTTGAGTCTTGCGTAGAGATTCACCACAGCAAAAGGTGTTTCCGACGGGTCCGGGGAAAGACTTTCGGTTCTGTCCGGCACTGGGATGGGGATGGGCGTGATCTTCCCATTCCGGTCCGTTAATCGCATGGCAATGGCAGTGCCGTCGGTGGCGGTCACTGTTATGGTCACATCTTTCAGAGGCAGATATGCGTAGCTGGTGTAGGCATGGACGGTTATGTATCCGGTTGCGCTCAGAGTGATCACTCCTTTCGGATTATGGTATGCCGGTGTGTGTAAAAAGGTGCGGCGGAGCATTCCGCTCCGCCCTTAAAGGAATTTCTGCATCTGACGGATATTCTCATCCTCCCGGTCCAGAAGCTTCTGGGCAAGGGAGCTGATGCGTCCGTCCTCTCCGGAAAAATGATGCTGGTTTTTTAGGCCTGTGATGATTCCTCTGGTGTTGCCCTGAATCATCATGTCGGCAATTTTGGAATCGGTCCGGTCGTAGCTCAATTTCATCCGGGTCATCATGTCCGACATGAAGCGCACGCCAGAATTAAGCTCCGGAAGTTCCCAGCCCCGTTCCGATGCGATGGAGTGGGCCTCGCTTTCAATGGTATCGTACTCCCGCAGCTGGGATTCCAGTGCCTTACGCAGACCAGGTTTCATGGAAGCATCCAGCACACTGCGGATTCCCACCTGACCCATCTGGGTTGTTTTCAGAATGGAGGAAAGCATTTCTTTATTGGTTTTCATTGTATCACCCTTCAAAGTATGTCCTGTTTTCCATTGGTTCATGCACTTCTAAAAGATGGTTTTCTGCATAGAATAAATGGAATGAAAGGAAGGGAACGCTTATGTGTGCCATTGCGGGAATGATCGGTCTTCAGACCGAAGAAGCTACAATACAAAAGATGCTGAAATCCATGGAAAGACGTGGACCGGATGGGAAAGGAGTGTACGGCATAGAGGATACAACACTTCTCCATACACGCCTGGCCATCATTGACCCCATGGGAGGCGCCCAGCCGATGAAGCTCAGCTGGGCAGGGGAGCGGTACATTCTGGTGTACAACGGAGAACTCTATAATACGGAAGAGGTTCGCAGGGAGCTGCTCAAACTGGGCCATGTTTTTAAAGGTCATTCCGATACGGAAGTGGTGCTTCATGCCTATGCTCAATGGGGCAGAGGGTGCGTTGAAAAATTCAACGGCATTTTTGCATTCGGTGTCTGGGAGGAGAAGCGGAAACGGCTGTTTCTGGCAAGAGATCGCATTGGGGTCAAGCCGCTGTTTTATAAGCTCCACGAAGGAGGCTTGATTTTTGCATCGGAGATCAAGACCATTCTCTGTTACCCCACAATCAAGGCTCAGCTGGATGAACAGGGTGCCGCGGAAGTGATTCTTCTGGGCCCCGGCAGAATTCCGGGAAGCGGTGTGTTCAAAGGAATTCAAGAGCTGGAACCTGGTTACTGCGCATTTTTTGAGGACGGACAACTGAAGCAGGAACAGTACTGGAAGCTGCGCGACCGGGAGCATACGGAGTGTTTTCAGGAGACTATGCTCCATGTGCGGCATCTGGTGGTGGATGCCATCCGGGCTCAGATGGTTTCTGATGTGCCCATTGGGACGTTCCTCTCCGGCGGGCTGGATTCCAGCCTGATTTCGGCAATTTGTGCGGAAGAAATGAAAAAGCGGGGAGAGCGGCTTCGAACCTACTCCGTTGACTATCGGGACAATGACCGGTATTTCCAGACCAGCAAATTCCAGCCAAATTCCGACAGGCACTATATCCGTCTGATGCAGGAAAATCTGGATACAGACCATCACTGGACGGTTCTTACACCGGATGATCTTCTGGCTGTTTTGGAGGATGCCACCATGGCAAGGGATCTTCCCGGTATGGCGGATGTGGATTTTTCTCTCCTTGCTTTCTGCAGGGAAATTCGCAGGGATGTAAAGGTTGCCCTGTCCGGAGAGTGCGCTGACGAGATTTTTGGCGGATACCCGTGGTACCGTGACCCGGAGGTTCGGACAATGGATGGATTTCCCTGGGCTCAGAATTCCGTGCAGCGAAGCAGAATGCTGTCGGATGCTGTAGCGGGGAAGATGGACTGCCTGGCATACATTCAGGATCAGTATGCCAGAACCTGCCGGGAAAGCGACATCCTGCCTGGAAATACCCCCGAGGAGCGGCGGATGAAAGAAATGGTGAATCTGAACTTTCGGTGGTTTATGCAGACACTGTTGGACCGGAAAGATCGTATGAGCATGTATTCCGGTCTGGAGGTGCGGGTGCCCTTCTGTGATTACCGGATTGCGGAGTACCTTTATTCTGTTCCATGGGCATTCAAGGACCATCAGGGACAGGAAAAGGGACTTCTCCGGACGGCTATGGCGGGGATGATTCCCCAGCAGGTGCTGTGGCGGAAGAAGAGTCCTTATCCCAAGACCTTCGATCCACGATATACAGAATTGGTCAGCGGGAAACTGAAAGCGCTTCTGGCGCAAAAGGATGCACCGCTATGGCATTTGGTCAGCAGAAAGTCAGCGGAGGAATTGCTGACGGCAGAGTATAGCTGGCCCTGGTACGGTCAGCTGATGAAAGGCCCTCAGACCATTGCGTGGCTGCTGCAGGTGGAATTCTGGCTGAAACATTATCAAATTGACTTCCTTTTCTGAGAAATGCTCCCTTGACGGCGGGGGGATATATTATAATAAAATCATAATGTATATTGATAAAACTCGTTAGGAGGTCATCACCCCATGCGAAAGACAAAGATCATCTGCACCATTGGCCCCGCCAGTGAGAACGAAGAGATCCTGACCCAAATGGCTCTGGCCGGCATGAACGTTGCCCGCCTGAACTTTTCCCACGGTACACATCCGGAGCAGAAGGCCAAGATGGATCTGGTGAAGAAGGTCCGTGAAAAGCTGGATCTGCCCATCGCCATTCTGCTGGACACCAAGGGCCCCGAGTACCGCATCCGCACCTTCAAGGACGGCAAGGTTACCATTAAGGAAGGCCAGGAGTTTACCTTCGTTGCCGATGAAATCGAAGGCGACGAGACCCGCGTATCTGTCAGCTACAAGCATCTTGCCAAGGACCTGAAGCCTGCCAATATCGTCACCGTCAACAACGGTCTGGTTATGTTTGAAGTTGTCCGGATCGAGGGCAACGATGTGGTGGGCAAGTGCCTGGTGGGCGGTGATCTGAGCAACCGCAAGAGTATGTCCTTCCCCAATAAGGTCATGTCTGGCCCCTACCTGTCCGAGCAGGATAAGGCTGACATCCTCTTCGGTATCGAGCAGGGTGTTGACTTTGTGGCAGCTTCCTTTGTTTCCACCAAGCAGGATGTTCTGGATATCCGCAAGCTCCTGGACGAAAACGGCGGCGAGGATATTGAGATTGTTGCCAAGATCGAAAACCAGGCTGGTGTTGACAATGTGGAAGAGATCTGTACTGTCTGCGGTGGCATCATGATCGCCCGCGGCGACCTGGGTGTTGAGATTCCTTTCGTGGAAGTACCCGCCGTTCAGAAGGAACTGACCCGCAAGTGCCGCATGCTGGGCAAGCGTGTAATCACTGCCACCGAGATGCTGGAGTCCATGATCTACAATCCCAGACCCACCCGTGCGGAAATCACCGACGTTGCCAACGCCGTTTTTGATGGCACCTCCTGCGTGATGCTCTCCGGCGAATCCGCTGCCGGCAAGTACCCCGTGGAAGCTGTGAAAACCATGGCTCAGATTGCGGAATACACCGAAAAGAAGACCGACTACAAGCAGCGCTTCCTGTCCACCGAATACGTGGGCAAGAACAATCTGGACTGCATTTCCCATGCTGTCTGCGCCATGGCTATCGACGTCAACGCCAAGGCCATTGTTGTCTGCTCCGTTTCCGGTAAGACTGCCATGCTGGTCAGCCGTTTCCGTACTCCCGTCAACATCATCGGTATGACCACCGACAAGAAAATCTGGCGCCGACTGTCCATGAGCTGGGGCGTCACCCCCGTGCTGAGCGAGAATTTCCCCAGCATGGATGTTATGTTCTACTTTGCCCAGAATGCTACCAAGAAGGTTCTGAATCTGCAGCCCGGCGACAACATTCTGCTCACCGGCGGCCCCATCAACGGCCAGCAGGGCAATACCAATACCATTAAGATCGAAGTCATCAAGTAAGCAGTACGGCCCGGATTATTCCGGGCCGTCAATTTGTCCATAAATAACAGGGCGATTTTTTCTAGCAATTTGCCCACATGCTTTTTCTTCCATTTGGTGCTATAATTACTGATATAAAGGTGTTTGTCGGACTTTTGGGAGGGATATTATGTACAGTGCAGGAGATTGTGTGATTTACGGTATCCATGGCGTATGCCGTGTGGTCGGTACGGAGAAGCAGATGGTCAACAGGAAGCGGACAGAATATCTTGTTCTGGAACCGATGAATCAGACGGAGTCCCGTTTTTATCTTCCCACAGCGAATCCTGCGGCTATGGTAAAGCTGAAGCAGGTCATCTCCAGGGAGGCGTGGGAAAGGCTGCTGGTATCTGATGAGATTCGCCGTGACAACTGGATCCGCGATGAGAATCAGCGCAAGCAGCATTACCGGGATCTGATCAGCAACGGCGACAGGATTTCCATTCTGAAAATGGTGGCTGCACTCTACCGGTATAAGGAAGAACAGCTGGCAGCTGGACGGAAATTCCACCTGTCCGATGATAATTTCCTCCGGGACGCAGAAAAACTGCTGGCATCTGAGCTTGCCCTGGTGATGGAAATACCTGCGGATCAGGCAAGAGATTACCTCCGGGAACAGCTGAAAAAGTAAAGAAAAAGGACGCATTTCAAAATACGTCCTTTGTTTTTATACCTCTTCGCAGGAGATGATATCCTTGGTGCGGATGAATTCATCGTAGGTGAGACCTCTGTCGGCGGTTTCAATTTCGCCGACCTGGTTGTCATAGGGGTCGCAGCGCCAGTGATCCTTGGCAATATGGAAATTGCCCTGAAGATCCCGGTTAGCTACCATCCGGAAAGGATCCAGGTTGCCGAAATAAAATTTACGGCGTTCTTCGTTGCCGATGCGGGCGGCACTGGTACCATAGGAACAGTCAGCAAAAAGCCAGCCGTGGGGGGCCACGTAAAAGCGGACCCAGTCATGGGCGCCGATGAAGGTGGGTTCCACAGTCAGACCGCTCTGCCAGTGAGCGGGAATGCCTGCGCAGCGGCACAGAGCCAGAAACAGCATGGCGAAAACACCGCAGTCACCGGTGAAATTCCGGGCGGAGTTTTCTACGATGCTGTCCAGAATAAAGTAGGCGGGCATGAAGGTATACTTCATGTTCAGGGTGATGAAATCATAAAAAGCTCTTGCCTTGTCTATGGGATCGGTCAGACCCTCTGTCAGTTCCTTCACAAGTTCCTTGATAAAAGGACTGAAAACAACATGAGGCTGGATTTCACCGGTCATGAAATCAGGCTGATTGACATCGCCCTTCATGTTTGCGGTATCATGGTACTTTGCGGTATGCAGATAGGAATACTCCACCACGAATTCGGGATTCTGATCGTAATTGCCCTCCCAGCAGACGGTGCGCTGAGGATCGTCAGCAGGGGAGATGACACCCTTGGGAGAGACAACCTCGAAGCGGATGTCGCTCTGCTGCTCGCAGTCCGCAGGAATGGGCAGATGTGCCCGCAGGAACATTCCGGGGACGAAGCACTCGTCCTTCACTTTCATGGTTGCCCGGACCTTGATCCGATTGGTGACAGAGCCTTGCTCCTTCATCTTCCGTACTGTGATATCCAGCAGGGAATCATCACGGGAACCCTTGATGGCAGCTTCTGCACCGGGAACGTGGATGCAGGCGCGGTCTGCAAAGCCGGGAACCGCCTTGCACATGCTGGAGAAAAACCGGCTGAAATAACGTTTTTCGCCGTGATTGTAAATCCAGTAAATGCGGCGCAGATCCACATCCCGCTGGAATTCATCCTCGGAATAATCGGGGATGTATTCCCGCACGACAGCCAGAGCCTGCTCCTTGGTGTACGGGTACTCCCCCGGCAGTCTTGCGATCATCTCCCGCTGGGCAGTCAGGCAGCAGCGGAGCGTATAGGGCAGCTTTTCGTCCTGAAGCCGCAGGTTAATGAGACGGGTGGCTTCTTCGAATTCTCCCATGAGTTTCAGCCGCAGGATATCCTCAGGAAGACCTGCGTTCAGGTGCTGAAAAGTTTCATTGATATTCATAAGGTGTTCCTCCTTATTAAAAAATCTCCCGCCCGATATGGGCGGGAGAGCCGTTTGTGGAGATTAGCCGAAAATGCCGACCATCCACTGCAGGATGGCGCCCATGCCAATACCGAAGAAGTTGCCGATGGCAGCGCCCAGAACGCCCATCAGAACGCCGATGCCGGCGAAGTTGGGGTTGTAAGCGGTGGCAACGATGGGAGCGGAAGCGGAACCACCGATGTTTGCCAGAGAAGCGGTGGACACCATGCATAGATCCCACTTAAAGATCTTGGACAGAACGAACATCAGGACAACGTGGATAGCCAGAATCACGAAGCCGTAGACGACCCACATGGGAGCAGTGATCAGGTCAACCAGGCTTGCGCGGGATGCCAGCATGGAAACGACCAGATACAGGTAGACACTGGACATTTCTTCGACGCCGGCCATCTTGCCCATGGGAGTCATGGCGCAAATCAGACCCAGAATGGTGATCAGAATGGTGGTAACGGTGGAAGCACCGAACATATCCAAACCGATGTTCACCAGCCAGCCGTTGACAATGCCGCCCAGCCACTGGCAAATTGCGGAAACCAGCAGGGAAATGCCGAACAGGAAGATCCAGTCAGCAGCGGTAGCATGCTTCTTGGTGCCGGCGACTTCTGCGTTGGCAGCGTCAGCAACAGCGTCCAGCTTGGAGGTGTCAGCCTTGCACATGGCATTCCACTTGGGTGCGAACTTGACAGCCAGCAGCAGCAGAGCAATCCAGATGGAGTAGCAGACGGTGTCCAGAGCCAGGGCAGCGCCGTAAGCGCCGTAGTCCATAAACTCTTCGAAGACGACTTCCATAGCAGCCATATTGCCGGAACCGCCGACCCAGGAGGCGTACAGAGCAGCAACAGCAGCCCAAGTGGTCTCGCCGCCGCCCATGGAGTTCATAAACAGGGGATAAGCAGCGATGGTGCCGATGGCCAGGGTCACGGAGCAGCCCAGGAAGATGGCGATCATCCGGCCGCCCAGCTTGCTGAGCTTACGGAAGTCGCAGCGCAGCAGCATGACGAAAATCATGGCATACAGCAGGTTATTCTTGAAAGAGGAATAGGTGCTCTTGACGGCGTCGGACTCATAGATGCCCAGGGTGCACAGAACCATGTGCAGAACATAGATCCAGACCAGGGGAGGAACGATGTCAAAAATCTTCCACTTGGTGGTTCTCTGCAGGAACATCAGACCGCCGGCAACGAACATCAGAATGGCGATGTAAGTCAGACCGTTGGCGACGACCAGAGAACCGTTTTCGAATGTAAACATATTGTTTTCTCCTTCTTTTATGTTTGCTTCCCGAAGGATGGGGAAATGGGGCAGTTTCTCTGGCATGATGCTGCCTGACTTTCGGGGTACAGCCATCGGGAAAGTTTTCAAAACCGTCAGTCGATGTAAACCAGGCGGCCAGGTTCAATGCCCTTGATACCCAGTCCAGGTTCGTCGGAGACGGAAATGATCTTTTCGTTGAAAACAGCACCGCCGATGATGGGGTCCTCGCTGCACAGCACGGGGCCGTCCAGGTCCACCTTGGTGATGATGTTCTTGGCACAGGCCAGATGGACAGCCGCATTGACAGCGATCTTTGCTTCCAGCATGCAGCCGATCATGCACTCGACACCGAAGACTTCGGCGGCGGAGGCAATCTTCAGAGCGTTGTACAGGCCGCCGCACTTCATCAGCTTGATGTTGATCAGGTCAGCAGCGCCCATCTTCATGATGGTCATGGCGTCTTCGGGGGAGAAGACGGATTCATCAGCCAGAACGGGCACATAGCTGCGCTCGGTGACATACTTCAGGCCTTCAAAGTCACGGGCGGCAACGGGCTGTTCCACCAGCTCGATGTTGAGGCCCTTGTCCTGCATGGAGTTCAGGATCTTGACAGCCTGCTTGGGGGTCCAGGCCTGGTTGGCATCGATACGGATGGTGATGTCATCGCCCACAGCATTGCGGACAGCGCTCAGACGGGCAACGTCCAGCTCGGGGCTGACACCCACCTTCATCTTCAGGCAGTCATAGCCGCGGTCCAGTGCTTCCAGAGCATCCCGAACCATAACGTCAGGATCATTGACGGAGATGGTCAGATCGGTGACGATCTGCTTTCTGGCGCCGCCCATCAGTTTGTAGACGGGGATGCTGTAAAGCTGGCCATAGAGATCCCACAGAGCCATGTCAACAGCAGCCTTGGCGCTGGAATTGTGGACGATGGACTTCTGGACGGTCTGGCACAGCGTTTCGAATTCATCTACATCCTTACCGATGATGTTTTTGGCAATGTGATCCTGGATGGCGCCGATGATGGCGCCGGTGGTATCGCCGGTGATAACGCCGGTGGGGGGAGCTTCGCCGTAGCCGACAGCGCCAGTATCGGTGTGGATTTCCACAACCACATCCTCAACGGAGTTGACGGTGCGAAGAGCAGTCTTGAAGGGGTGAATCAGGGGGACAGAAATCCGGCCGATCCGAACTTCGGTAATTTTCATTTGGGATACCTTCTTCCTTGTTACTTTGCCAGCTCATACATGGCGGCAGCGATGATCTGGGCGTTTTTCACCAGATTATCGATTTCGATATATTCGTCGGGTTTGTGTTCCCGGACTTCATCGCCGGGGAAAATGGGGCCGAAAGCCAGAAGATTGGGAATGCTCTTGGCATAAGTACCGCCGCCGATGCTCTTGGGCTGCCCCTCGAGACCGGTCTGCTCCCAGTATACCTTCAGCAGGCTGCTGACAAGTTCGCTGTCAGCGGGGAAGTAGAGCTTGTCCTTCCAGCCTTCATGATCCAGATTAAAGCCAGCTTTCTGGAACAGAGTATTGAAGGCGGGACCGCAGTCCTCGTAGGAGAATGTGACGGGATAGCGGTAGTTGATCTTCAGAGAGAAGTGCTTGTCATCGCCGGAGATGGTGCCCCAGTTCAGGCTCAGACCGCCGGAAACATCGTCATGGAGCGCAATACCGGCAGAGGCACCGTCAGTTTCCATACCAAGCTTTTCTGCAAGGAAGTGAATAGCATCAGCCAGTTCACCCTCCAGGGGCAGACTGTCCAGAACCAGCACCAGACGTCCGATGGCGTTTTCGCCCAGTTCAGGGGTGGAACCATGGGCGCTGACACCGTTGGCTTCCACAATGAAGCCGCGGTCGGTTCCGGTAAAGGTCACATCGGGGGCATAGAGGGCAGTCATCTGCGCTGCGATATCGGCATCGCATTCGAACTCAGCGGATGCGTGGGCGGGGACCACATTGGGAGCGGAGCCGCCCTGAATGGAAACAAGTTTCAGCTTGCCTTCCTGAGTGTAGGTCTTGGAGAAAGTGGCGTTTATGATACCTTTTTCGCCGTTGATGACGGGGTACTCACCGTCGGGGGTAAAACCCATTACGGGAGTTTCGCCGCCGTGGGCAAGATAATACTTGACGTCTGCAGAACCGGTCTCTTCGTTGCAGCCAAGCAGCACACGGATGCGGCGGCGGATGGGAAGACCGGAATCCCGGACAGCAGCCAGAGCATAGAGCGCCGCAATGGAAGGCCCCTTGTCGTCAGTGGTGCCGCGGCCCCAGATACGTCCGTCGCGGATTTCGCCGCCCCAGGGGTCACAGGTCCAGCCGTCACCGGCGGGAACCACGTCCAGATGACCCAGAACCGCAACCATTTCGTCGCCTTCACCGAATTCGCACCAGCCCATGTGATTGTCCACATTGACAGTTTTGAATCCCAGTTTTTCGGCAGTTGCCAGTGCATGCTCGAGGCTTCGGCGAACCTCAATGCCGTAGGGTGCATCGGGAGTATGTTCGCCTTCCACACTGGGAATGCGCAGATTTTCCTGCAGAGAACGGATCATTTCATCCTTTTTTTGCAGGACAGTTTCATTAAGTTTCATAGAAACCCTCCTAAAGGGTATGGAAGATGCTGTAAAACATGGCTTCCAATGATCGAAATTTGGAAGTATTATACTTAAAATCAAGCGGAATGTCAATGAAAATGCCATTAATTTCAAAATATATTTCATAAAACTGAATCAAAACCCGGTGCATGGAAATGCACCGGGCAGATTTGCATTTTCAGTTTGTAAATATTGCAACAGTCGGATATGAAATGGTAAAGCTGTTTTGTGGATTTTTACATATGTACGCAAAGGGCGGACACGGCTTCCTGGATGGCTTTTTCATCGGTCTGCTGGATGTGCCATTCGTCAAGGCCGGGAATACCCATGGGAATATCAGCCCTGCGGAAAATCATGGCGCTTTCAACAATCTTCTTTCCACTCATGTGAAATGCTTTGGCAGAAGGACAATGTGTCCGGATTGCAAGGATTGCTAGGGAGTTGATGCCGGCGCCAATGAGTACCTCTGGACCGCCCTGTTCATCCCGCAATTCAAGCATCAAACGAAGATTGTTAAGACCGGATATGGCAGCCGATGCAGCGCCGCTGGTCAGCACCGTATCAATTCCAAGTTCTTTGGCATCCAGGTAGGTCTGCAAAGGGTTCCGGGAAACATCAATGCAGCGGTGAAGAGTCAGACCGGAACCATCGGCAGCTTTAATCAGAGGTTCCATAGCGTTCTTGTCCAGATTACCCTCGGGAGTCAGGCAGCCGATGACGAAGCCGTCTGCGCCGGCATCTTTCAGTTCCTGAATCTGTGCGGCCATTAAATCGATTTCTTCAGGGGTATAGAGGAAATCTCCTGCCCGGGGTCGCATCAGACACCGGATGGGAATATTTGATTCTGCGCGAATCTGCTTCAAAAGGGCAGTGTAAGGGGTCAGACCGCCAAGGGCAAGGGCGCTGCACAGTTCCAGACGGTCAGCGCCGCCCCGGATAGCTGCCCGGGCAGAGTTAAGAGAGTCAACACATACTTCCAGTAACATGGCGCTACCTCACTTCTGCAGCTGTTCAAAGAGTTCTTCGGCGGTGTGAGCAATGGACATGGCACCTGCCTGTTCCATATCCTCTACTGTGCCGAAACCCCAGGAGACGCCGATGGTGGGAATTCCGTGGGCTTTGGCGCCGATGACATCATAGGCGGTATCGCCCACCATGATGGCTTCGGAAACGCCGCCGCACTGCGCCAGAAGGTATGCAATGACGGCAGACTTGGAACTGCGGGAGGTGTCCATGGTGGCTCCGCAGATGATGGTAAAGTACTTGGCAAGGTCAAAATGCTCCAGAATCTTCTGGGCCATCCACTCGGGCTTGGAGGTGGCAACATATAGCTTGTGTCCCTGAGCCTGGAGTTTCTTCAGCATTTCCTCAATGCCGGGATAAACTTCGTTTTCAAACATGCCGATGGGAATGTAGCGGCTGCGATAGACTTCCACTGCTCTGGCGGCTTCCTCTTCGGGAACACCGAACTTTACAAAGGTATCATGCAGGGGAGGGCCGACGAAGACGCGCATTTCCTCCCGGGAGGGGACGGGGATGCCGTAATGCTCCAGAGCAAGGCTGGCGCAGTTGATGATACCCTCGCCATTGTTGGTCAGGGTGCCGTCCAGGTCAAACAGGATTGCTTTCATTGTTCTATCCTCCTGATATATTTTTTAAAATCATACCATAAGATTGCCATATTAACAAGAAAAACCTCCCGGCAATGCCGGGAGGTAATGGATTTAAGAAATCTTGAAGCCGTAGATACCCTCGCGGGAACCCAGAACGATCATGTTGTTGAACACGATGGGAGAAGCTTCAACGGTCTGCTCCAGACCCAGGGAATAGACCACTTCGCCGGTGGCGCCGTTTACAAGACGGATCTTACCGGAGGCGTTGCAGGTCAGGATGTAGGCTCTGCCGTCATCGGTGTAGATGGCAACAGGGGAGCTCCAGGAGTAGTTCTTGGTATCAGTTTCCCAGACCACTTCACCAGTTTCACGGTTGAAAGCAATCAGGATGCCGTCGTAAGTCTTGGGGGTACGGGCAACAGCATAGATCACCAGATCTTCAATTTCGGTACCTTCCTTGCCGAGAACAGGACTTGCCTGAACGCCGCCGGAAACGTCCGTGACGGTAACGCAGTCAATGGGGTATTCCCAGACGATATCACCGGTCTGGGCGTTCAGCTTGTAGATGCTGATGGTGCCTGCGCTCTTTTCAGCCGTCCAATGGAGGGAAGGAGCGGTGTAGAGGTAGCCGACCTTGTCTTCGCCCCATTCGAAAGCGGGGGAGGAGTTGGAATCGTCCTTGGTGTCCTGAGCCCACACCAGTTCCATGGTGTTCAGATCCACGCAGTAGAACATACCGCCGTTTTCGGAGATGTACAGGTAATTGTCCACGATGCTGGCGCTGGGTTCATAACCTAAGTAGCGGTTCTCGTTTTCGGAGAAGGTGGTGGTGTAGGTGGTCTTGACCATGTTGTCGGGAGCAATGGAGATGGTGCCGGCGGCCTTATCGTAAACAGTGTTCAGCTTCATGGTGTAGAGAATGCCGTTTTCGCCGGGCCAGATCAGGGTATCGGTTTCCGCATCCACCAGGGGAGAGGAGTCGAAAGCGGTCCAGTTGCGCATGGCGTAGGAGTCCTTGTTGCCGTACTCCCACAGAATGGTACCGTCGATCAGACTGACGATGAACATTCTGGCGCCCTTGCCGCCGTTATTGACACCGGAGCCCACATACATCAGAGGATAGCCGCGGGGGTCCAGAGCGCCTGCGCCCTTAAAGTTCATGCCCATGGAGATGGCGCTGCGGGTTTCAGTGCCGTCGGCCAGGTCATAGAAGTGGATGGAGCCGTCCAGGGTGGCGTAAATCACTTCCACCAGGCCTTCCTTATTTTTCTTGCTGCTGTGCAGATTCATGATCTGCTTGGTTTCTTCGTCCCACTGAACAACCAGAGGCTGACCGGTCCAGGCACAGCCGCCCCAGCCGTTGAACATGCCGATGCGGTGAGACCACACGGTGGTCAGGGATTCGTTGGTAATGTCAGCGGTGCCGTAGGTGGCGGTGTTGCGGTAGTTATTGCCCCGGAAGGTGGCAATACCGGGCAGAGCAAAGTAATCCTCGGGATCGCCGAAGGAGATGGGGTCTGCACGGTTGAAGCTTTCCACTTCCACATCGTTTTCAATGATGCGCCAGTCGATCCCCCAGTTGGCGGGATCGGAACCGGCGTTCATGGCAGGAGTGAAGAGCACAGGGGCTTCCGTGGGAGCTTCGGTCTCGGTGGGAGCCTCAGTCTCGGGAGCACCGGTCTCATCAGGCTGAGCCTCGGGAGACTGCTGGGTTGCTTCCGGCAGGGGAGAAGCGGGGAAATTCTGCTGTGCAGCTTCCTTATAAATCTGCATGCAGAACAGGGAAAGACAGGCCACGGCAATGGTTGCGATGATCAGGACGACCACGCAGCCGGTACTGATGCGGGCCTTGCGCTTGATAATGAGGGTGATGATGCAAAGCAGCACCATTACACCGAGAATTGCGAAAAGGACTTTCAGCGCGCCCTGCATATCCACAACGGCCTGGGATGCGGCTGCGGCAGTGCCGGCAGCGGAAACAGTCATGGCCATAGCGGGAACAAGCAGGAGAGCAGAAAGGTAGTTCAGAATTTTTTTCATGAGTGCACCTTCTATCTGGTTATAATCCATAACAGTATATCATGCATTTCATTCGACTGCAAGGAACAAATTTCGCAGAGCACAGGAAAAGGACAACATCGGATGGATGGTGTCCTATTTAATAATGTAGAATTAGTTCTTGGCCAGGTATTCTGCAATGTTCCAGACATAGCAGTTCACCTTTCTGTATATTAAGGATTTATTAATAATAACATGAAGGAGCACTTTGATCGAAAAGAAGCAATAAATGTATCGATAAAAATGATTCAAAATGTAATCCGGGAACGGACTGTTGTAGCTCTGGTGTGAAAATATTTCCGGCGACGGACACGTGTCCGTGTACAAAAGCCACAAAAGATATGTGCAAATAGCCATAAATTTCGGCAAAAACATGCGTTGAAATATGCGCCTTCCTATAATATAATCTATCTGATACTTGGGTTAATGGCATTTTTCCCGGGTAATTGAAGACTTAATGACTTTGAAAGTGAGATATCTCACTTTTATGCTGTTTGTACAAACAGCATAAAGACCATTGACTGTGCCCGTGCATGGCCAATGAACAGATCGTTAGAAAGGTTGGATCCTATGAACTCAAAGACTTTAAAGTATATCCTCAAACGCATTCTGCTGGCCCTGCTGACGGTCTGGGTTGTCATTACCGTGACCTTCTTTGTCATGCGCGCTGTGCCCGGCGGTCCCTTCCTGGGTGAGAAGGCAATCTCTGAAGCAGCACAGGCTGCTCTGGAAGCCAAATACGGCCTGGACAAGCCTCTGATGGAGCAGTACTTCACCTATCTGAAGGACATCTTCACTGAGTTTGACTTTGGTCCTTCCCTGAAGCTCCGTGGCCGCAACGTCATTGACATCATCGGCGATGGTATGAAGGTCTCTGCCAAGCTGGGCATTATGGCCGCATCCATTGCTCTGGTGGTCGGCGTTGTACTGGGCGCTGTTGCCGCTCTGCGCCGCAACAAGATCATCGACAAGGTGATCATGGTCATCACCACCGCATTCATCTCTATGCCTTCTTTCATCATGGGTACTCTGCTTCTGCTGGTCTTTGCTCTGCAGCTGGCTCTGTTCCCCGCCAACGGTGAAACCGCCAAGGGTTTGATCCTGCCGGTTATCACCCTGTCTCTGTCTCCTATGGCAAACATCACCCGTCTGACCCGTTCCTCCATGCTGGATGTTCTGGGCCAGGACTACATCCGTACCGCAAGAGCCAAGGGCGTCTCTCAGGCGAAGATCATCTTCGGTCATGCACTGAAAAATTCCCTGATTCCCGTCATTACCTATTTCGGACCTATGCTTGCCTACATCGTCACCGGTTCCCTGGTTGTTGAGCAGATTTTTGCAGTGCCCGGTATCGGCCGCTACTTTGTCAGCTCCATCACCGGCCGTGACTATCCCCTGATCATGGGTACCACCATCGTGCTGGCATCTCTGATCGTCATCATGAACCTGATCAGCGATATTATGTACAAGATCGTCGATCCCAGAATCAACCTGGAGTAAGGAGGAAACAAAATGAATAAGAAACCCTTCAGTCTCCACGTGAACATGGATGACTTCCTTCCTGCTACCGAGGAAGAGAAGGCCTATATGGTGCAGATGCGCCCCTCCACCACCTTCTTCAAGGATGGTATGAAGCGCCTGCTGAGAAACAAGATCGCAACCATCAGCATGATCATCATCATCGCTGTTACCCTCAGCGCCATCATCATTCCCTTCTTCTGGCCCTACAGCTACGAGACCATGCTGGGCGTCCGTCCCGGCAAGCCCGTTGACTCTTCCTACAACAACCTGGCTCCCTTCGAGTTCGGTGAAACCGAACTGGAGCGGATCGCTGAAGGCGAAAAGGTTTTCCCCCATGTCTTCGGCACTGACGCTGCCGGCCGTGACTACTTCATCCGTGTGGTCTACGGCACCCGCATCTCTCTGGCAGTCGGCTTCTTTGCCAGTATCATCGTTCTGATCATCGGTATGACCGTCGGTTCGATTGCAGGCTATGTGGGCGGCAAGGTGGACCTGGTGATCATGCGAATCGTTGATATCATCTATTCCCTGCCTGATATGCTGATGGTCATCCTGCTGGCTTCCGTCATGAAGGTCAGCCTGGGTGAACTGATTGAAGGCACCGTCCTTGAGAAGCTGGGCAGCAACATGATCTCCCTGTTCATCATCTTCGCCCTGCTGTACTGGGTCAGCATGTCCCGTCAGATCCGCGGCCAGATTCTGTCCCTGAAGGAGCAGGAGTATGTTCTGGCAGCCAAGTCCACCGGCGCAAAGGCCGGTTGGGTCATCCGCAAGCATCTGCTTCCCAACTGCATCAGTGTTGTGGTTATCTCCACCGCTCTGCAGATTCCCAGCGCCATCTTCACCGAGAGCTACCTGTCCTTCCTGGGTCTGGGCGTTAATGCTCCAATGCCTTCCCTGGGCAGCCTGGCCTCCGATGCGCTGAACGGCATCACCTCCTATCCCCATCGTCTGGTGATCCCCGCAGTGGTCATTTCCCTGATCGTGCTGTCCCTGAACCTGTTCGGCGACGGTCTGCGCGATGCATTTGACCCCAAACTGAAGAATTAAGGAGAACGCAACTATGGCAATGTTAGAAGTTAAAGACCTGCGCACCTCCTTTTTTACCCCCGCAGGCGAAGTGAAAGCCGTCAACGGCGTTTCCTTCAATCTGGACCATGGTAAGGTCCTGGGCATCGTGGGTGAGTCCGGTTCCGGTAAGTCCGTCACCGCTTACTCCGTGATGCAGATCCTCGAAAAGACCGGTAAGATCGTCTCCGGTTCTATCAAATTCAACGGTCAGGAGTTGGTCGGCGCCGGTGAGAAGGTCATGAAGACCGTCCGCGGCAACAAGATCTCCATCATCTTCCAGGACCCCATGACCTCTCTGAATCCCACTTATACCATCGGCCGTCAGCTGATGGAGGCGATTCTGCTGCACACCAACCGCAATAAGGCCCAGGCACGGGAACGCGCTGTGGAAATGCTGCGGCTGGTTAACATCAACGAACCCGAGAAGCGCATGAACCAGTACCCCTTCGAGTTCTCCGGCGGTATGCGCCAGCGTATCATGATCGCCATGGCTCTTGCATGTGAACCTGACATCCTGATCGCCGACGAGCCCACCACCGCTCTGGACGTCACCATTCAGGCTCAGATCCTGGAGCTGATGCAGAGCCTTCAGAAGGAACTGGGTATGGCCATCATCATGATCACCCATGACCTGGGCGTTGTTGCTCAGATGTGTGATGAAGTTATCGTTATGTACGCCGGCTCCATCTGCGAGCAGGGAAGTGCTGACGAGATCTTCTACAATCCCAAGCATGAGTACACCAAGGGACTGATCCGTTCCATTCCCACCATCGACAACGACGGTGAGAAGCTGGAACCCATCACCGGTACGCCCATTGACCTGTTGAACATGCCCAAGGGTTGTCCCTTCGCACCCCGCTGCGACGCAGCCATGAAGATCTGTCTCCGCGAGCGCTGCGAGCGTATGCAGATCAACGATTGGCATCAGGCAGCCTGCTGGATGAATGTGAAAGAAGCAATGGAAAAGGAAGGCGGTGAAGCCGAATGATCGAGAAGAAGAATCTGGTTGAAGTCAAGAACCTGAAGGAATACTTCAACATCACCACCGGCATGTTTTCCTCCAAGCCTCTGAAGGCTGTGGACGATGTTTCCTTCGCCATCCGCAAGGGTGAGACTCTGGGTCTGGTCGGCGAGTCCGGCTGCGGCAAGACCACCGTCGGCAGAACCCTGCTGCACCTCTACAAACCCACCGCCGGTGAAATCTGGTTCGATGGTAAGAAGATTGAGACCAAGCGCGATATTCTGGACTACAGAAAGAAGACCGCCATGGTTTTCCAGGATCCCTATTCCTCTCTGAACCCCAGAATGACCGTTTCCGACATCATTGCCGAGCCACTGGATGTACACAAGATGTATAAGAACAAGAAGGAGCGGCAGGAGCGGATTCTGGATCTGATGGCCAAGGTCGGTCTGAACTCCGAGCACGCAAACCGCTATGCCCACGAGTTCTCCGGCGGTCAGCGCCAGAGAATCGGCATCGCCCGTTCTCTTTCCATGAATCCTGAATTCGTGGTCTGTGACGAGCCTGTTTCCGCTCTGGACGTTTCCATTCAGGCACAGGTTATCAACATGTTTGACGAGCTGCAGGAGCAGATGGATCTGACCTATCTGTTCATCGCCCACGACCTGTTGGTTGTGCGTCATATTTCCGACAGAATCGCCGTTATGTACCTGGGTAAGATGGTGGAGCTGGCAGATTCCAAGGAGATCTATGATCATCCTCTGCATCCCTACACTAAGAGCCTGATGTCCGCCGTTCCTCTGCCCGACCCTAAGAAGGCAAGAGAGAACAAGCGCATCGTCCTCACCGGTGATATCCCCAGCCCCCTGAACGCTCCCTCCGGATGTCCCTTCCGGACCCGCTGCCCCTACGCAACTGATGCCTGTGCTGAGGCTATGCCTGAGTTCAAGGAAGTTTCAGCAGGCCATTTTGTAGCCTGCCATCATGTGGATAAGATCAACTGATCCGCATTTACGTTAGCTTCACATCTGCAAGGTGCCGGTATTGCCGTGCCGGGCCTTCGGGTATGAAATAAATTTCTCTTGAGAAAGGAAAATGAATTATGAAGAAACTGATTGCTCTGCTGCTGGCTCTGGTCATGGTTCTGGGTCTGGTCGCATGCGGCGGTAACTCCACCCCCGCTACCGACGCTCCCGAAGTTGATGCTCCTGAAGCTGAAGCTCCCGAAGCAGAAATGACCGCCGAAGAGAAGGCTCTGGCTGAGGCTGAGATCCGCTACGCCATCTCTCTGCTGTTCGACCGTAACTACATCGTTGAGGAAATCGGCCAGGCTGGCCAGGTTCCTGCTTCTTCCTTCGTTGCCATGGGTATGACCGATGCTGATGGCTCCGAGTTCTACAAGAACGCAGGTTCCAGCGATGAGTTCGTCGGCTACTACGACGTCTCCGCAGAAGCTTACGAGGACAACTATGCAAAGGCATACGAAATCCTGTCCAAGTACTACGAAGTCAATGAGATGGGCCAGCTGACCAACTTCCCCACTCTGACCTACCTGTACAACACCTCCGACTCCCACAAGGCCATCGGTGAGTACCTGCAGGGCGCTCTGGCCGGCATGGGCATCACCATGAACCTGGAAAACCAGGAGTGGAACACCTTCCTGAACACCCGTAAGAACGGCGACTACTCCGTCGCTCGTAACGGCTGGCTGGCTGACTACAACGATCCCATCTGCTTCCTGGATATGTGGATCACCGACTCTGGCAACAACGACGTTCAGTTTGGTAGAGATGAGCATGCTTCCGCTGCCATCTACAGCATGGACCTGACCTCCCTGGGCTACGACGTCAAGGTCGAGAACGGCACCTGGGCTGAGACCTACGACGTGATCATCCCCCTGATCAAGACCTGCACCGACAACGACACCCGTTACGCTCTGATGCACATCGCTGAAGACCTGCTGATGAGCACCGGCGCAATCGTTCCTCTGTACTTCTACACCGATATCTACATGGTCGACGATTCCGTTGAAGGTTTCTTCGCCAACCCCCTGGGCTACAAGTACTTCTCCAAGACCACTGTCAACGGCTCCGGCGAGACCATCTCCGTCTGTGTTGGTTCCGAGCCCGACACCATCGACCCTGCACTGAACTCCGCTGTTGACGGCGCTGTTCTGACCAGCCACCTGTTCTCCGGCCTGGCAAAGTGGGACCAGGATGCCAACGGCAACCTGATCATCGCTGCTGACTGCGCTGAAGAGCTGACCGAGGGTGTTGTCAATGAAGACGGCACCGTTACCTACACCTACACCCTGAAGGACGGCATGAAGTGGTCCGACGGCGCTGATCTGACCGCTGCTGACTTCGCATACGCATGGAAGCGCGCTGCTTCTTCCGAGCTGGGTGCTGACTACGGCTATATGTTCGAAGTCGTCAAGGGCTACCCCGATGATCTGGCTGTCGAAGCCATCGACGAGAAGACCCTGACCGTTACCCTGAACAACGCTGTTGCTTACTGGAACGAGCTGCTGGCATTCCCCACCTACTTCCCCGTTCGTGAGGATGTCGTTGCCAACGAAGGCTGGGCTACCGATGCTTCTACCTATGTTTCCAACGGTGCTTACACCATGACCGGCTGGGAGCACAACTCCACCATCACTCTTGCTAAGAACGAGAACTACCACGGTGCCGCTGACGTCACCATGAACGAGATCAAGTTCTACCTGTCCGATGACTCCAACAACATGCTGACCAACTTCAAGAACGGCACTTGGCAGTTGATCGACGATGTTCCCACCAATGAAATCGCTACCCTGAAGGTCGAGTTCCCCAACGAGTTTGTGGTCGCCGGCCAGATCGGTACCTACTACGTCTGCTGGAATGTCAACGAGGTTCTGCTGCCCAACTGATATCTGAACAGATAACTTAGGAAAACTTCCCCTGCATCCACCCGGGTGCAGGGGATTTTTTGTGGATAGGGGAGGGCGGCTCTTGAAATTTAGTCTGATCTATGGTACAATTCGAACATAAGAACGATTATGGAGGGCATCGAAATGGCCAGAGAAAAAAGCTATATCGCAATTGACCTGAAGTCATTTTATGCCTCTCAGGAATGCGTGGAGCGGGGACTGGACCCCATGACCACCAATTTAGTGGTTGCAGACATGAGCCGCACCGAGAAAACCATCTGCCTTGCGGTATCTCCTTCTCTGAAAGCTTTCGGCATTCCCGGAAGAGCCAGAATGTTCGAAGTTCTGCAGAAGGTAAAAGAAGTCAACGCCCTGCGTCTTGCCAAGGCACCAGGGCGGAAATTCACCGGAAAATCCTGCAATGCCATTGAGTTGAAAGAAAATCCATCTCTGGAGATCGATTTCATTGCTGCGCCGCCCCGGATGGTTCACTATATGGAATGCAGCGCCAGAATTTACGAGATTTACCTGAAGTATGTGGCTCCGGAGGATATCCATGTCTATTCTATCGATGAGGTGTTTATCGATGCCACGCCTTATCTGAGGACTTACGGCCTGACCGCCTATGAGTTCGCTCGGAAGCTGATTTATGAAGTTCTGGAAGTCACCGGCATTACAGCCACTGCCGGAATCGGTACCAATCTGTTTCTCTGCAAGGTGGCCATGGATATTGTTGCCAAGCGAACCGAGGCCGATGAGTACGGTGTTCGCATCGCTCAGCTGGATGAAATGTCCTACCGGCAGCAGCTCTGGGATCACCGCCCCCTGACGGACTTCTGGCGGGTGGGCAGGGGATACGCCCGAAAGCTGGAGGCTCACGGCATGTTTACTATGGGCGATGTGGCCCGATGTTCTGTCAGTAATGAAGCAGTGCTTTACAAGCTCTTCGGCATCAATGCGGAGCTGCTGATCGACCACGCCTGGGGATGGGAACCTGTCACTATTGCGGATATCAAATCCTACAGACCTGTCAGCAACAGTCTGGGCGCTGGTCAGGTGCTTCACTGCGCTTATACCGCCGACAAGGCGAAACTGATCGTCCGGGAGATGACGGACCTGTTGGTGCTGGATCTGGTGGATAAAGGCCTCGTGACGGACCAAGTGGTACTAACCGTTGGCTATGACCGGGAGAGCCTGACAAACCCGGAGATCAGAAGCAAGTATACAGGCCCTGTAACAATGGATCATTATGGAAGAGCGGTTCCCAAACATGCTCAGGGCACAGCCAATCTTCACCGCCAGACCTCTTCCACCAGACTGATCATGGATGCCATGATGGAGCTTTTCGACCGGATTATCAACCCGGATCTTCTGGTGCGGCGGGTGAATGTGGTGGCAACCCATGTGAAATTCGAGCGGGATATTCCGAAGGACGATGGACCTCAGCAGCTGAATTTCTTCTCGGATTTTGAAGCAGAACAGAAGAAAAAAGAGGAAGAAGATGCTGCTCTCGATAGGGAAAAGCGCCGCCAGCAGGCGGTGCTGACCATCCGAAAGAAGTTCGGAAAGAACGCAATCCTCAAGGGCATGAATTTTGAGGAAGGGGCAACCACCATTGACCGGAACAGCCAGATCGGAGGACACAAGGCATGAACGGAAATTATGATGATATCATCCATCTGCCTCACCACGTATCTAAGACCCGCAAGCGCATGTCCATGCATGACCGGGCTGCTCAGTTCAGTCCTTTTGCTGCCTTGACCGGTTATGATGCCGCCATTGCGGAAACCGGGAGGCTGACGGACAGCTTCACGGAACTGGTTTCCGATGAGACTTCCGCACTGGACGAAAAAATCCGTCAGCTTGCAGAAAAGCTGGACGACCGCCCGGAAGTAACCATCACCCATTTTGTGCCGGACAGCCGAAAAAGCGGCGGTGCCTATGTGGATACCTGCGGTATTGCAAGGAAAATTGATTCCCATGAACAGACCATCCTGATGGAAGACGGGACCGTCATTGCATTCCACCGGATCTATGCCATCACCGGAGAAATTTTCGGCCACGAATTCTAATAAAAAGCACCCTTCGGGGTGCTTTTTGCTGGTCGGACAAATTCATAAAAACTCATCAATAAAATATGTTACCTTTGTTGAAAATATTGTAATCATCTGATAAGATATACATATTCTCCGGGGTATGTCCGGAGGTCAAAATGGAAAGAGGAGAAAAAATAATGGCTAAGAAACCTAAGACCGGCCTTACCACAAAGCACTGGTTTGGCTATATGTTCGGCGACTGGGGCGGCTGTATGACCTTCGCACTGATGGGCAGCCTGTTCACCATGTACTGCACCAACGCACTGGGTGTCGATCCCACTCTGCTGGGCACCCTGGTCATCATCTGGACCATCTGGGACGCTATCAATGACCCCATGATGGGTGCCCTGATGGACAAGGCATTCGCAAGAAAGCAGGATAAGCGCGGCAAGTTCCGTCCCTGGCTGCTCCGTGCAACCCCGCTGCTGGCTGTCACCGCCATTGCCCTGTGGGTTGTGCCCACCTTCTGCGACGGTATCGCACTGATCGTGGTGCTGTTTGCCTGCAAGATTCTGTACGAGGCCAGCTACACCATGTTCAACATTCCCATGGGCAGCTTGCTGTCCGCTATGTCCACCAATGACTCCGAGCGTGCATCCC
The DNA here is from genome assembly GCA_017516785.1 of Oscillospiraceae bacterium. Next base: position 58,791 of record JAFXAV010000016.1, read on the forward strand.
TGTCTTCTGCTCGCGGTGTCGGCTCCATGATCGGCAATATGCTGCCCGGTCTTGCCGGCCCCATCATTGTCGGCGCATTTGGCGACCGTGAGTCCATCGGTTACACCATCGCTGGTGTCAGCTGCGCCGTCATCGGCTTTGTCATCTGTTTCCTGCACTATGCTTTGACCGAAGAGCGTACCACCGTCGGCGAAGAAACCAAGGTTGACGATATCAAGTTCTCTGACATCCTGGTGGTTGTCAAGAAAAACCGTCCCTTTGTGGCGCTGTGCATCCACGGTGTCTGCATCTGCCTGATGCAGTATGCCGCCCAGACTTTGGGTATGTACATGTATTCCGGTGTCTACCACGATGTTACTTATCAGTCCATCAGCTCCGCTCTGTCCAGCCCCTTCATGATCGGCGCTATGATCGCAGTTCCCTTCATCTGTAAGAAGCTGGGCCTGGAAAAGCTGATCCGTTCCTCTCTGCTGATCGGCGGCGCCATCTGCGGCGTGCTGTTTGCCATGCATATGACTATGGATGTTCATCCTCTGGTTCACGGCGTTCTGCTGGGTGTCGGCTCCGGCTTTGCAATGGTTTCCATTCAGATGCAGTGGGGTCTGGTGGGTGAAGCCATCGACTACAATGAGTATGTTACCGGCAAGCGCACTGAGGGCTCCATCTACGGCACCTTCAACCTGTCCCGCCGTATCGGTCAGACCATCGGCCAGGGCTTTGCTCTGTACGGCCTGGCATGGATTGGCTACGACGGCACCGCTGCTGTTCAGACTGCCGGCACCATCATGGGCCTGAAGGTTCTATGCGTCCTGATTCCTGCTGTGTTTATCCTGGGTTCCTGGGCTGCATTTAAGTTCGTCTGGAACATTACCCCCGAAGTCCGGGCTGAAATGGCTGCCAGAAAGGCCGCATCTGCTGCAAAGCAGTAATGACTAACTGACTGCTTTAAGGGCGGCACGGTTTTGCCGTGCAGCCCTATTTTCGAAAGGAGTTACCCTATGCGAACAAGAATCCTTGGAAAAATGCTGAACAGCGAGGTTCAGGATTATCTCCAGAGAAATGACATCATCATCGTTCCAGTGGGAACCACGGAAATGCACGGCGGATTCCCACTGGACTGCGAGACGGTTATTTCCGAAGCCTACTGCCTGAAGATGGCGGAGGGCTGCGACGGCCTGGTGCTTACCGGTCTGCCTTATTTTTACGCAGGCGCCACCGCATCCGGACGGGGTACTGTCCAGGTGTCCATCCGTCAGGGCATCGATTATCTGGGCGCCATCGCCCGGAGCCTGCTGCGGCTGGGATTCAGACGGCAGATTTACCTCAGCTTCCATGGCCCCGCCCATATGACCATTTGTCCCATGATCCGGGACTTCTATGACGAGACCGGTGTTCCTGCTCTCTATATGGACTGCATGATGCAGGTAGGCAAAAATGCCAAGATCCTGACCAATTTCATGGAGGATTTCCATGCCATCACTGTCGGCTCCTACAAGGTCATGAATCGGCTGGATGATGTGCCTCTGGTTACCGGCTACCAGCACACAAACAAGCAGAGCTGTGCAGCTTTCCAGGATCTTTTCAATCTGGGGTATCAGAGTGCCGCTGTCGGCTACTGCTTCGGCGAAAACGGCGATCACATGTCCACGCCCGATATCCCCGATATCGAGACTCGGGATGCTATGGCGGCCCGGGGCGTGGAACTGATTGATAAAATGGTTGCCAATATGGATATGCCCCGTGTGGTGGAGCAGCTGCGGAAACTGGAAGAATACGGTCTGGAAAACGAGAAGAAGTATCCCTGGATGCCTTCCGCCTGGAACCGCAATCATTAAGGAGAAATTATGGAATATATTGTCAATACCCACTGCGGTCCTGTCCGCGGCACCGCTGGACGTGTTCCCGGCACCGTTGCTTACAAGGGTATCCGCTATGCTATTGCCGGTCGCTGGGAATATCCCGAGCAGGTGACCCACTGGGAAGGTGTCTATGATGCAACTCAGTACGGCAACTGCTCCTACCAGGCCCGTGCCTTCTATAACGAAGAAGAGGTACCTGAAAAGGCCTTCTACTATAACGAATTCCGCAAGGGAGAAACCTACACCTACAGCGAGGACTGCCTGTTTTTGAATGTATTCGCCCCTGAAAACGCCAAAGAAGGGGATAACCTTCCGGTTCTGGTGTACATCCACGGCGGCGGTTTTACCGGCGGCTGCGGTCACGAAAAGCATTTTGACGGCCCTGTGTGGCCTGCCAAGGGTGTCATCGGCGTGACCATCAATTACCGCCTGGGACCGCTTGGCTTTGTTTGCCTGCCTGAACTGAAGCAGGAAGCGGAGAATACCGGTAACTACGGCCTGTATGATCAGCATGTGGCCCTCTGCTGGGTGCGGGACAACATCGCCTGCTTCGGCGGCAATCCCGGAAACGTGACCATTATGGGTCAGAGCGCCGGCGGCATGAGCGTTCAGCAGCACTGCCTCAGTCCCTGGTCCAAGGGACTGTTCCACAAGGCTGTGATGGCCAGCGGCGGCGGTGTTAATAAACTAATGAATGTCCAGCTGCCCGAGAAGCATTATGATTTCTGGCATGCGGTAATGGAAAAAGCGGGCTGCAAGAATCTTGCTGAATTCCGCGCTTTGCCAGCCGAGGAGCTGTTCATGGTCTGGCAGGCAGCCAAGAAGGAAATCAAGGGCGGCGGTATGGCCTGCTCTCCTGTTCTGGACGGCAATCTGGTGGCTGGTACCGGCACGGAAATTCTGGCCAGGGGCGAGCAGATGCAGATTCCCTATATGGCAGGCTCTACCAGCGAGGACGTGATGCCTCCTATCATCTTCCAGATGGCAAAGGACTGGTGTACTGCCCAGCCCCAGAAGAGCTACACTTGGTTCTTTGACCGCCGTCTTCCCGGCGATGACAACGGCGCATGGCATTCTTCCGACCTCTGGTACTGGTTTGGCACTCTGGAAAACTGCTGGCGCCCCATGGAGAACAAGGATCACATTCTGAGCAATCAAATGACCGATTATCTGGTGAATTTCTGCAAATACGGCGATCCCAACGGTGCAGGTCTCACCGCATGGCTGCCCTCTGTCAAGAATCAGGGCAAGGTGCTCTGGCTCGGCGAAGAGAAGACCCATATGGGCCGTCCGAGCCTTGTGAAGCTGACCAAGACCATGCTTACCAACAAGGCAGTTGGCGAATAAATTCCGTTGCAATAAACCCGGCATCAGCATGCCGGGTTTTGTCTGATTGACATTATCCCTCATTTTTGGTAGCATAGGGTAAGAAACTATGGAGGTAGCCAATGTGAGACCTGTGATTGCAATGCCCCGGATGAACAACAGCCCCTTCCGGATTTATATGAAAAGCAAATATGTGAAGTGCCTGAAAAAGTGCGGCGCGGATGTCCGTTGGATTGATCTGAAGGATCCTGAGAAGGCGGCAAAGGATGCCCTTCAGTGCGATGGCCTTCTGCTTCCCGGCGGCGGAGACATGGATCCTGGGCTGTACAGTCAGAAGAAGATCGAAGCCTGCGGCAAGCCTGATCCCATCCGGGATGCTGCGGAGCTGAAGATGCTGGAGGCCTTTATCCCCACCAGAAAGCCTATTCTGGGCATCTGCCGTGGTATTCAGGTGCTGAATGTGTACCTGGGCGGCACCCTTCATCAGGATATCAAGAATATTCAGGGAAGAAAGCACAGCTTTTTCCGCAAGCGGAAAACTGGCTCCCATCAGGTGAAGTTGGTTCCCCGGGCACAGTTTGCGAAGATGCTGGACTGTGAATGGATGACTGTCAACAGTATGCACCATCAGGCTATTGACCAGCTGGGTCCCGGTCTGACCATCGCGGCTGTGAGTGAGGATGGCTTCATTGAGGGTGTTGAGCTGTTCCTGCATCCTTTCTGCGTGGGAGTTCAGTGGCACCCGGAGCATATGGCAGACAACCACCCCCTGCAGATGAAAATTTTTGAAGAATTCGTCGCTGCCTGCAAGAAATAAAAATGAACGGCACATCCGGCTGGATGTGCCGTTTTTTCGGCATTTTCCTTGGAGGAAACCTGATAGGATACCCATGAGGAGGGGATGGCATTGAGTGAATTCTGGAAAGAGCTGCGGCTTGCGGCCGTTATGGGGTTGGTGATTCCGGGGATCATCCTTTCAATTGCGGTTTCTATTTATGAACCAAAGCCTCCATCGGAAACAACGGAGGCACCAACAGAAGGAAAGAAATCCGTCATGATTCCGGTGCTTCATGAGGGCAGTGTGACGGAAATGGAGCTGAATAACTATCTGACAGGGGTGGTCCTTGCGGAAATGCCTGCGTCCTTTGAACCGGAAGCGCAGAAAGCTCAAGCAGTAGTGGCAAGAACTTATACCATCCGCGCCTGGGAACGGGGTGGAAAGCATGAGGGCGCAGCGGTCTGTACCGACTCCAACTGCTGCCAGGGATATATTTCAGAGGAGGCCTATATCGCCAAAGGCGGTACGGAGGAAAATATCAAGAAGATGCGTTCTGCTGTGGAAGACACCTCGGATCTGGTGCTGACCTATGAGGGGCAGCTAATCGAAGCGACCTATTTTTCCTGCTCAGGAGGCAGCACCGAGGATGCAGCGGCAGTCTGGGGAACGGATGTGCCGTACCTGCAGGCAGTGAAAAGTCCCGGGGAGGAGGCTGCCACCCATTACACAGATACTGTCAGCTTCGTAGCGGCGAATTTTGCCTCCGCGCTGGGACGTAGCTTCATCGGTGATCCGGCATCCTGGTTCGGACCTGTGACCTACACCGCCGGGGGCGGTGTGGCAACGATGGAAATCTGCGGAGAATCGTACGGAGGGACAGCCCTTCGGAAGGCCCTGGGGCTTCGTTCCACGGCTTTTACGGTTACAGTAGGAAAAGATACCATCACCATTACAACCCGGGGATACGGCCACCGGGTGGGCATGAGCCAATATGGTGCTGATGCAATGGCGGTGCAGGGGAGTACCTTCGCTGAGATTCTGGCCCATTATTACCAAGGGACAACTTTGGTCAGCTGGGTTCATTGACAAAGGGATGGCTTTGGGGTAAAATGTAAAAAATACACACAAAGGAGACCGCCATGCCCATTCGGATCCCCAATGACTTGCCCGCCGCCGAGACACTGCAGCAGGAAAACATTTTCATCATGCCCTATGAGCGGGCCCACACCCAGCAGATTCGTCCTCTGGAAATTGTGGTGCTGAATCTGATGCCCACAAAGATTGCCACAGAAACCCAGCTGACCCGTCTTCTGGGCAATACGCCCCTGCAGGTTCATCTGGAGCTGATGCACACCACATCCCACCGATCCAAGAATGTGTCCCAGGAGCATCTTCTGACCTTCTACAAGAGCTTCGACGAGCTGAAGGACCGGAAATTTGACGGCCTGGTCATCACTGGAGCGCCGGTGGAGCATATGGAATTTGAGGAAGTGGACTACTGGGACGAGCTGTGCCGGATTATGGAGTGGAGTAAGACCAATGTCCATTCCACGTTCCACATCTGCTGGGGCGCCCAGGCAGGTCTTTATTACCACTACGGCATCAACAAGCACCCGCTTCCGGAAAAACTTTTCGGCGTGTTCCCTCATAAGGCGGACTACAAGCGTTCCATTCTGCTCCGTGGCTTTGACGATACCTTCTATGTGCCCCATTCCCGTCACACCACGGTCTACCGGGAGGAGATTGAAGCGGTTCCAGGCCTGAAGATTCTGGCTTCTTCCGAGGAAGCCGGCGTCTACGCTGTCATGAACAAGGGCGGTCGGGATATTTTCGTTACCGGACACTCTGAGTATGACCCCCGGACTCTGGAGACAGAATATCTGCGGGACAAGAATCTGGGAAAACCCATTTCCGTACCCAAGAACTATTACCCCGATGACGATGATACCCAGGACCCCATCGTCCGCTGGCGGGGACATGCCAACCTGCTGTTTTCCAACTGGCTCAATTACTTTGTATACCAGTCCACGCCTTATGATATCATGTCCATTGGCAGTGCCGACGGTGAAATTTTGAGAAATCCCACGGAGGGTTGAGCATAGAATTCCGAATCGATACATATATTTGTGGAGACTGTTTCAAACAGTCTCCACTTTTTTCTAAGTTTATATTGCAGAATAAACAATGATGTGATAAAATAATCGACAAGAATTGTGCAAAAAGAAGGAGGCGCAGTTATGAAGCTTCGAATTGATGGATTGGAAGTCACTGCTGAACAGGGCCAGACTCTGCTGGAGCTTGTAAAGCAGCTGGGACTGGAGCGAAAGACCTTGACAGGACGGCCCCTGGCGGCGAAGATTGCCGGTGAGGTCTTTACCCTGAACTATATCCCCCTGCGGGAACAGGAGGTTTCCGGAGAGCGGTCTTCCATGCGCAGGGCCATGGCAGCATCCGGCGGTGATATCCGGCTGCTTCGGTATACGGATCCTGCGGGCAAGGAGGCTTATATCCGCACTGCTCAGTTTGTTATTTTCCTGGCTCTGCGTCAGCTGTGGCCCCAGGCGGTGACCAAGATGAACTGCACCATCGGTGCCAGTGTGTATATGAAGGTCTGCGGCGTTGATGATTTCTCATCTGACAGGCTGAAGGAAAGAGTTGCCCAGCTGGTTGTGGAGGATATTCCGCTGCTGCGGCGCAGAACTGCCCTGAAGGACGCCATTGCCCATTTTGAAGCTGATGGTCAGACCGACAAGGCAAGGCTTTTGCAGTGGCGTACTTTTGACTATTTCGATGAGTATGCCTACGGAGATTTTGCCGATTACTACTATGGCGAAATGATGCCCTCTACCGGTTATCTGACGGTGTGGGATATTCGGCCTGCGGAGGATGGTTTCCTTTTTGTCTACCCGGACAACAACGATCCCGACAGGGTTGCACCCTATCTGCATTCTCCCAATTTCTTCGCTGTCTTTGCAGAAGGCGAGCGCTGGTGCGAGCTGATGGAAGTGGAGACTGTTGCAGATTTGAACGACTTGACCACCTCTGGCCGTATCCGGGAATTGATCCGGGTCAATGAGGCCCTCCATGAAAAGCGCTATTCTCAGATTGCCGATATGGTCTGCGAACGGGGCGCAAAGGCCGTCATGCTGGCAGGCCCCAGCTCCTCCGGTAAGACCACCTCTGCCAATCGTCTTGCCACCCAGCTTCGTGTCCACGGTAAGAAGCCAATCCTCATGAGTCTGGATGACTATTACATTGACCGGGATAAAATTACCCCCGGCCCCGATGGCAAGATGGACCTGGAACATATCAACACCATTGATACGGAGCTCTTCCGCTCCGACATGGCAAAGCTCCTTCGAGGTGAGGAAGTTGAGATTCCCACCTTCAATTTCATGACCGGCAGGCGGGAATGGGTTGGTCACAAAATGCGGCTGAGTGATTCCTCCGTCATCATCGTGGAGGGTCTTCACGGCCTGAATCCTGCGATGCTGCCTGACAATGTGGAAAAGAACATGATTTTTCGTCTCTATGTCAGCCCGCTGCTGCCCCTGAATATGGATAACCACAACCGTATTGCAACAAGCTATCTGCGGCTGCTGCGGCGCATTGTCCGGGACTTTGAAACCCGAGGTTCCTCCGTCCAGCAGACGCTTTCCATGTGGGACAGCGTCAGAAGAGGAGAGCGGCGGTGGATCTTCCCCTATCAGGAGAATGCGGATGTGATTTTCAACAGCTCCACCCTCTATGAACTGGCAGTGCTGAAAAAGCACATCTTCCCGCTGTTGACGGCCATTGAGCCGGAGGATGAGTGCTATGACGAAGTTCAAAACATCGTCAAAGTTCTCAATTACATCATCGAAGCCGATGTGGACGATGAGATTCCTCCCACCAGCCTGGTGAGAGAATTCATCGGCGGCAACAGTTTTTACCGGAAATAAAGAGAAGCGGTGACAGCCGAAGCTGTCACCGCTTTTTTTATGTTTCCTTGAGAATCAGTCCACCCACTTTGACGGTTTTGATATTGTCGATATCCACAGGCTCGGGGAGGGTAATATGCAGTTTGATCAGACCGCCGCCGCTGCTTCCGCCGTGGCTGGAATTGACAGGGATGATCGTCCCGTCCTTGCCCCAGATGGTGATGGCGCTGCAGAGGGCTGACACATTCTCATAGTCCAGATTCCATGCCACCACGTTGATCACATAGGGGGAGATGGTGAGAGTTACCTCGCTGTCGCCGGACTTGGCGTGGTAGGTCTTGGCATCGTCCACATCCGCCTGCCAGCTGAGCTTCAGAGGCTCTTCCACTGTCTTGAAAGTCACAGACAGGGTGAAATTATCGTCAGTGGGAGCCTTATCCTGAAGGTTGAAGATATAGTGAAAACGTGTGGAATTGGATGCATCGTCCCGGGAGAGCGTCCGGTTAAGGCTGCAGGGGATGGTGGTTTCACCCCGCTGGGAGGTGTAGGTCAGTTGCACAGACTGGATGGAATCAAAATCCTGTCCTTCCAGAATTGACACGGATTCCGGGAATTTCACATCCACCACCAGGGAAATGCCGTTGCTGTGATGCTCCGATTCGATAATTTCCAGACCGTAGCCTTCATTGGAAATCAGCATGGGGGTCTGAGAAAGGGTGTTCAGAAGCAGCCAGGTAGCACGGTTGGTATTTTCCAGGGCGTCCATTCCTCTGGTATCGAAGAGGGATTTGGCATGGTTTTGGAAGGCTGTGAACCAGCCTGCACCATTGACATACTGACCTTCAAAGCTGATATCCTCGCCCAGGCTTTCGCCGATATCCCGGCAGGCAGCAGCCATGATCTCGCCCCGGATACCGGAGGATTTGCCGCCGATAAACTCCCGGAAGCAGTAGCTGAGGGTGTATTCACCCAGATTGATGAGCTTCTCGTATTCGTCGGGATGTGCTTCGATATAGGGCGCTGCATTGGAATACTGGGCAGGGGAGGAGCCAATGGTGTCCAGCAGGTTATCCACCATCCGGTCGGTGTCCAGACCCCAGTATTTGACGGCCTGATCATAGCAGTGCTGCTGCAGGGGAGTCAGGTCATACTTATCAGGGTCACCAATTCCATTTTCCTGGAATCCAATTAGTTTCAGGGTTCCGTCGGCATACTGGTCGATGGTAACAGTTGCATTGATCAGTTCAAAGGTGGTTTTAATGTCACCGTTTTCGTCCAACTGTGCCCACAGCATTACAGAAAACACATCGATAACGGAGATGCCAGTGGGAGGACTGTTCAGCATTTCATCTGCATAGAGTTCTGCCAAAATCTGATGACTTTCCCCATGGAAAATGTTGTCGGTGTTGTAGACACCGCGGTCAGTCATGAGAGCATTCCGGATCAGCATATCCCGTCCGTCCCGGGCATCGTAGACCATGCCGGAGATGGTGCTGTAGAGATTACTTACCTGATTGGCATTTGCCGTATCAGGGTAGGTAACCTTCACTTCGGTGTAGGGTTCCAGACGGTAGATGGCGTTGACATTTGTCATGGCGTTGCCGGTGTCAGAGCCTTCCACCAGATAAACATTGCTGTCAATCAGGAGCAGATGGTGATCCTGATCGATTTTCTGATACTTGTCCGACCCGTCGAATTCCGGCAGAGTCTTGAAGGGTGCTTCGTTCCATTCCTCGTTCCACTGGAAGAACCACATCAGTTCCTCTGCGTTTTCAGCAACGGTCTCCCAACCCCAGTCAACGTCGAAGGTCTTATCTTCATGTTCGGAAATAAATACATCCTTGGTGACATGATAGTAATATTCCGGGTCTTCCTCCCAGTACCAGGAGCTGTGGAGGGGCCAGTAAACCAGTTCGGAGGTCGCATAGGTGCCGGGAACCAGGCGGTTATAATAGGTGTCGTAGATATCATTAATGAAATTGTTCAGGTCCTCGTTGACCACAGCCCAGCTGCCGCCGATGCCATTGGAGGTTTCAGAATCCAGCAGGAACCAGACCTGCTCGCCGTCGGACTGAAGGCCGATGGTTTTGTTTTCACAGAGGATCATCAGGGTGATATTGTGGTCAACCCCATCAGAGCGTCGGAAATCTTCTTTCGGGATGTGATTCAGAATTTCCACAAGGCTCAGAACCTGATCCATCGACAGCTCCACATGCTGGGTCGGCATTGTCCACAATGTTGCCTGCGCCCGGTCGATTTCTTTGTAGGACAGGGAAGCGGTCAGCTCGCTGATGTCCGAATAGGTTCTTTCGTAGGTCAGATCGGTGAAATTGTTTATGGTGAAGCTCAGGCATCCTTCTGCGGCTTTGCAAACCTCCGTATCAATATAGACCGTGAAGCTGGCACCTCCATTAGCTCCACTGATACCATCGACGCCCCGGATGGAAACGGAATTGGGGTATTCCCGTAAGTTGGTATCGTAGATGGATTTTTCTTCTACCCACACGTTATACCTTGCACCGTCATCCCGTATGGAAGAATAGGGCACAGTCAGCGTACCGGAATTGGCGTAGGAATATTCGCAGTTGAATTTGAAGTACAGCTTGTCATTCCCTTCGTTTGCGAAACGGACATTGTCCAGATAGAACCGGGTGGTGTCAGAAGTGTATATCACGACATCGTTAGCATCAAAGGAATGTCCTTCTTCGGAGTAGATGGAATCAGGCAGTTTGGACTTTCGAATAGAGACACCAATATCCACGGGTGTACAGTTCTGAATTTTGTATCCGTTTTCGTTTAAAATGTCTTCAATGATGTTGTTGCTGCCAAGCTCTGCATCCTCAGAATCCTTGGGATTGGTCAGGAAACACACGGCCACCACGATGCAGATGATGATTGCCACCACTACGATCCAGAAGGCGGGCTTCTTGTAATTCAGCACCGACCTGATGCGGTTTTTCACGTCCACTTCGCCGAAAGCCAGAGGGCAGGCGGCGATCATCTTCCGGGGAACACTGCAGGACAGCAGGGCAGTGGAGTAGGCCTTCTTTTCGGCGGGGTTCAGCTTCTGAACCACCTTTTCGTCACAGGCCATTTCGATATCCCGGCAGAGGAGAATATAGGCAATCCAAAGCACCGGATTGAACCAGTAAACCGTCAGCAGGGCAAAACCCAGGGGCTTCCACCAGTGGTCTTTCCGCTGCAGGTGGGCCATTTCATGGGCCAGCACATGGTCAGCGGTTTTCTGATCAACAGAAGAGGGAAGATAGATCTTTGGCTTCACAATGCCCAGGATAAAGGGCGTATCAATGCTATCACAGAGCCGCAGATTCTTTCCTACAGGGATTGATGCAGCAACCTTTCTTCTGACAAGCCAGTAACTGATTGCTGCATAGAGAGCCATGACCGCCATGCCAATGACCCACAGCCACGCAAAAACGAAGGACAGAATCTGGGTGGGATTTGCACTGGTCAGTCCTTCGGGAGTCAGGGAGTCCGCAATGACCGGGTTCAGCACCTGATTGACAACCGGGATGCCGGAATTGATCTGCGGGGTAGCGGCGTAGAGAAACTCCTGAGGCAGGGGCTCCGGATTGGGAATCAAACTCAGAACACTTTCAATGGAAAAGGGGAGCAGCAGCCGCAGGGCAACGATGCCCCAGAGGATCACATGGATATACCGGGGGGCTTTCCGGAGCAGAAGCCTAAGAATCAGCACCGCAATCACCAGATAACTGGCGGTGATGCTCATATTGACCAGCTTTAAAAACAGGGCTTCCATATCATCCCTCCTCGTAAGACGCGATCATCCGGCGGATCTCGTCAATCTCCTGGGCGGTCAGAGCCTTCCGCTTGGTAAAAGCAGCCAGAAATGCAGGAAGGGAACCTTCAAAAGTCTCCTCGACAAACCGCTCGCTCTGCACGGCGTAAAAATCGGGCTTCGAAATCAGGGAGGTCACCAGACCATCCCTGTTCTGAAAAATACCCCGCTCGCAGAGCTTTTTCAGGACGGTATAGGTGGTGCTTTTTTTCCATTCCAGGTTTTGCTGGCACAGCTTCACCAGTTCCCGGCTGGAAAGGGGTTCATTTTGCCAGATAATGTCGGCAAATTTGGACTCTACCAGTCCCAGCTTCATTTCTTCCATAAAGGGTCACCTCCAATGATTGGTCTACTCGTAATAGACCTGTCTTTGATGCTAGTCTATCATGAGTAGACCAGGATGTCAAGCCGCTTCGGAATTTGTTTACAATTAGCTTTCATGTGTGTATAATTGGGTGAGTACTTTTTCCCTTTCAGTCGTATAAGAGGTGAAAAGACAGTGAGGAGGATTCCCATGGACAACGGTGCAAGTAGCTACCGCCGTTATCTGGATGGTGACGAAGCTGCCTTTGACGATATCTTAAAAGCCTACCGCGACAATTTAACATTCTTCATCAACCGTTTTGTCCATGATTTGGATGCGGCGGAGGATCTGGCAATCGATACCTTCATGTATCTGATTGTCCATCGCTACCGCTACAATTTCAGAACCCCTCTGAAGACCTACCTCTTCATGATCGGCAGAAGCCGTGCTCTGGATTACATTAAGCACCGGAAGAAGCTGACCATGGTGGAGCTAAGCGAGGCGGAGCATGAGATTCCCCAGGGGCCCACTCTGGAGGAGATCATCCTGCTGGACGAGCGGAAGCAGATCCTGAACCGGGCGCTGAATCAGCTCCCGGCAGATATGCAGACGGCGGTGCATCTGGTGTATTTTGAGGATCTTACATACGAGGATGCAGCCAAGGTTATGAAAAAGAACAAGAAGCAGGTGGCGAATTTATTGTATCGGGCAAAGGAAAAGCTGCGCGCGATCCTTGGAAAGGACGGTGTGCTGTATTGAGAAGAACGGATCAGGAATTTAAGGAAGAGGTGTTGCGCCGCAGCAGCGCATACCGGGCCAAGCGGAAGCAGGTGCGGAAAAAGGTTCTTACCACGGCTCTTTGCTTTGCGCTGGTGATTTTCGGCATCCACATGGTAATGCCCATGCTCTCTATGGGCAGCAGCACGGAAGCCGCGGTAAACGATGCGATGGAAGCTCCCCAGTCCCCGGGAGCAGCTGCACCTTTTGCAGATAAGAGTGTACCTATGGAGGCAGAACCGGAATCGGTGGAAGAGGAATATGTAATGGCTGACAGCTCCATGACGATGGCTTCCGCAACAGGTGTCTCCCAGAGTATGCCGGAGGATTTCTCCATTCGCTTTATCTGGGGCATCGTAGCAGACAATATCTTTGACACTGGCAAAGGTGAAATTCAGAAGGATCTGGTCAATGCAGGCGTTGCAACAGCCAAGTTTGACCCTTCGGAAGAAATGATGATGGAAATCTACAACCAGATCTGTCTGTTGGAAATCACCTCCATTGAGCAGCCTATGACTGCCCATAATCTGAAGGCAAGAGGTTCCGATTTGAACTATGCCCTTGAACCTCTGACCACCTATGAGATAACGATCACCATGAACGAAACCAACTATCTAATTGTCGGCGATGAAACGGCGAAATTCTTCCAGGAGGAAGAGGATGCCGTCCGGTTTGTGGAATTTGTGGAATACCTGAAACAACTGGTGAAAACCTTGCCTGAATACCAGGCTCTTCCTGAGGCTGAGGGCGCATATGAATGAGAAAAACCCGGTACCGAGTACCGGGTTTGATTTTTCAGTTAACGGAAGATATAGGCATCTCTGCATTCCTGGATGATCTTGATGGCTTCCTTCTTGCCGTGGTATTTGCCCACTTCCACATTGACGCCCTGAAGCACCTTGTAATTGCCGAAGAAATTGGAAATCTCCTTCAGCACGAAGGGAGAGAGGTCTTCCAGTTCGTTGACATCATCGTATCTGGGATCGCAGTCCACAACGGAGATCAGCTTGTAGTCCAGCTTGCCATTATCAATCATGCTGAGGTAACCTAACACACGAGCGGGAACCACACAGCCGGGGAAGGTGGGGTCCGAGCAAATGACCAGAATATCCAGAGGGTCACCATCCGGGGCCAGGGTATTCTCGATGATGCCATATTCAGCAGGATAAATCATGGCGGCGTAGAGAACCCGGTCAAGTTTGATGCGGCCGGTTTTTTTGTCCAGCTCGTATTTGTTCCGGGAACCCAGGGGGATTTCAATCAAGGCTTCCACGACATTCTTCTTCATATTTACCGCCTTTCCGCACTCATGCGCTGTTAATTTAAAATATTATATCAGACAACACGGGGAAAATCCAGTAAATTCCTGATAAAGTCAGAGTGCAGCAAGAAATTCTTCCGCCATATGAACTGCCGTAGCACCGTCAGCCACAGCCGTCACCACCTGGCGCAGCTTTTTGGTGCGGACATCGCCCACGGCGTAGACACCGGGGATGCTGGTTTCGGTGGATTCTCCGGCGATGATATAGCCGCCTTTATCAAGTTTCAGCTGGCCCTCCACAAGAGCCGTGGCGGGTTTTCTGCCGATACTGACAAAGAGTCCATCCAGCTCCAGAATGCTTTCCTCGCCGCTTAAAACGTCTCTCAGACGTACGCCCGTGAGCTTGCCCTCATGGAGCAATTCTTCCACGGTGCTGTTCCAGCGGAATTCCACATTCTCTGCGTTCATCAGCGGCTCGTGATAAATCTTCGTTGCCCGGAGAGAATCTCTTCTGTGAATGATGATGACCTTTTTTGCCACACGGCTCAGAAGTAATGCATCTGCTGCCGCGCTGTTTCCGCCGCCTACCACAGCCACGGTCTTACCCCGGAAGAACATGCCGTCACAGGCGGCGCAGTAGGCGATGCCTTTGCCGACAAACTGCTGCTCTTTGGGAACTCCCAGTTCTCTGGGGCCTGCGCCGGTGGAGAAGACCACGGTTCTACCGTAGAAAGTGCCTTCGCTGGATTCGATTTTCTTAGGCGATGCATTCAGGTCAACACTGGTGACTTCCGCGTACTCGGTCTGTGCGCCGAAGCGCTCGGCCTGGGCTTGCATTTTTTCGCCCAGGGAAAAACCGTCGATGCCTTCTTCAAATCCGGGATAATTGTCCACCTGGGCCGTCAGGGCAATCTGACCGCCTGCGGAGAGCTTTTCCAGAACTACCGTATCCAAACCGGCTCTTGCGGCATAGAGTGCGGCGGTATATCCGCCGGGGCCGCCTCCGATGATGACCATATCATAAATGTGCTTTTTCATAGCCATTCCTCCTTTGTTTGAATACAGTATACCCCAGATTCACACCTCTTTCTGTGATGAAATCACACTTTAGGTTCTTGCCATGCCATCGACACTGAGGATCACACCGTTAATATAGGATGCTTCCTCGGATGCCAGGAACAGGAAGGCGTTGGCGATGTCCTGGGGCTGTCCCAGGCGGCGCAGGGGAACTCTTGCAATCAGGGGATCGATGACTTCCTTGGGAACTGCCTTCATCATGTCTGTCTCAATGATGCCGGGAGCAACGGCATTGACCCGGATGCCCTTGGGACCAAGTTCCCGGGCCAGGGAAACAGTCAGACCGTTGACTGCAAACTTGGAAGTGGGGTAGGTAAAGCCGCTGGGCTGGCCGCAGATGGAGACCATGGAAGAGGTGGAAAGAATAACACCCTTGCCCTGGGCAATCATATATTCGCTGGCGGCGTGGGATGCATTGAAAACGCCCTTGACGTTCAGGTTCATGACCTTGTCATAGAGCGCTTCCGTGTACTTTTCAAAAGGAGTGCTTTCGGATACGCCTGCATTGTTCACCAGGATATCAATAGAGCCATACTCCTTCTGAACTTTAGCAAAAGCCTGCTTTACACTTTCAAAGCAGCCCAGGTTGGGGGCAATACCGCCTACAATACGGTCAGGATGCAGAGCCTGGAGTTTTGCAACGGCTTTATCAGCACTTGCCTGGCTGGAAGCGGCGATGATGACTGTGGCGCCTTCTCTGAGGAATGTATCCGCAGTGGCAAAGCCGATGCCGCGGCTTCCTCCGGTAATGATGGCAACTTTATTCTGAAGTCTCATGATATCTCCTCCTTGAAATGTATTCGTTATTATCATAGCCAATTGTGCCCAAGCCGTCTGTGATAAAATCACAAAAAAAGCAGCACCGCTTTTGCGGTGCTGCAATTTTATGGGGGGGAATAATAATTACTTGTTCATCATTGCGGCTGCAACGCACAGGGACAGGTAGCAGCGCTCGACGGAGCTTGCTCTGGAGGTCATAGCCACGGGAACGGTGGTGCCGGCCAGAACGCCGCAGGTGTTGCAGTCAGCGGACATACCCAGAACCTTCATGGTGGTGTTGCCAGCCATGACATTGGGCATAACGACGGCGTCGAATTCGCCGCACAGTTCGCAGTTGTAACCCTTGGCCTGAGCGGCTTCCTTGCTGACGATCAGGTCCCAGGTGATGGGGCCGACGATGTTGCAGTTTGCAATGGCTTCAGCCTCGTGCTCACGGACGATGTTCTGAGCTTCGACGGTATCGCGCATGTGGAAGCTGGGCTTCTCAGCCAGAGCCAGCAGAGCGACGTTGGGCCAGGAGTTGCCCAGAGCGTTCAGAACCTCGACAGTGTTCTTGACGATTTCCATACGCTGCTCAACGCTGGGGTTGACGGAGACGGAAACGTCAGACAGAGCCAGGATGCGGTCATAGTAGGGAACCTTGACCAGAGCGACTTCACTGACGAAGCCCTTGCAGAGGTTGTTCTGCTTGTTCAGGATGGGCATCAGGAAGCTGCGGGTGGAGGTGTTGCCGCGCATCAGGATATCGCCCATGCCGGCGTTGACAACGTCGATGGCGTGCTGAACCAGATCATCGCCTTCTTCAACGTGGCAGATGTCATAGTCGCGGTCCTTCAGGCCCAGACGGTCCAGGATAGCCAGGACGCGGTCTTCGGAGCCAACCAGAACAGGACGGCAGAAGCCTTCAGCCTCAGCCTGGAAAACAGCCTTCAGGATGTTTTCAACGTAAGCACCGGTGACGACAACGCGTGCGGGCTTCTTCAGAGACTTTGCGCGTTCAATCACAAAGTCAAAATCTTTTTCAAAAACACTCATTTTAATGTTTCTCCTTTCGGGCGATTAGAACAGGCCCATACCGCCGTTGATCATCAGGAACAGAGGTGCAAAGACCAGAGCCACAACGGTCATCAGCTTGATGAGGATGTTGATGGAGGGGCCGGAAGTATCCTTGAAGGGGTCGCCGACGGTATCGCCGACAACGGCAGCGCGGTGAGCTTCAGAGCCCTTGCCGCCGTGGTTGCCATCTTCGATGTACTTCTTGGCGTTGTCCCATGCGCCGCCGGCATTGGACATGAACAGGGCCATCAGAACGCCGGTGACCAGAGCGCCTGCCAGCAGGCCGCCCAGAGCAGCGGTACCCAGGACACAGCCAACGAACAGGGGGGCGATCACGGACATAACGCCGGGGACCAGCATTTCCTTCAGAGCAGCCTGAGTGGAAATAGCGACACAGGAAGTGTAGTCGGGCTTGCCGGTGCCTTCCAGAATGCCGGGGATGGTGCGGAACTGACGGCGGACTTCTTCGATCATCTTGTAAGCAGCCTTGGAAACGGAGTCCATGGTCAGAGCGGAGAAGAAGAAGGGCAGCATGCCGCCGATGAACAGGCCAACGATGACCTTGTAGTCCATGACGTTGATGGTGGACAGGCCAACAGCCTCGGAGTAGGAAACGAACAGAGCCAGAGCGGTCAGAGCGGCGGAGCCGATGGCGAAGCCCTTACCCATAGCAGCGGTGGTGTTGCCGACGGCGTCCAGCTTATCGGTGATGGAACGGACGGACTTGGGCAGACCGGACATTTCAGCGATACCGCCGGCGTTATCGGCGATGGGGCCGTAAGCGTCAACAGCGACGGTGATACCGGTGGTGGACAGCATACCGACAGCGGCCAGAGCGATGCCGTACAGGCCGGAAGCCAGAAATGCGCCGATGATGCCGACAGCGATCAGCAGGATGGGAACACCGGTGGACTCCATGCCGACAGCCAGGCCGGAGATAACGGTGGTAGCAGGACCGGTTTCGGACTGCTGTGCGATCTTCTTAACGGGACGATAGTCGCCGGAGGTGTACATTTCGGTAACAATACCGATCAGAACGCCGACGATCAGACCGAAGATGATGGCGATGGCAGCTCTGAAGTTGCCGAAGAACACCTTGCTCAGAACCAGAGAAGCAATGACAACGACTGCGCTGGAGGCGTAAGTACCTGCCTTCAGGGCCTTGTGGGGGCTGGAGTTCTCGTCGCCACGGACGAAGAAGGTGCCCAGGATAGCGGCAACAATGCCGACACCTGCCAGAATCAGGGGGAAGATAGCGCCCTTGATGGCGTAAGCACCGACAGCACCCAGAGTGATGGCGGAGACGATGGAGCCGACATAGGATTCGAACAGGTCAGCGCCCATGCCTGCAACGTCACCGACGTTGTCACCGACGTTATCGGCGATGGTAGCGGGGTTACGGGGGTCATCTTCGGGGATACCGGCCTCGACCTTACCGACCAGGTCAGCGCCGACGTCAGCAGCCTTGGTGTAGATACCGCCGCCCACACGGGCGAACAGAGCGATGGAGGAAGCACCCAGAGAGAAGCCGGACAGAGCGCCAGGATCGCCGGTGACAACCCAAACAATGCCGCAGCCCAGCAGACCCAGACCAACGACACACATGCCCATGACAGCACCGCCGGAGAAAGCGATGGACAGAGCCTTGTTCATGCCGGAATCCTTTGCAGCAGCAGCGGTGCGGACGTTGGCCTTGGTGGCAACGTTCATGCCGCAGTAGCCTGCGATGGTGGAGAACAGAGCACCGATCAGGAAGCAGATGGAGGAGGTCCAGCCAATGCCAAAGCCGATGGCGACGAACAGAACAGCGACGAAGATGATCAGAATCTTATACTCAGCCATCAGGAATGCCTGAGCACCCTCATGGATGTAAGAAGCGATCTCCTTCATGCGGTCAGTACCGGCGTCCTGCTTGGAGACTTTGCGGGACAGAGTCAGCGCAAAGAGCAAAGCCAGAACACCCAGGACGGGCGCAAGAATTGCGATTTTTTCCATAGTTTTTTCATTCCTTTCTTATTCCCCCCAGTGCTGTGAAACAACAGTACCAGGTTTCCTCGTATTATACTACATTTTTTAGGATATATCAAGGTTATTGTTAATTGATTACAATAATTCATAAAACTGCTGGTTTTATGTTGGTAAACATATTCAAATGAGTACAAAAAGTTTGATTGATGACCAAACTTTGTGTTTGGATATGGGAAAAATCAAAAAAATTTTTTATTTAATTTATAGAAGATTTGTGATATAGACTTGTGAGAGAATATATGCTATTATTTTTATCATCAAATATCTGGAGATGCATTATGAACATTTTGGTTATAGACGGACAGGGCGGTCAGCTGGGCGCGCAGCTGATCAGGGAAATCATCGCAAAATTTCAGAATGTAAACATTACTGCCATTGGAACAAACGCGGTTGCAACTGCTGCAATGATAAAGGCAGGAGCAAAAAATGCAGCCACAGGTGAGAACCCGGTGATTGTTGCCTGCCGCAGGGCTGATGTGATCATTGGACCCATTGGAATTGTCATTGCGGATTCTCTCCTGGGTGAAATTACACCTGCGATGGCTGTTGCGGTGGGCCAGGCAGATGCAGTCCGGATTCTCCTTCCTATGAACAAATGTGACAATCTGATTGCAGGAGTTTCCAATCTTAATACCGGTGTCCTGATTGGCGATGCTATGGCCAAACTGCGCAGTTATCTGGATTCTCCCTGTTCTTGACAAGATATTCATATTACTGTATGATAACTGTGCTGTTCAGAAGAACAGCGCGGAGGCAGAAGTTTCCTTTCTTTGTTTTTCTATATTTTTATCGATACTATGAAAGTGTCATTACCTCAGAAGGGGTAGTGGCACTTTTTTGCGACAGAGAGGAGAACTTCATGAATAACCGTAATAAACTTTTGAAAATGGTACTGGCTGCGCTTTTTCTGGCGCTTGCGTACATAATGCCTTTTCTGACGGGACAGATTCCGGAAATCGGAGCCATGCTCTGCCCTATGCATATTCCGGTTTTGCTCTGCGGCTTTATCTGCGGCTGGCCCTGGGGATTGGCGGTTGGATTCATTGCACCGCTGTTTCGTTCCGTCACGTTGGGAATGCCTCCGCTGTTTCCCTATGCCTTTTGCATGGCCTTTGAGCTGGCAGCTTACGGTGCGGTATCCGGTCTGATGCACCGGCTGCTTCCCAGAAAAAAGATGTCCATTTATATTTCGCTGCTGACAGCAATGCTTGCAGGAAGACTCATCTGGGGCTGTGTGATGTATCTTTGTATGGGTGTGAGCGGCGGCAGTTTCACACTGGCAGCATTTCTTGCAGGTGCTGTTACCAATGCAATTCCCGGCATCATTGTACAAATCGTTCTGATACCGATTCTTGTGATGCTGCTGGAAAATCCTAAAATTCTGAATCTGAAAGGTTGAACCGGAGACCTTATGAATCAATATGAAAAAACCAGCGATCTGCTGATTGCGCATTATCAGAAATATCCGAAGCTGCAAATTCAGGATATCTTCAAATTCATTTACCAAAGCTCCTTTGGCTGCGAGCATATGGTTACATCCCTGGACGGTGTCACAGCATATATTTTAAAGGAATTTGCGGATTGTTCCGTGCCGTTAGAAGACAATGGGCTTCTGGACAAGCTGGACGGAGTATACAGCCGGGTTCATCTTGGATGGCTGAACCGTGGCCTGAGCGCTGAAACCCTTGGAAAACTGTTTTTTGCTTCTGCAAAAAAAGAACCTGAGGGTATGAAGAATCTGCTCTGCAAGCTCGAAACTGCAAAGGAACTTGTCCGGGAAAATATTCTGGATTTTCCACAGATGGAATTTGATGCAGCGGCCGAAGAATGGGGCAGCGGGGGATACCCGGCGATCCACCATTCTGAAGCTTTCCGGTCCGTTTATCATCCTGCCTATCGGGTTGTAGCCGATCGGTATGTGGATTTTCTGCAGTTGTTTGCAGAAATTGACAAACTGATTCAGAAGGGTTCTGCAGTTATCGCCATCGAAGGCGGCAGTGCCAGTGGAAAAACAACACTCAGCGGGATCCTTTCAGAAATCTACGACTGTACCGTATTTCACATGGATGACTTCTTCCTGCGCCCAGAGCAGAGAACAGCCAAACGATTCGCTGAACCTGGAGGAAATATCGACCGCGAGCGTTTTCTGGAGGAAGTGCTGATTCCTCTGAAAAACGGAAAACCGATTCAATACCGCAGATTTGACTGCGGATCCATGAAAATCGCCCCTGCGGTTCAAGTGGTTCCCCAAAAGCTGACAGTCATTGAGGGCGCATACTCCATGCATCCGGAACTGGCGGATATTTACGATTTGTCCGTATTCCTTGATGTGTCCTCGGCGGTGCAGAAAGCCAGGATTCAAAAACGGAATTCCCCGGAACTTGCCAGAAGGTTTCATGAAGAGTGGATTCCAATGGAAAAGCTCTATTTTTCGGAAATGGATGTCAAAAACCGGTGCAGTCTGATTTTATCCGTTACAGAATAACAGATTATGCGGATCTGATAAAAATAAAAGGCACGAAAGCGAGTGAATCTCTTTCGTGCCTTGTTTTAATTTCAGTCAATCATCCCACATGTGCTCTTTCCAGTATTGATCAGTTTCGCGGTTATACCGGAACCGCACACTGGAAATGCTGTCGCCATTCAGAATGGAGAAATAGGCCTTCTGAGTAATCTCGCTCAGCTCCCGATTGTGGTTAAAGAGGGAAGAGGCGATTTCCACAGCGAAAACAGCATCTGGGTACATGGCTTCAATTTCGTCTTTCTGGGCAGGGGATGCCTGCATCAGTTCATTGACACCCGGAATATTATGAAAAGCTGTAAGCTCTCTTGACTTGAAGTTTTGCATTGCTGCATGATGAACCATAACAATCTCTCCTTAAAACGCACTGAGCGGCATTATACCACGGAAAATTTTGAAGAACAAGACTTGACATTTCCGAAAAATGCTGTCCTCGGCTGATTTCAGGCTGATTATATCAATGGTTCGGTCCGATAAAACGGTCATAGGAACAGAAAACCCCGCTGCAGCAGAGCAGCGGGGTTTCATTGTGTGATGAGTTATACAATTGAAATCTTGTTCAGTTCGGCGTTCAGATCCAGCAGCTGTTCCTTGGTAACAGGCATCATCATGGCGCCGGTGATCAGGTTGATCAGGCGCAGAACACTGAAGCTGTCCAGCTGACCCAGAGCCTGGGGATGGGCGGCAAACTGTTCGCCCAGAATGGGAGCCAGAACTTTTGCGGAGCCTGCAAGACCAAGCTTATTGTTCAGGAAGCGGAGCTTGGTGTTCAGGGATGCGAAGCCTTCCACCTCGGTGATGTCCCACCAGTTCAGAACAGCGCCCTTTTCCACCAGAACATAGGCGGGGTTGGGTTCTGCCACCTTGCGGATAATGCTCTCATCGGTCAGGCCTCCGGCCGTAGCCACCAGATGGGTGGTGCCCGTATTGGGAACTTTGAAGTAGAAGAAGTGGTCAGGTGCTTCCTTGACACCCAGGCTTTCGCCGTTGGCAAAGAGCTCCACAGCGGGCAGGTTGGAGTAGACGGTGACCTTGGTTACGTCCTCGGTGCGGTCAATGTAGCGCTTGCCACAGAGATGGATCATGGGTTCGGGGTTCAGCCATGCCTTGTAGGCGTAGAAGGAGTCCTTCTTGTAGCTGCGGTCGAAGGTCACAAGACCCTTGTGGTTCTGGCCGTTTTCGCCGCCTTCGTTGCGGCCGTCAGCGCCGAAGTCGAACATGTTCCACACATGGGTGGCCCAGAGGTACTTCCGGGAGAACAGCTGACGGATCAGGGACTCGTGGTAAACTGCCTGGTATTCCTCGGAATAGTCACCGGCATCGGGTTTGGAATTGTGCCAGTTCAGAGCCTCGCAGCCATACTCGGAGCAGCCGATGGGCTGAGTGGGATGCTCGGCATGGAACTTGTCGAACCAGGGGCCGTAGTCCTCCAGCTCACCACCGTACCAGCCGAAATAGTGGTTGTAGCTGACGGTATCGGGAATGGAGATATAGGGATTGTGAGGGGGAGCGGTGGAGACGGCAGCCATGGTGGTCAGGCGGGTCTTGTCCATCTCGTGGCAGAGGTCATTGAGCATGTGGTGGTTGGGAATAATATGCTCGTCAGCTTCGGTGCCGGCGTTAATCTCATTGGAAAGGCCCCAGACAACGATGGAAGGATGATTGTAGTTCTGGACGATCAGTTCCATCATCTGAGTCCGGGTGTTTTCCACGCCGTCATTCAGGTGGGTGGTTATGTAGGGGATTTCGGCCCAGATCACAAGACCCTTTTCGTCGCACAGATCATAGAAGTACTGAGCATGCTGATAATGGGCCAGACGAATGGTGGTGGCGCCCACTTCGCAGATCAGGTCGATATCCTCTTCGTGATGCTCGGGAAGCAATGCATTGCCGAGGCCCCAGCGGTCTTGATGACGGCTGACACCGCGGAGGGGATACTCTTCGCCATTGAGGATGAAGCCACGGTCGGGATCAATTTCATAGCTGCGGCAGCCGAACCGGGCGGATACATTGTCCAGAATCTCCTTGCCTTCCACCAGGTTGACCTCTGCGCTGTACAGATAAGGATCCTTGCGGCCATGCCACTTATGGACATTTTCGATGGTAACTGCAAATTTGGTCTCGGTGCTCACTTCGTTGGCAACGGCATTGCCTTCGGCGTCAACAATGGTGTACTGGAAGTACTGATCTTCCTTCATGCCCTTGACGAACACTTCCACTTCCACATTGGCGTTATCGCCGTCAATGATGGGTGTGACCTTGATGCCGGGGCCGCCGTAGTACTCGAGGTCAAAGTGGCTTTCGGAAACACAAACCAGATTTACATCACGGTAGACACCGCCATAGAAGGTAAAGTCAGCATTCTGGGGATAAACGGACTGATTCTGGGCGTTGTCTACTTCCAGGACTACCAGGTTGGTGCCGGCGATTTCATCGGTGACATCCACACGCCAGGTTGAGTAGCCACCGTGATGGGTGGCCATGCACTTGCCATTCCAGTAGACCTTGGCAGAGGAGTTGGCGCCGTTGATTTCCAGATAGTAGCGGTTGGCCTTGGGCAGGTCCACCTGATTGAGGGACTTGGCATAGTAGGCAGTGCCGCGGAAATAGTCGGCATCACCGTCCTGGCCATCGATGGCGTTCCAGCAATGAGGCAGGTTGACAAAATTCCAGCGGTTGGAAATTTCGGAGGGAACAGCAGTGGCTTCCTTGGAGAAGGCCCACTTGCGGTTCAGGTTCATAATCGTACGCATGGTCATAAGTTCCTTTCGTGAGATTGGGTCAGATAAGTCTGCACGGGCGTCACCGTGCCATCGTATTTATTATACTTTTTGAAGGGAAGGATAGGAAGAAAAATAAAGAAATTTGATACTGGTCAATATAGATAAGATTTCGAACTCCTGTTTGGCTATGTTGCATAATTCAGAAGATTCATCAGGATGAACAAAGATGGATTAGCTTTCCTAAATTATTTAGTAAAATATTATCGATTGAAAAATACTGAATGAAGTGGTATTATATAGGTACAAATAAACCGATATAAAAGTATCGAATCATAAAGAAAGGTTGATAATTATGGAAAACTACATGCCCGTAACCAATATGGAAGAATTGACCGAAGCATTTGCCCGCTGCCGCAAGGCTCAGGCTGAATTTGCCACCTACAGCCAGGAACAGGTTGACAAGATTTTCCTGGCAGCCGCTACCGCAGCCAACAAGGCCCGCATCAAGCTCGCCAAGATGGCAGTGGAAGAAACCGGCATGGGTGTCGTGGAAGACAAGGTCATCAAGAACCACTACGCATCTGAATATATCTATCACGCATATAAGGACACCAAGACCTGCGGTGTCATCGAAACCGATACCTCCTATGGCATTCAGCGGATTGCTGAACCCATCGGTCTGGTTGGTGCAGTTATTCCCACTACCAATCCCACCTCCACCGCTATTTTCAAGGTGCTGATCTGTCTGAAGACCCGCAATGCCATTATGATTTCTCCTCACCCCCGCGCAAAGAAATGCACCGTTGAAGCTGCAAAGATCATCTCCGAAGCTGCTGTGGCAGCAGGCGCTCCTCAGGGCATCATCTTCTGGATCGATGAGCCTTCTCTGGAAATGACCAACCGCATTATGCACGAATCCGATCTGATTCTGGCTACCGGCGGCCCTGGTATGGTCAAGGCAGCTTACTCCTCTGGAAAGCCTGCCCTGGGTGTCGGCCCTGGTAACGTTCCCGCTGTCATTGATGAAAGCGCTGACATTCTGCAGGCCGTTTCCTCCGTTATCCATTCCAAGACCTTTGATAATGGCATGATCTGTGCCTCCGAGCAGAGTGTGATCGTTCTGGATTCCATTTATGACAAGGTCAAGGATGAATTTATCAAGCGTGGATGCTACGTCCTGAATGAAGAAGAGGCAGAAAAGGTGCGCAAGACCATTCTGATTAATGGCGCGCTGAATGCTAAAATTGTCGGCCAGTCTGCACACACCATTGCAGCCATGGCCGGTATTGATGTTCCCGAATACACCAAGGTTCTGATTGGTGAGGTGGAGTCCACTGACCTGAGCGAGGAATTTGCCCACGAGAAGCTTTCTCCCGTGCTGGCTATGTACCGCGCTTCCACTTTTGAAGAAGCTATGGATAAGGCTGATACCCTGGTCAAGGATGGCGGCTACGGTCATACCGCATCTCTGTATGTGGATACTGTCGCTTGCCGGGATAAGCTGGATGCCTATGCCGCAAGAATGAAGGCCTGTCGTATTGTTGTGAATACCCCCTCTGCCCACGGCGGCATCGGCGACCTGTACAATTTCAGCATGACTCCCTCCCTGACTCTGGGCTGCGGCAGCTGGGGCGGTAACTCCGTTTCCGAAAATGTTGGCGTCAAGCATCTGCTGAATATCAAGTCTGTAGCCGAAAGGAGAGAAAACATGCTCTGGTTCCGTGCCCCTGAAAAGGTCTATTTTAAGAAAGGCTGCCTGCCTGTTGCGCTGGATGAGCTGAAGAAGTACAAGAAGGCCTTCATTGTTACTGATACTTTCCTGTACCAGAATGGCTATACACGTCCCGTCAAGGAAAAACTGGACCAGCTGGGCATCATTCACAATACCTTCCATTCCGTCGAACCTGATCCCACCCTGGCCTGTGCCCGGGCCGGCGCTGCTCAGATGGCAACCTTTGAGCCTGATGTGATCATCGCTATCGGCGGCGGCTCTGCCATGGATGCTGCCAAGATCATGTGGGTTCTCTATGAGCATCCTGAAGCAGATTTCCACGACATGGCCATGCGCTTTGTGGATATCCGCAAGCGTATTTACGAATTCCCCAAGATGGGTGAAAAGGCCTACTTCGTCGCTGTTCCCACCACTGCCGGTACCGGCTCCGAAGTGACTCCCTTCGCTGTCATCACCGACGAAAGCACCGGTATCAAGTATCCTCTGGCAGACTATGAGCTGCTGCCCAACATGGCAATTGTGGATGCAGACATGATGATGCATGCCCCCAAGGGACTGACCGCGGCATCCGGTATTGATGCCGTGACCCATGCGCTGGAAGCCTACGCCTCCATGATGGCCACCGGCTACACCGATGGCCTGGCGCTGCGGGCGCTGAAGCTGATCTTCGAGAATCTCCCCGCTGCCTATGACAACGGTCCCAACGATCCCCGGGCCCGTGAGAATATGGGTACTGCAGCCTGTATGGCCGGTATGGCCTTTGCCAATGCCTTCCTGGGTATCTGCCATTCCATGGCCCACAAGCTGGGTGCATTCCACCATCTGCCCCACGGTGTTGCCAATGCTCTGATGATCGATGAAGTCCTGCGCTTCAATGCTGTGGAGATTCCTGCCAAGATGGGCACCTTCTCTCAGTATGACCATCCCCATACCCTGGCCCGTTATGCCGAAGTTGCGGATTATCTGGGTCTCGGCGGCAAGACCAATGAGGAAAAGCTGGAAAACCTAATTGCTGCCCTGGATGAACTGAAGGCGAAGGTCGGCATCAAGAAGTGCATCCGTGACTATGGCATCGACGAAGCTGATTTCCTGGCAAGACTTGATGACATGGTGGAGCAGGCCTTTGATGATCAGTGCACCGGCGCAAACCCCCGCTATCCGCTCATGAGCGAGATGAAGCAGATGTATCTGAATGCCTACTACGGCAAGTAATGGAATAAGAATGGATTCCCCGCCGCATTGCAACTGCGGCGGGGAAATTGTTGTCTAAAGAATACCACCTGCTATGCAGGTGGTGCAAAAAAGTTATACTTATGCGTAGAAAAAGGAAACCTCCGATGATAGAGTTGTAAGAAGGTTCGGCAACCGCTTACAAACAAGATCAATGGAGGTTATCCAA
>JAFXAV010000017.1 GCA_017516785.1 Oscillospiraceae bacterium
GAAGTTGCAGCCATATTACTTGCCCTCCTTTGCAGCGGTGCGGTCCTTGTAGACGCCGATGGGGTAGTAGGGCAACATAACGCACTCCACCCACTCCAGAGCCTTCTGGTGATTAATTCCCAAGTTGGTGGGACAGGCGGAGACCACCTCCACCATGAAGAAGCCCTTGCCCTCGATCTGGTTCTGGAAGGCCTTCTTGATGGCCTTCTTGGCGTTCTTGACATTCTTGACATTGTTGACGGCCACACGGGCGATGTACTCGGGGCCCTCCAGGGTGGCCAGCATCTCGGAGACCTTGATGGGCCAGCCGCAGTGGTTGACGTCACGGCCGTAGGGAGAGGTCTGGGTGACCTGACCGGGGAGGGAAGTGGGAGCCATCTGACCGCCGGTCATGCCGTAGATGGCATTGTTGACGAAGATGACGGTGATATTTTCGTTTCTGGCGGCGGCGTGGACGGTTTCAGCCATGCCGATGGAGGCCAGGTCGCCGTCACCCTGATAGGTGAAGACGATGTTTTCAGGGCGGCAGCGCTTGATGCCGGTGGCAGTGGCGGGAGCGCGGCCGTGGGCGGCTTCGATCATGTCGCAGGTGAAATAATCGTAAGCCATAACAGCGCAGCCGACAGGGGCGACGCCGATGGTGATGCCCTCAATGCCCAGCTCGTCAATGGCTTCCGCCACCAGACGGTGGATGATACCGTGGGGACAGCCGGGGCAGTAATGCAGAGGAACATCTGCAAGAGATTTGGGTTTCTGGAAAACAACAGCCATCTTTACATCGCTCCTTTCTGCATATTACGGATGCTTTCCAGCACCTCTTCGGGGCTGGGGATCATGCCGCCGCAGCGGCAGCACAGGGAAACAGGCTTCTTGCACTCTGTGTAGAGGCGGACGTCTTCGATCATCTGACCCATGTTCAGCTCCACGGAGAGGAATGCCTTGACCTGGTCGGCGGCAGCGCGCAGGGCCTTCTTGGGGAAGGGCCACAGGGTGATGGGACGGATGAGACCCACCTTGATGCCTTCCTTACGGGCGGCAACAACGGCGTTCTTGGCAACACGGGAGGCGATACCGAAGGCCACGACACAGTATTCTGCATCTTCCATCATGTACTCTTCCCACATGGCTTCGTTCTCTTCCACTACACGATAGCGCTCGAAGCGGTCGAAATTCTTCTTTTCCAGCTCGTCAGGCTTCAGGTACAGAGAGTTGACAATGTTGTGCTTTCTCTGACACTTGGTGCCGGTGAGGGCCCAGGGTTTTTCATAGGTTTTAACTTCGGTATCTTCGAAGGTGATGGGTTCCATCATCTGGCCGATGGTACCGTCTGCCAGAATCATGGAGGTCATCAGATACTTGTCAGCCAGGTCAAAACCCTTGATGGTCAGGCTTGCCATCTCCTGAACGGAGGCGGGAGCCAGGACGATCATACGATAGTCACCGTGACCGCCGCCCTTGGTGGCCTGAAAATAGTCGGACTGGGAAGGCTGGATGCCGCCGAGACCGGGGCCGCCGCGCTGGACGTTGACCACCAGTGCGGGAACATCGGAACCGGCGATGTAGCTCAGGCCCTCTGCCTTCAGGGAGATTCCGGGGCTGCTGGAGGAGGTCATAACACGCATGCCTGCGGCTGCTGCGCCGTAGACCATGTTGATGGATGCGATTTCGCTTTCAGCCTGCAGGAAGACACCCCCGATTTTGGGCATCTTCTTTGCCATATAGGCTGCGATTTCAGTCTGGGGGGTGATGGGGTAGCCGAAGTAATGACGGCAGCCTGCCCGGATGGCGGCCTCCGCAATGGCTTCGTTGCCCTTCATAAGTACTCTTTGTGCCATAAAAGCGCCTCCTTACTTTTCAACGGTGATGATGCAGTCGGGACACATGGTGGCGCAGAATGCGCAGCCGATGCACTTTTCAGGGTTTACCATCTCCGCGGGGGAGTAACCTTTTTTATTGATCTTATCTGCGGCAATGGCCAGGCAGCCCTTGGGGCATGCATCCACGCAGAGACCGCAGCCCTTGCACAGGTCAGTCTGGAAGGTAAGTTGTGCCATTGTTTTTCCTCCTTAAACGATGGGAAGGTCGAAATATTTTTCCTGCAATTGCAGGGGGAAAACGTCGGGAAGGTCTGCAAGCTCTGCAGCAACCGCTTTTTCCGCGGTGTGGGCGAAGACCGGCAGGCCGCTGAGCTGGCTCAGCTTTTGGGTAAAGGGCAGGGATTCCATCACCGTTTCGGCGGTGGTCTCAGGGCCCAGATTGGAATTGTTGATGATATCTGTAAACTGCAGGCCGCAGGCAGCTTCGATTTCCCGCATGACTTCCAATGCTTCTTCGGCGGTGGGGGTCAGAGGACGGCAGCAGTTTGCGACGAAAACCATCCGGTAGTTATTCTCTGCCTTGATGGCGGGAACATACCGGCCCAGGGCGTAGGCGCCCCGGTCATCGCCGCCGATGTCCATGACACCATAAATGCGCTTGTCCTGTACCAGCCGGTAGGCTTCGGCAGGCAGGGCGGGCAGGTCCACATTGGAGTTGGCAAACTGGGGGGAGATCAGGGTCACTCCCGCTTCTTTCAGCTCTTTTGCGCTGTCCTTGGTCCGGAAATAGGGGTTGACGATGTCCAGGTCCGCGATGCAGACCGACTTGCCCTCCCGGGCCATGGCGATGGCGTAGTTGACGGCGATATTGGTTTTACCGGAGCCGTAGTGTCCGGCAAAAAGGGTCAGGCGTTTGTGGTTCATATCTATAGGGTACTGTAAAAATTACAGCTTCTTTCTGATGATCTTTCCGCTGGTGGTCTTGGGAAGGCTTTCCTTGAATTCCACGATGCGGGGGTACTTGTAGGGAGCGGTGCGGGTCTTAACATAATTCTGAATGTCCTTCTTCAGCTGGTCGGTACCGACGAAGTCCTTGACCAGCACGATGGATGCCTTGACCACCTGGCCGCGGATCTCATCGGGAGCGGCGGAGACACCGCATTCCAGAACGTAGGGCAGTTCCATGATGACATTTTCAATCTCGAAGGGTCCGATGCGGTAGCCGGAGGACTTGATGACGTCATCAGCCCGGCCCACGTACCAGTAGAAGCCGTCTTCGTCCACCCAGGCCAGGTCGCCGGTGTGATACCAGCCGTCACGCCAGGTTTCGGAGGTAACCTCTTCGTTGCCTTCGTAGCAGTAGCTCAGGCCGCAGGGCAGACCCTTGGAAATATTGATGCAGATTTCACCGGTATCACCGCGTTCCACCTCGTTGCCGTCCACATCCAGCAGATGCACGTCATACAGAGGCACAGGCTTGCCCATGGAACCGATCTTGTGGCTCTCGCCTCTGAGGTTGCCGATGATGATGGTGCTTTCGGATTGACCGAAGCCTTCCCGGATGGAAAGACCGGTGTGCTTCTTGAACTGGCGGTAGACCTCGGGATTCAGGGCCTCGCCGGCAGTGGAAGCATGCTCGATGCTGGAAAGATCGAAGCGGGAGATGTCCTGCTTGATGAGCATGCGGTACATAGTGGGGGGAGCGCAGAAGGTGGTGATGTGGTACTTGGCAAACATGGGCAGGATCTTCTCGGCATCGAACCGGTCGAAGTCATACACAAAGGTTGCGGCTTCGCACATCCACTGACCATAGAGCTTGCCCCAGAGGGCCTTGGCCCAGCCGGTATCGGAGATGGTCAGATGCAGGCCGTCGGGATTGACCCGGTGCCAGTATTTTGCGGTGATGAAATGACCCAGAGGATACTTGTAGTTGTGAGCGGCCAGCTTCGGATAGCCGGAGGTGCCGGAGGTGAAGAACATCAGCATGGGATCGCTGCCGCAGGGAGAATCCTCGGTGCGGAAGAAATGGGAAGAATAGAGGGGGAATTCCTCGTTGAAGTTATGCCAGCCTTCCCGGCTGCCGTTTACGATGATTTTATGCTCCAGGGAGGGGGACTTGGCTGCGGCTGCATCCACGGCATCGGCCACATCGCCATCGGCGGTGCAGAGGATGGCCTTGACGTTGCCCGCTGCGAAGCGGTAGGTCAGGTCCTTTTCCAGCAGCTGGTTGGTGGCGGGGATAGCCACTGCGCCCAGCTTGTGCAGGCCGAGAATTGCGAACCAGAACTGATAGTGGCGCTTCAGCACCAGCATCACCCGGTCGCCCCGCTTGATGCCCAGAGCCTTGAAGTAGTTTGCTGCCCGGGCGGATTCCCGCTTCATATCCTGGAAGGTGAAGCGGCGCTCGGTGCCGTCCTCAGCGACATAGAGCATGGCCAGCTTTTCAGGCTTGGTGGAGCCAAGCTCGTCCACAATATCGAAGGCGAAATTGAACTTCTCTTCATTCTGGAAGGAAATCTTCTTCAGCTTGCCGTTGTCGGTTTCGGGGGTGATGAACTTCCGATAGACACGGGGCTGCTTGTCAGCATTGTAGGGTTTGGAATCGGGGGTTGCCACAGCGGCGGCCTGCTCGCCTTCGCGGGCGGCGGAGTTGCTGAGGACGATGGCATAGAAGCTGCAGTCCTCGCCCTGAACGGCAATCATGCCGTGGGGGGTGGCGGAGTCGTAGTAAATGCAGTCGCCTGTGTGAAGAATCTCGGTCTTGCTGCCGATCTGGATCTTCATGTGGCCCTTGATGACGATATCGCATTCCTGGCCCTCGTGGGTAACCAGTTCGATATCCTCATATTCTGCACCGGGACGGTACTTCATCTCCATGTACAGGGGCAGGGCGATACGGTTGCGGAA
Organism: Oscillospiraceae bacterium; assembly: GCA_017516785.1. The sequence continues at coordinate 4,725 of JAFXAV010000017.1, forward strand.
ACCGGCTGCCAGGTTGAAGCCAACCATGTGGTGTGCTTCCTCAATGCGCTGGCCTTCGCCCCGGCGGGTCAGTGCGTAGGTACGCAGCTTGGGGCTGTGACCTTCCAGCAGGTCACCCATGTCAACGCCGAAGATCAGAACGCAGCGGTACAGGAAAGCGATGCTCATATTGCGGCTGCCTGCTTCGCAGGCGATATATTCATCGACTGTGACACCGGTGCGCTGGGCCATTTCTTCCACGGTAAAGCCGCTGATTTCACGCAGCTCCCGGATACGGCCGGCGACTTCCCGGAGTTTGTAGTCCATACCAGTCATTGTATTTTCCATGTTGCACCTCAATAAGGCAAAAATGCCCGTCTCAAAGAAGATTCCTTGAGACGAGCATCAGAAAATACCCGCGGTACCACTCAAATTGCATCTGCCTCACAGCAGATACCACTCATCGGGTGCCAGCACACCCTAAGCACTGACGCAGCTCACGCGCGGAGGTTCTACGGCGCAAAGCGCTTTCTTCCTCCCGGCTCAGGAGCGACAAGCATCCGCTTCCGCCATGGCTTTCACCAACCGCCATTTCTCTCTGGACGGGTCAGGCGTATGCTACTCTCCATCGTTGCCGATTGTTCTCTATGATAAGGAATCATAACACTCTTATCTGTTTTTGTCAAGAAGCAGATTGTTTTCAGGCGGTGTACACTGCCCGATTTATCGGGGTTTCCGTCCCCGGAGAGGGGACGGATATGTCAGAATCAGAGCTTGTTTCTCATGATCTTGCCGCTGATGGTTTTGGGCAGATCTTCCCGGAAGACCACGATACGGGGGTACTTGTAAGGGGCGGTGTGGGTCTTGACGTAGTTCTGGATTTCCTTCTTAAGCTCTTCCGTGCCCTCTGTGCCGGGAACCAGCACGATGGAAGCCTTGACCACCTGGCCGCGGACTTCGTCGGGAGCGGCGGAGACACCGCACTCCAGAACGTAAGGCAGTTCCATGATGGTGGATTCGATCTCGAAGGGTCCGATGCGGTAGCCGGAGGACTTGATGACGTCATCGGCACGGCCAACATACCAGTAGTAGCCGTCCTCATCGCGCCATGCAACGTCGCCGGTGTGATACATGCCGTCATGCCACACGTTGTCGGTGGCTTCCTGGTTGAGATAGTAGCCCAGGTAGACGCCGCAGGCAGGCTTGGGATCAGTACGGATAACGATTTCACCGTTGATACCGTCTTCCACAGGATTGCCGTCGGAGTCCACAATGTCGATGCCGTAGCCGGGGATGGGCTTGCCCATGGCACCGGGCTTGATCTCGGTGCCGTAGAGGTTTGCGATGCCCAGGGTCATTTCGGTCTGGCCGAAGCCTTCGTGGATGCGAAGACCGGTGGCCTTTTCAAACTGATAGAAGACCTCGGGGTTCAGAGCCTCGCCGGCGGTGGTGGCGTGGTGGATGGAGCTTAAGTCAAAGCGGCTCAGGTCCTGCTTGATGAGCATGCGGTACATGGTGGGGGGAGCGCAGAAGGTGGTGATATTGTACTTTGCGAACATGGGCAGAATCTTCTCAGCATCGAAGCGGTCGAAGTCGTAGGTGAATACCGCGCCCTCACAGAGCCACTGGCCGTAGAGCTTGCCCCAGAGAGCCTTGCCCCAGCCGGTCTCGGAAATGGTGAAGTGGAGGCCGCCACGCTCGCACAGATGCCAGTATCGGGCGGTGACATAATGGCCCAGCGCATATTTATAGGAATGCATGGCCATCTTGGGGTAACCGGTGGTGCCGGAGGTGAAGAGCATCAGCATGGGATCGTCGCCGCAGGGAGCGTCATCAGCGCGGACGTAGCGGCGGCTGAAGAGGCCGTATTCCTCGTTGAAGTTGTGCCAGCCTTCCCGGTTTCCGCCGACCAGAATTTTGTTCAGCTGGATGCCGCAGACCTGCTCGGAAAGCTCCACCTGATGGGCGGTGTCGCCATCGGCGGTGCAGAGAATGGCGCTGACGCCGCCTGCCTGGAACCGGTAGGTGAAGTCGTGCTCCATCAGCTGGTTGGTGGCGGGGATGGCGATGGCGCCCAGCTTGTGCAGGCCCAGAATTGCAAACCAGAACTGGTAGTGGCGCTTCAGGACAACCATGACCCGGTCGCCCCGTTTGATGCCCAGGCTCTTGAAATAGTTGGCGCACTGGGATGAGGCGTCCTTCATGTCCTTGAAGGTGAAGCGGCGCTCGGTCATGTTATTGTCAATGTGGATCATCGCCAGCTTGTCGGGATACTTCCGGGCGATGGCGTCCACGGTGTCGAATGCGAAATTGTAGCGGTCGGTATTGGCATAGTTCAGGCCGGTCATGGCGCCGTTTTCATCCTCGGTGCCCCAGACGAATTCGTTGCACAGCAGCCGCTGCTCGGTGGTCTTTTCCTTCACAACCCGCTGAGAGGGCAGCTTCAGAGCGGAGTCGCGCTTGTCGCTGGCCATGATCATGGAAAGGAACACACAGTCCTTGCCTTCAATGGCGATCATGCCGTGGGGGGTGGAGGACTTATAGAAGATGGAGTCGCCTTCGTGTAGAATTTCTTCATTGTCGCCCACGCGGATGCGCATGGCGCCCTTCAGAACCAGGTTGAACTCCTGGCCGTCATGGGTGACGGTGTGGATGGGTTCATCCTGCAATTCCTCGTCGTATTCATAGGTAACATAGTAGGGAGTGGCCAGCTTCCGGCGGAACATGGGAGCCATGTCCTGGATGGTGATGCCGTCTTCGCTGGCGGTGGTCAGTCCCTTGCCCTTACGGGTGACGGTGTAGCCGGACAGCTTGGCGCTGTGGCCTTCCAGAAGGACGGTAATCTCCACGCCGAAGGCTTTTGCACATTTGTGCATAAAGGTAAAGGGCAGGTCAATAGAGCCGGATTCGTAAATTCGGTAGGTATCCAGAGAAATCTCGGTCATCTCCGCCATCTGCTGTTCGGTGTAGCCCAGAATCTCACGCAGCTCCCGGATACGAAGAGCGATGTCCATCAGCTGAGTTGCAGTGTTCTGACTTGTCATGGTGATCATTCCTTTCTGTAAATAAAAAAGCCCGTCTCAAGAAATCCTTGAGACGAGCATCAGAAAATACCCGCGGTACCACTCAAATTGCGGCCATAAGCCACCCCTTCACGCTCCAGCAAGCGCTATCCCTTAACGCGGGCAGACGGGAGAACCTACTGCGCTTAATTCAGCTCTCCGGCTCGGAAGTGATGGGTCTTAGACGCCTTGTTACCGGTTCGCACCAACCACCGGCTCTCTGCAAACTACAGCTGTCTGACCGTCTTCGTCAAAGCTTTTTTGTATGTGCCAACAATGTAACATGTCCGCGAGAAAAAGTCAAACATTTTCACCTGTTGGACAAGATAGAAAAAATGACCTATCGACACCGTAGATTTGTACAAAATAACCGTACCCTTTTTGGATATTTTCCATTGACAAAAAACTGGGATTGTGTTTTAATGACACTAATCCACAAAAGACTTTGACGGAAAACTTGTTCTTTCCAGGTATTGATCCAGAGAGCCGGCGGCTGGTGCGAGCCGGAACAGACGGGAAGGATGATCTGGTTCCCGAGTTGGTCTTGTGAACGCCATTCGGTCAGTAATGAGACACGGTAAGCCCCCGTTACAGGGCAGGACTTTGCTGGAAGTCCGGTAAGTGACTCCTTTGGGGGTAATCAGGGTGGTACCGCGAAGAAACTTCGTCCCTGAGGCTGTGCTGGCCTCAGGGACTTTTTTATTTCCACATGCAAGGAGAGTCGAACTATGAACAGAATTAGAATCAGCGATGTGACCATGAAGCAGACCGGCAAGGAGCTGTCCCTATCCTTTAAGGAAAAGATCGAACTGGCAAAGCTTCTGGATAAGCTGGATGTTTCTGTGATCGAGCTGGAAGGTATCCGTTCCTCCAAGATTGACAGCCTGCGGATCAAGTCCATTGCTTCTGCCGTGCAGTCCGGCACCATTGCCGTTCCGGTGCAGCTGGATGTTAAGAGCGTGGAGGAAACCTGGAATGCACTGCGGAGTGCCAAGCGCCCCCGGCTGCAGGTCTGCGCTCCTGTCAGCTCCGTGCAGATGGAATACATCTATCATAAAAAGACCGACGCCATGCTGAAGGCCGTCAGTGACACCATCGCCGCCTGCAAGGCTTTCTGTACCGATGTGGAATTTGTGGCCGACGATGCCACCCGCAGCGATCCCGCATTCCTGGCTCAGATTATCACTGCCGCCATTGAAAATGGCGCCACCACGGTTACCGTCTGCGATACCGCCGGCACCATGATGCCCGGTGAGTTCACCGCATTTCTGAAGGGACTTTACGAAGCGGTTCCTACCCTCAAGGATGTTTGCCTGGGTGTTTCCTGCTCCAATGAGCTGTCCATGGCGGACGCCTGTGTTATCGCTGCCGCCACCGCCGGCGCCGGTGAGATCAAGACCGCGGCCTACCCTGTGAACACCGCTTCTTTGGCCAATGTTTCCCGGATCATCAAGACCCGGGGCGACAGCTTCGGTGCTGACTGCTCCGTCCGTGTGACCCAGCTGAACCGCACCGTCAACCAGATTACCTGGATGTGCCAGACCGGCCGCAGCAAGAATTCTCCCTTCGACAACGGCGTTCAGGAAGATGATTCCGGCATTTATCTGACTGCTCACGATGACCTCTCCGGCGTGATGAAGGCTGTGGAGCGGATGGGATATGACCTGTCCGAGGAGGACGGCATCCGGGTTTTTGAAGCCTTCCAGAACATCGCCGCCAAGAAGGAAAAGGTCACCGCCAAGGAACTGGATGCCATCGTGGCTTCCGCCGCCATGCAGGTGCCTTCCGCCTACCGGCTGGATACCTACGTCATCACCGCCGGCAACACCATTTCCTCCACTGCCCATCTGAAGCTTCGCAAAAACGACGCGCCCATGGAGGGCGTTTCCATCGGTGACGGTCCCATTGACGCCGCTTTTCTGGCTATCGAATCCATCACCGGCTGCCACTATGAACTGGATGATTTCCAGATTCAGGCGGTTACCGAAGGCCGTGAGGCCATGGGCCAGGCCGTCGTAAAGCTGCGCAGCGGCGGCAAGCTCTACTCCGGAAAGGGTATCTCCACCGACATTGTGGGCGCCAGTATCTATGCCTACATCAGCGCCCTGAACAAAATCGTTTATGAGGAGGAAACGGTATGAATCTCTCCTTTTCTACCCGAGGTTGGCCCAACCTGACCTGGGACGATATGATTGAAACTGCCCTGGACAATGGCTTCACGGGTATTGAAGTATATAACCTTCCGAAATTTGATCCCATGCTGGAAAAGGGCGGCCCCTTCCACAAGCACAAGGTGGCGGCCACTGTCCGGCAGCTGCGGGATCTGAAGCTGACCATTCCCTGTTTCGACACATCCATGGACCTGTCCGACGGCGATAGCTGCGTGGAGGCCTTGAAGAATCTGATGCAGGTGGCCCATGATGCCCATGTGCCTTATGTTGTGGCCTGCGCCCTTCATGAAAACGAAGAACAGGTTCGCAAGAACCTCTCCCAGCTGGAACCCGCCGCTGAAAAGGCCGGTATTTGTCTGCTGATCAAGACGTCTGGCATCTATGCGGACACCGGACGTCTGCGCACCATGCTGGAAAGCTTCGCCAGCGACTATATGGGCGCCCTGTGGGATATGCACCACCCCTACCGCGACTTTGACGAGAGCGCTGATACCACCATCAAGAATCTGGGCACCTACGTCAAGCACTGCCACCTCCGGGACTCCGATGACAAGCATACCTATAATCTCATCGGCGAGGGTACCATGCCCGTGGCGGATATGATCCGTGCCCTGTCCTCCATCAACTACGATGGTTTTGTGTCTCTGGAATGGAAGACCGAATGGATGGAAGATCTTCAGGAAAAGGACGTCATTTTCCCCCATTTCGTAAACTACATGAGCCGCTTCGGCAGCACCCGCAGCCGGAAGAAATCCCTTTACTATAACCATGACGGCACGGGCCAGTATGTTTGGAAGAAAGACGACCTGATTGATCTGACCTTCCCCCAGGTGCTGGACCGGATGGTTGAGGAATTCCCCGACCAGTATGCCTTCAAATACACCACCCTGGATTACACCCGTACCTATGAGGAATTCCGGGACGATGTGGATAATTTTGCCCGTTCCCTGATTTCTCTGGGTGTCCGCCCCGGCATGAAGGTTGCAATCTGGGCCACCAACGTGCCTGCCTGGTATATCACCTTCTGGGCAACCACCAAGATCGGTGCGGTGCTGGTCACCGTGAATACCGCCTACAAGATCCACGAGGCGGAGTACCTGCTGCGCCAGTCCGATACTCACACCCTGGTGATGATCGAATCTGCTCTGGATTCCAATTATAAAAACATCATCAACGAGATCTGCCCGGAACTTGCCAAAACCAAGGCGGGAGATCCTCTCCACTGCAAGCGGCTACCCTTCCTGAGAAATGTCATCACCGTGGGCTTCCGTCAGCCGGGTAGCCTGACTTTTGAAGAGGCCATGGACCGGGCTGACCTGACGCCCATTGAGGAAGTCCACCGGATGGCCGCCAATGTCCGGCCCGATGATGTCTGCAACATGCAGTATACCTCCGGCACCACCGGCTTCCCCAAGGGCGTTATGCTTACTCATTATAATGTTGTCAACAACGGCAAGTGCATCGGCGACCGGATGGGTCTAAGTACCGCCGACCGCATGATGATTCAGGTGCCTATGTTCCACTGCTTCGGCATGACATTGTCCATGACGTCTTCTATGACCCACGGCGCCACCATGTGTCCCATGCCTTATTTCTCTGCCAAGGCATCCCTTGCCTGCATCAATCAGGAGCGGATTACCTGCTTCAACGGCGTTCCCACCATGTTCATCGCCATGTTCAACCACCCGGACTACCGCAAGACGGACTTTTCCTACATGCGAACCGGCATCATGGCAGGCGCAGGCTGTCCTCCGGAACTGATGAAGCGGGCCGCCCAGCCGGACGAAATGAACATGTACGGCATCGTCTCCGTCTACGGCCAGACAGAATGCGCCCCCGGCAATACCATGTCCTCCTGGACCGACTCTCTGGAAGTTCGCACCGAGACCGTCGGCTACGACTTCCCCCATGTGGAGTGCAAGATCATCGATCCCGAAACCGGTCTGGAAGTTGGCCCCGGTGTCAACGGTGAGTTCTGCGCCCGTGGCTACAATACCATGAAGGGCTACTACAAGATGCCCGAAGCCACCCGGGACACCATCGATGAAGAGGGCTGGCTCCACTCCGGCGACCTGGCCTGCAAGGATGAACAGGGCAACTACCGCATCACCGGCCGACTGAAGGATATGATCATCCGCGGCGGTGAGAACATCTACCCCAAGGAGATCGAGGAATTCATCTATACTCATCCTGCTGTCAAGGATGTACAGGTTATCGGCGTTCCCGATAAGAAGTACGGCGAGGAGATTTTTGCCAGCATCGTGCTGAAGGAAAAGGATTCCATCACCGCTGATGAGATGTTCGCCTATATCCGGGCAAGCATGGCCCGCCACAAGGTGCCCAAGTACATCGAATTTGTGGATGCCTTCCCCATGAATGCCGCCGGTAAGGTCCTCAAGTACAAGATGCGTGAGGATGCTGCCAAGCGATACAATCTGACAGGCGACGGTTCTGATACCGCTGGTCCCGGCAAGTAAATATTGAAAAAGCACGGTGAAGTTCACCGTGCTTTTTACTTTGAAAAGGTGATTTTGTCACAGAAAATCCATGGAATCCTCGATATAATAAAGCCACACAACAAAACACACAAGGAGGCACGATTATGAACTACAGTGCATTGATCCAGAACAGAAAGTCCGTCCGGGAGTTTGCCGACAAGCAGCTTCCTGTTTCCGTCATCGAAGAAATCAAGAGCTATTATGATGCCTCTGTCCGTCGCCTGATTCCTGAACTGAAGACTGAGCTTCGCGTCTTCGGCACCGGTGCCAGGGAAGCTCTGGAAGGCGCTGCAGGCTACAATCAGTTTCTGATCGGCGCCCCTCAGTATCTGGTGCTGCTGAGTGAGGGTCACGATCAGGCTTATCTGAATGCCGGCTATATCATGGAGGATCTGATCCTGAAGCTGACCGATATGGATCTCGGCAGCTGCTGGCTGACCTTCACCGACAGCGGCGATGTGAAGAAGGCTCTGGGGATTGATTCCGATTTGGAAGTGGCGGCTGTTGCGGCTTTTGGTTACGGGAAAAAGGCTGTCAGACGGCTGCGCCTGAACATCCGCAGCATGTCCAATGTGGACCTGGCAGCAAAGCACCGCTATATGGAACCCAAGAAGAGTGTTTATGATCTGGCATTTGCAGACGGAAACATTGAAGATGTGGATTCCTATATCGGCTTCTTTGATGACATGCTCTGGGAAGCACTCTATGCTGCATCTCTGTCTCCCAGCTACTTAAACCGTCAGGCCTACGCATTTCTGCTTCGTGAGGGCAGCGTCAGCCTGATTGCAAAGCCCGATGCCTACAACACCAAAATCGACGGCGACTTGGGTCTCGGCATTGTGCTGCACCATTTCAGCACCGTCGCTGAAAACTGGGCAGGTAGAATCAGCTGGCGTTTTGATGACGCAGCTGAAATCCCGGAAGATCACAAGCTGATCGCCGTGGCTGCTCTGTAAAAAAACGAAGAAATGACCCGGCATCTGCCGGGTCGTTTTTTGTGCTTGGTGATATCGTCACGGAAGGAAGGCTTCTTTTCGGTTATACTAAAGCCACAATAAAGAAACAAGGAGGACAACAATATGTCTGTTATGAATATCGATCAGTACAATTTCCGTGAGGAAGTTCTGGAATCTGAAAAGAAAGTTCTGCTGGATTTTTGGGCACCCTGGTGCGGTCCATGCCGGATGGTTGCTCCCATGCTGGAAGAAATCGCCGCAGAGCGGTCCGATATCAAAATTGGCAAAGTCAATGTGGATGAGGAATATGAGCTTGCAAGGGAATTTTCCGTTTTCTCCATCCCTACGCTGGTGGTGATGGAAAAGGGCGAGGTTGTCAATCAGGCTGTGGGTGCAAGACCCAAGAATCAGATTCTTGCCATGCTGTAATTTCTTGACAAAGGGAAGCCTGTTCATGTGACCTGCCAGAGCGGTCTGCGCAGCTACATCGCCACCCGGAGCTTGGAAGTATGGCTTTGAAGCCTACAACTTCGCTGGAGGTTTCCGGTTCTATGATGCGGTCATGAACGACCAGGCGCTGGTTGAAAAAGCTTTCGCCTACGGTATGGATCAGTAAAAGTAAGAAAAACCCGCCCTGTTTCGACAGGGCGGGTTATGTGTTTATCAGTCGTGGGCGTGGGCATGGCCTTCCAGATTTTTGTGGAAGTGACTGTGAAGGGATTCGTCGCCTTCGTGGATGTGGGTATGGGTGTGAATGTGTTCATGCTCATGGGTATGAACCAGATCGCCATGGCTGTGTTCATGGCAGTGGATATGGGTATGCTCATGGGTGTGCTGGAGGGAGATGGTATCCTTAATCATCAGAACCGTGGCGGCGATCATGACGGCAAGCCCCAGATAGAACTGCAGTGCAGGCCGTTCGCCCAGCATCAGCATACCGAAGACCACGCCCAGAAAAGGGACAATGGAATAGTAGGCGCTGGTCTTGGCGGCGCCCAGATCCTTCTGGGCACGGATATAGAAATTGATGCTGAGACCGTATGCTACAAAACCCAGCACAAGCACAGCAAAGATCCAGATGATGCCGGGAATCTTCTCGCCGATGACCAGAGCCACAATCAGGCTGCCCAGACCGGAGAAAATGCCCTTGATGGTGGTTATCTGAACGGAGGATTTGGAGCTGAGCATCCGGGTGCAGTTGTTTTCCAGACCCCAGCAGCAGGCGGCGCCAAGAACGAAGAGGGAACCGGTGTTGAACTGGAAGCTGCCCTTTCCCTCAAATCCCAGAATGATGCTTGCAAGGGTCACCAGAGCGATGGCGAGGGCTAGCCGTCGCGAGAGAACTTCCTTGAAAACAAGAAGGGCGATCAGGGAGGTGGCGACGATTTCAAAATTGTTCAAAAGCGAGGCGTTGGCGGAACCGGTACGCTCCAGACCCAGCATCAGCAGAATCGGCGCGGGGCTTTACTTAATGGAATTCAACAGTCAAATGGGGGTTCCGGTCGGCGTGGGTCAGGCAGCGGCGGGCAGCCTTGGCATAGTTACCAAGAGCGACTTCCGCAGCGGGCCAATTCTGAATCTCCAGGGTGGTATCCTCACAGATGGCGGTCAGCACATCATGAAGGGCATCCAGATTATTGCCATAGAATTCGGGAAGGGACAGAGCATCGGAAAAGGTTCTATGTAGGCTTTCACGGCTATCGATAGCGGCACAGTCAATGGTGATGTGTTTCATCAGGGCTCACCGTAGAGCAGCTCGAAGCTTTCGTAATGGTCATCAGTATAGAAGATCAGACCGTCGTTGGAGAAGACGATGCGCTTGGGGCCGCGGCTGTCGGCACCCAGAGTGTCGATGTCGCATTCGGTGTATTCCCGGCCGTCGGCTTCAGGGAGCAGACCTTCGTAGTTGCCGAAGTAGTCGCCGCCGATGCACATGCCCTCGGCGTAATCGTCCAGACCGCCGCCTTCCCAGCCCAGTTCACGGGCCTCGTCCTTGGTTATGAAGTTGGAGGGCAGATGACCATAGGTATGGATGTAAAGAGCAACGTCTTCCTTGGTGGTGTAGCTACCGTCAATGTCAATGACAACATCTTCGGTTACTTCGTCTGCTGCAGGTGCTTCCGTGACGATTGCAGCATCGGTGGGCTGTGCAGTTTCCTGGGTGGGACCAAAATCGCCCAGGAAGAAAAATACAAATGCAAATGCCAGCAGCATCATCAGAAGCGAGGGTTTTTCCTGTTTCTTGTTTCTCATAGGGGCCTCCTGAAATTGGATTTATGGCATGATTATACCGTAGAATGAGGAAAATCACAAGGGGCAGTTTCCAAAAGAAAACTGCCCCTTTTCGGTTCTTTGATTATTTTGCAAGGACTTCCCGGAAGAACACGGCTGCGTCATCATTACAGATGGTGGCTTCCCGGAGGGCGATGTTCACATGGAAGACATGGCCGATACGCTTGTCCTCTTCAGAGCCATAGCACTTCCAGGCGGTTTTGATTCCCTTTTCCTTCAGGAACTCGCACATGGGTTCCGCGTTGGAACGGAGGAAATCATGGCAGGAGGTGGTGATATAGGCGGGCGGGTAGTTTTCACCGATGGCTTCCAGCACGAAAAGCCGGGGATCATCGGAGGGGATATCCCGGCCCAGATAATCGAGGGCCAGGCCTGTCCGGGGCGGAATGGTTTTTGCTACCAGATCGTACATGCCGCAGTTGAGGCCCAGGGCACGGACGGTGATTTCCGGCACAGTCATGTGGAAGAGGGCCGCATACTGGGGATTCGTGGCGATAGCGGCGTACTGGCTTGCCAGCTGAGCACCGGCGGAATCACCGATCAGAATAATCCGACTGGGATCCAGATGGTAGCGGACGGCATTCTTGCAGACCCACTCCATGACGGCATTGGTATCCCACAGTGGGGTGGGGAATTTCCACTTGGGGGCCAGACGGTAATTGAAATTCACAAAAGCAAATCCCCGCTTTGCCATGTCCATGCCGTAGCGGCGGTAGATTTCCTTGGTGCCGTAGACATAGCCGCCACCGTGAATGCTGACGATGGTGGGCAGGGGAGCGGTTGCTTCATTGGGATAGTAAACATCCAGCAGGCTCCATTTTCCGTGGCAGCCGTAGGAGATATTGCGGCATTCCGTAATACCCTCGGGCAGGGGGATGGCCTTGTCCCGCTTGTAGTCTCCGATGGATGCGGTTACATTAAACATCATTGCCTGAAAAGACATTTGCATCATTCCTTTCGATATCCATATTATATCATTGTTTCCAAATCATATGTTAATAAAACGCAAACAAAAAGCCCCTCGGAAGAGGGGCTTTCGGTGAATAATTAATTGAGTGACAGGTGATTCTTTGCCAGAGCGGTTCGGATAGCCGCGGCAAGGATGGGGGCGAAGATTACGGCCACCACGGCATTGAAAATGGTGGCGGGGAGCTTGCCGATAACGGTTAGCCATGCAGCATCGGGAGTCAGACCGTTGATCAGCAGACCGCTGTAGAAATAACTCTTGGCAAGATACAGAACTGCGTAGGTCAGGGCACCGGCGAGGGTAGCCAGAATGGCCCGGACATAACCCCATTCTTTGGCACCAATGCTGATGATCAGACCGGCAACCAGACCGTAGGCACCCTTGGTCAGGAATGTGATCCAGCATTCGGAAATGAAAGCAGGATAGAAGATGATATCATAAATGGCAGAGCCGAGGCCGGATGCCAGTCCGCCCAGCCAGGGACCCAGCAGAATGCCGGACATGGCGCAGAAGATGTTGCCCAGATGGAAGGAGGTGGTACCCGCGATGTCCAGGGGAACGGTGATGCGGATTGCAGAGCCGACACAGGTCAGAGCGGCCATCAGCGCGGCAAGGACGATGCGTTTGGTAGAGATTTTCTGTTGCTTTTTCATAGGAATTCCTCCCGGTGATTGATGAGCCTATGATAGCACAATCTGGCAATAAATACAGTGCCAAAAATGAAACGAAAAATAAGGCCAGAAATGAGAGGTTGCGGATTGAAATTGCGTATTTATAAATTTCGACTGAAAACCGATATTGGGACTATACATCATTTAGGAAAGATGATATACTGATTACCAGATACAAGCACCATAAACCTGATTTTTTATTCATGAAAGGGGAACATCTGTTATGAAACTGATTCGCGCAAAGGATTATGCTGATGTCAGCGTCAAGGCTGGCAATATCATCGCTTCCGTCGTTACCCTGAAGCCCGACTGCGTTCTGGGTCTGGCCACCGGTTCCAGCCCCGTGGGCACCTACAAGGAACTGATCAAGAAGTACGAAGCCGGCGAGCTGGACTTCTCCCAGGTCAAGACCGTCAATCTGGACGAATACGTTGGCCTGAGCAAGGACCATGACCAGTCCTATGCTTATTTCATGCGCCACAACCTGTTCGATCATGTGAACATCGACCAGGCTAACTGCAACATCCCCAGCGGTCTGACCGATGATCCTGAGGCTGAGTGCGGCAATTACGACAAGCTGATCGGTGAGCTTCACACCGACCTGCAGCTGCTGGGCATGGGTCCCAACGGCCACATCGGCTTCAACGAGCCCGACGAAGTTTTCATTCCCGGCACCCACTGCGTCAAGTTGGCTGAGTCCACCATCGATGCCAATCAGCGCTTCTTCGCCTCCCGTGACGATGTTCCCCGTCAGGCCTACACCATGGGCATCTGGGGCATCATGCAGGCCAAGAAGGTTCTGATGGTTGTCAACGGCAAGAACAAGGCTCAGGCTGTCAAGGCCATGTTCACCGGCCCCATCGATCCCAAGGTTCCCGCATCCATCCTGCAGCTGCACCCCGACTGCACCATCGTTGCAGACGAGGAAGCTCTGTCTTTGCTGGATCTGTAAGAATACAGCAAACACCCCGGAACTTCGGTTCCGGGGTGTTTTTTGCTTGTAAAAATCAGGGCTGCTGAAATTTGATGACGATCACATCGTCAATAATCCGGATGGACCCGTCATCCGGCCAGCAGGGCATTGCCTGGACATCCGGGTTGGCCTGAAGCGCTTCCAGAGTATTGGCTCCTGCAGTGGGTATGGTGTAACCCACATAATGCCTGATCCAGGAGGGCCAGGAATAGTCGGTTGTCAGTTTGTATACGGAGGTGTTGCCTTCGTAGAGAAGCACATCATCCCAGGGATTAGTCAGCAGCGGGTCATTGACCTTGCCCAGGAAGGCCCATTTCATATCCGAGTCGAATCCTTCCGTCATACGTACCTGGGTGACCAGACCGCTGAAGAAATTCTCTGCCTGGCGGTTGCCGAAGTACAGCGCAGTGTAATTGACATTGGCAAGATAGGAATTGGCAAGGATTGCTGTAATCAGTACAACAGCGGCAGCTCTGGAAAGTACATTCCGCGCAGCATCACGGTCCATTGTTTCAAGAACAACCAGCGGCACGGTGAGAACAAACACAAAGGAATAAACCATCAGGGTGTAGATGCGGCTGTCGGGACACATGATCACAATCAAATTGACCGTAACCGGGAAAACAGCGCAGAGGAAGATGCAGAAGAGTCCGTAGGACAGGCGTTTTACTTTGGTCAGCAGAACAAAGAGGATCATTGCTGCGCTTAGGATCAGTACGGACAGGTAGGCAATCTGCAGCAGCCGGATCTGGGAGAGGGAACAGTAATCTGTGGATGTCAGCGTAAAGAAGGAAAGAAATGCCTCTGCAACCAGTCCGGGAATCTGCGCAGGATTCAGTTTTCCCATATTGTCGATACCCTGGTAGGTGTTGAGGGAAACACCCTCAATGGCAAGGGACAGCTTCAGAATTGCGTAGTAAAGAATCAGTCCCAGTGCGATGGCTGCGCAGTAGTATACACCCCTCAGAAACAGTCTGGAAACGGGTTCTTTTCCCTGGAGGGTCTGGCGCAGCAGCATCAGGACCAGCAGGCTGACAGTCATGGGCAGATACGCCTGGTAAATACCCAGAGCCATGGCGGAAAACATGGCGGAAAACACAATGCCCAGTTTATGGCGGGGCAGAATCCATGCAGCCAGCACCGAAAGTAAAACAGCAATGCCGTAGTAGCTGGTGGTATAGGGATAGAACATGGTGGCGGTGACAGTGGGGAAGGTAATAAATGCTGCACCCACCAGAACTGCGGATTTTTTGCTGCGGATTTCCAGCGCGGAGACAATAAAACCGGCAGAGATGGCCAGCAGAAGTATAAAGATAAGTCCCTTGACCCAGGAAATGTTGTAGCCGCCAAGAAGATTTTTGACCAAATCACCGAGAAGAGACAGGAACCAACGTCCGGAACGCAGACCAGTGCCGTAGCCTGCTGGCTGAATCTGAATGTCATCGGAATTGTGCAGAACATTCACAAGGCCGAACAGATGCACAATCATTCCGAAACTGAAGGCACTGAGCGATGCAAGGTATTCCGGAGTATTTAATTTGTTCAGTTTCTTGACCATGATATCCCCCTTTCCGGAGAGAATCCGAACTATTTAGGTGTATGCTATTTATGGGCATTATTAATCAAATTTTAGCAAAACCGCTGGGGGATGTCAATAATCTGCCCGTCCGGAGTGGTAAAAAGATGGAAGAATACAGAACTTTTGCAAGTTTCTGTTTACAGAAGGACCATTTGTGTGATATGATAAGATGTAAACATTAAAAGCAGAGGTTTTTGCTCATGAACTATATTGTATTGGATATGGAATGGAACCAGCCCTGGCCCGGTTCTCCTTCCTCCCGGAAGGTTCTGCCTGTGCAGATCCGCGGCGAGATCATTCAGATCGGCGCTGTCCGGGTGACGGAAGACCAGCAGGTGGCTGACGAATTCCAGATTATGATAAAGCCTAAGTATTACCGGCACCTGAATCGCCGAGTCAGCAAGCTGACGGGCATCAAGGAGTCCCGCCTGAAGGAAGAGGGCGTGCCTTTCGCCTATGCCATGGAGCAGTTTAAGCAATGGTGCGGCGAGGACATCGTGTTTCTGACCTGGGGCTTTGACGATATCGGCATCCTGCGGGAAAACCTGCAGCTGCACGGTCTGAATATCGACTGGACCGGCAGATGGTACAATGCTCAGATGATCTTCAATGCCCAGACCGATGGCTCCACCTCCCAGAAGGCCCTGAAGACTGCTATGGAGATTTTCGGCATTGAGGCTACCCGCCCTGCACATGACGCCCTGGGCGATGCCTATCACACCGCACTGATCTGTGCCCGACTGGACCTGAAAAAGGGCGCTGACGAATACGACCAGGCTCTGAAGAGCCACGAAAACGGCTTCCACGGTGCCGAGCTTCCCGGCTGTATCTGCCGCCAGGTTTACCACGATTTCTCCGACAAGCGCACCGCTCTTGCCGCCATGGCAGGGGAGGAGAATCTGTGCCCCACCTGCGGCGCACGGATGTTGGGATCCCGCTGGTTTGCCCAGCCTGGTCACCGGTATATGGATCTGGCCACCTGCCCCGAGCACGGCAAGTTCCTGATCCGGGTGCGGCTTTCTGATCAGCCTGACGGCCTGGTTCGGGTCAGCCGCCTGACCTACGAAGCCACCTCCGAAGCAGCGGAAGCCTATGCCCGCCGGGCGGAGAAGGCTGATCCCGAAGATCAGATCCGCCGTCGCCGCCGCCGCAGAAGAAGCAGCGCTGCAGGCGAACCTACCAAGGAATAAAAATGAAAGGACGCACGCAGGTGCGTCCTTTTAAAATGGGAAAATTGAAATAATCCTTGCATTTTTTCAATGAATATGCTAATATAGGGCCGATATGCAAAAGCTGAGACTGGGCTGCCTTGTATTGGTTTGCGTCTGACAGAGAAAGCGGGATGGTGGGATCCGCTTACGTGCAATGCCGGGCCTTCTCCCATGAGCTGCCACTTGAACGATGAGTAGAGTGCGCCGGGT
The DNA here is from genome assembly GCA_017516785.1 of Oscillospiraceae bacterium. Next base: position 21,294 of record JAFXAV010000017.1, read on the forward strand.
AATCCCGTTAAAGATTGCGAGCGTAGTTGCGCTTTTAAAGCTGCGCCGGAAACGGCGAATTGCGGGTGGTACCGCGGAAGGAATGCCTTTCGTCCCGAGTGTTGGGATGGAAGGTCTTTTTTATTTGTAATAGCTGCCGGTACTGCCGGCTTAGGAGGAAATATACAATGAAAGAACAATTAGAGCAGATCAAACAGAAGGCTCTTGCTGCTCTGGATGCAGCTGAGACCCCTGCTGCGCTGGAAGAACTGAGAGTCAAGCTGCTGGGCAAGAAGGGCGAACTGACCGCCGTTCTGAAGATGATGGGTAAGCTGTCCCCCGAAGAGCGCCCTGTCATGGGTCAGATGGCAAACGCCGTCCGCGCTGAAATCGAAGCAAAGCTGGAGCAGTGCAAGGCTTCCATCAATGCCAAGGTTCTGGAAACCAAGCTGGCTGCCGAGGCAATCGACGTAACCATCCCCGGTGAAACTGTGGAGCTGGGCCATCAGCACCCCATGAACATGGTGCTTCAGGAAGTCAAGGACATCTTCGTTGGCATGGGCTACACCGTGGTTGACGGTCCCGAAGTGGAGCTGGCAAGCTACAACTTCACCCGCCTGAACATCGAAGAGGGCCATCCCTCCCGCGACCGCTCCGATACGTTCTATTTTGACGATAATGACGAGGTTCTGCTGCGGACCCAGACCAGCCCCATGCAGATCCGTTTCATGGAAAATCACAAGCCCCCCCTGTGCATGCTGGCTCCCGGCCGCGTGTTCCGTAAGGACGAGGCCGACGCAACCCACAGCCCCATGTTCCACCAGATCGAGGGCCTGGTTGTTGCAGAGGACATCACCATGGGCAACCTGAAGGACGTTCTGATCACCATCATGCGTAAGATCTACGGTGCTGATGCCCAGACCCGTTTCCGTCCCCATCACTTCCCCTTCACCGAGCCTTCCTGCGAAATGGATATGCAGTGCCACAAGTGCCACGGCACCGGTGAAATCGACGGTCAGGTTTGCTCCACCTGCCATGGCGAGGGCTGGATCGAACTGCTGGGCGCCGGTATGGTTCACCCTGAAGTTCTGCGCAATTGCGGCATCGACCCTGAAAAGTACTCCGGCTTTGCCTTCGGCATGGGCCTGGAGCGTATGGCCATGGGCCGTCTGCGCATCACCGACCTGCGTCTGATCTTCGACAATGACGTACGGTTCCTGAATCAGTTCTAAAAGGAGGGACAAAATCATGAAACTCAACAGAAAATGGATCAATGAGGAATTCGTGGACCTGTCCCACGTTTCCGATAAGGAATATGTTGACACTCTGACCGTCTTCGGCCAGAAGGTCGAAACCTGGGAGCGCATGGATGCCGAGATCAAGAACGTGGTCGTCGGCAAGGTCGTTTCCATGGTCCGTCACCCCAACTCTGACCACATGTTCATCTGCCAGGTGGACGTGGGCAAGGAAGAGCTGGTGCAGATCGTCACCGGTGCCCAGAACGTCCATGAGGGCGACCTGGTTCCCGCTGCCCTGCACAACTCCTGGCTGCCCGGCGGTGTTCACATCACCAAGGGCAAGCTGAGAGGCGAAAAGTCCCACGGCATGCTCTGCTCCTTCGAGGAGTTGGGTCTGACCCAGAATGACCTGCCCGGCGCTTATGCTGACGGCATCTGGATCCTGAATGACGAGGACTGCACCGTCGGTCAGGACATCAACCTGGTCATCGGCAACGATGATACTGTGGTTGACTTTGAAATCACCAACAACCGTCCCGACTGCTACTCCATCATCGGCCTGGCCCGTGAGTCCGCAGCCGCCTTCGGTCTGCCCATGAAGCACCATGAGCCCGTGGTTCACGGCTCCGACGCCGGTTCCATCTACGAGCATCTGGATGTGGAAGTGCCCGCTGAGAAGCTGTGCAACCGCTATTCCGCCCGTATGGTGGCCAACGTCAAGATCGGTCCTTCCCCCAAGTGGCTGCGCCACCGCCTCCGCGCCAACGGCGTCCGCCCCATCAACAATATCGTTGACATCACCAACTACGTCATGCTGGAGTACGGCCAGCCCATGCACGCCTTCGACTACCGCTATGTTGCGTCCGGTAAGATCGTGGTCCGCGAGGCTGAGGCAGGGGAAACCCTGACCACTCTGGACGGCAATGTCCGCAGCCTGAAGCCCGGTATGCTGGTCATCGCCGATGACAACAAGGCCATCGGTCTGGCAGGCATCATGGGCGGCGAAAACTCTGAAATCGTGGATGACACCACCACCGTTGTCTTCGAGTCCGCCAACTTTGACGGCACCTCCATCCGCCAGACTGCTCTGGCTCTGGGTATGCGTACCGATGCTTCCGGCAAATTCGAGAAGCACCTGGATCCCATGATGACCGTTCCCGCTGTGCAGCGCGCCTGCGAACTGGTTGAGATGCTCCAGTGCGGCGACGTTCTGGATGGCATCATCGATATCATCAACTATGTTCCCCAGCCCAAGACTCTGCCCCTGGAGCCTGAAAAGATCAACCGCCTGCTGGGCACCGAGATCTCCAAGGAGCAGATGATCAAATATCTGGAGCTGCTGGAAGTTCCCGTGGAAAACGACACCATTCTGGTGCCTTCCTTCCGCCCCGACCTGAACCTGATGGCTGATATCGCCGAGGAAGTGGGTCGTTCCTTCGGTTACAACGAGATCCCCACCACTCCCTTCCGGACATCCACTCAGGGCGGCTACACCCCCGAAATGATTCTGGAAACCAAGGCTGGCCAGCTGTGCCGCAGCTTGGGCTACAGTGAGATCATCACCTATTCCTTCGTTTCTCCCGCCATCTTCGATCAGATCCGTCTGCCTCAGGACAGTGTTCTGAGAAAAGCCATCCGCATCCAGAATCCTCTGGGTGAGGATACCTCCATCATGCGTACCATCGCGCTGCCCTCCATGCTGGAGATCCTGAGTCGCAACTCTGCCTACCACAACAAGGCAGCAAAGCTCTATGAGCTGGCCAAGATCTACCTGCCTGTGGAAGGCCAGGTTCTGCCTGAGGAACCCAAGATGCTGGTTCTGGGCGCATACGGTGCCAACACCACCTTCTTCACCATGAAGGGAGAACTGGAAGCTATCCTGAAGGGTCTGCGGATCAAGAAGGCATCCTACACCGCGGTCAAGGATAACCCCAGCTACCATCCCGGCCGCTGCGCCAAGGTCACCATCGAAGGCATCGATGTTGGCTTCATGGGTCAGGTCCATCCTCTGGTTGCCAAGAACTACGGCATCGATGCAGATGTCTACTGCGCCGAGATCGACTTCAGCAAGCTGTTCACCATGCAGCTGCCCGAACCCACCTACGTGCCCCTGCCCAAGTATCCCACCGTTTCCCGTGACCTGGCTGTCCTCTGCGATGAGGCTCTGACTGTGGCTGAGGTTGAGAATGTCATGGCTGCTGCCGGCGGCAAGCTGCTGCGGAACATCAAGCTCTTTGACATCTACCGCGGCACCGGCGTGCCCGAGGGCAAGAAGAGCGTGGCCTTCGCTCTGGAACTGAGAGCCGATGACCGCACCCTGACCGACACCGACTCCGAAGCTGTGGTCACCAAGATTCTGACCGCTCTGAAGGAAAAGCTGGACGTCACCCTGCGCTAAACGGGGAATTCACAGAAATTTTTCACCCCGGGACTTTACACTGTCGGGTTTTTGGGATATAATAACTCTAATCTATAGTTTAAGGAGGTCGAATCCATGACGGAGAATACCATTAAGTTCACGGTTCCCTGTGACGATAAGGAGTATATGCGCCAGACTCTGCGCGGTGTATTCGATGCTCTGAATGAGAAAGGTTACAATCCCATCAATCAGATCGTCGGCTACCTGCTCACCGAGGACCCCACTTATATCACCAACTATAACAATGCGCGCAGCATGATCTGCAAGCTGGACCGGGACGAATTGATGCAGCAGCTGGTTAACTGTTATTTGTTCGACGAAAAGTAACACACCGCACGAGGCTTTTGCCACGGCAAGAGCCTCGTGTTTCTTTCTGTCAAGAGCAGTCAAACGAAAAGTTTGACTGTTTTCAATGCACCTTTTCAATTTCATACTCCCCTCCGTCTTACAAAATCCGCTTTATTGTTCTCGTTTCGGATGGAATTGGATTTAAAATTGTAACTCTTTTGTAAATCTTAAAGATTTACGCCTTGACTTATTTGTTACAATGTGTTACAATTCCATTACAATTTTTTGGAGGTTTCCCCATGGCTGAAGAAAATGCTGTTCTGATGTACAAAGGTCGTCCTCTCATGCGGAAGGATAACCTCATTTATTATGGTTCCATGGCTGACTCCCACATCGTGATGCTGCAGATCCTCGAGACCAAGAAGGTCAATGGTATCGACGTTGCATCCCGTGTTTCCGTTCAGCTTCAGCTCACCGATCCCGCCGCCAGAAGCCGGGACCGGATTGTTAAGAAGAGCGAAAAAGACGGCCTCTACACCGCTTTGGATTTTGGCTGCGTGTGGCTGGAAAGAGCTCTGGCAGGTAAGTAAGTTTTTTAGTTCGTAAGACGGAGGGTATCGTATGAAAATTCGAAATCGTGTTCTTAGTTTATTCCTGGCGATGGTGCTGCTGATCAGTGTCTTCCCTGTGAATGCATTCGCCAAGGGCGATATTATCAAGGGTATGGCATGGGTCAACGGCAATGGTCTGCGGCTGCGTGCATCCGCAAGCACCAGTTCCAAGGTTCTGGATTCTGCCAGCAAGGGTGAAGTGGTTGTGGTCATCAGCAAGCATGGCGACTGGTATAAGGTCAACTATGACATGCAGATCGGCTACATGCACGGCGATTACCTGAAGGTCAAGACCAAGGAAAACGTTGAGCTGGGCTACGGCAAGGTCAACGGCAACAAGGTCAATATGCGCTCCGGCGCCGGCACTTCCTATTCTTCCGTAGGCAAGAGCTACAAGGGTGACACCGCCTACATTCTGGGTGTCAACAACGGCTGGTACAAGGTCATTTACGGCGAAAAGATTTGCTACATTCGCAGCGATTACCTGGATCTGACCGAAGCTCCCTATGAGAACAAGTCCTCTTCCAAGGATCCTCTGTTCTTTAAGAAGGGCGAGTCCACCGGCGTTACTCCCAGCGCAGCTGCCCTGAAGGGTGAGACCGGCGGATCCAATAACTCCGGCAATACCTCTTCCGGTTCTTCTGAGTCCGGTTCCGTCACCGGCCAGAAGATCGTTGACACCGCAAAGAAGTATCTGGGTACCCCCTATGTCTGGGGCGGTGAGGATCCCAGTGGCTTTGACTGCTCCGGTTTTGTTTACTACATCTACAATTCCCTGGGCATCAAGATCAGCCGTACCCAGGACACCATGTACAAGAAGGGCACTCCTGTGGACAAGTCCGACCTGAAGCCCGGCGACATCGTGTTCTTCCAGGGTACATATAAGGAAGGCATCTCCCACTGCGGTATTTACGTGGGCGACGGTGAATTCATTCATTCTTCCACCAGCGGCGACTGTGTCCGCTACTCCGATTTGTACTCTGATTACTATACTGAGCATTGGTTCGGCGCCTGCCGCTATGTCTAACTGAAAAAAGTAAAGCCGACACCTTCGGGTGTCGGCTTTTTTTATCTGTTTTCCAGTTCCAGAAGAAAATGCTTCATGTCCAGACCGCCCTCGTAGCCGGTCAGCTTTCCGGTGCTTCCCACCACACGGTGGCAGGGAATGACGATCCAGATGGGATTGCGGTTACATGCCATGCCCACGGCGCGGCTGGCTTTGGGTTTTCCGATTGCGGCGGCAATCTGACCGTAGCTTCTGGTTTCCCCGTAGGGAATCTCTCTCAGGGCTTCCCAGACAGCCATCTGAAAGGGCGTTCCCGCAGGGGCGAGGGGAAGATCAAATTCTCTGCGGATCCCCTTAAAATACTCCTCCAACTGCCCGGCAGCCCGGTCAGAGAGGGGAGCGGGCATGTGGTCGTTGCCCATCTTATCTACATGGCGAATAGATCGGACGGCATCATCGTATCCGATCTGAATGGGCCCGAAGGGACTGTCATAATAGGCGTAGTTCATAACATAACCTCTGAAATTGGCCGCTTCCAAAATCGGAAGCGGCCAGTTTTTAGATTTTGGTGCCGGGGAAATACTCTTCCACAAAGTCAACCTTATCTACCTGGAAGCTCTTGCCATTGAGGTATTCGAGGCTTCCTGCATCGGTGGTGAAGTCAAAGGTCAGCTTGTAGGAATAGAGTGCCTGATAGTTCCGGTCAAAGCGCTTGTCCAGCTTGCCGTACTTGCCGTCGCCCAGCAGAGGATGACCTGCATGGGCAAACTGGGCGCGGATCTGATGGGTCCGGCCGGTGATCAATTCACATTCCACCAGGGTCAGTCCCCGGGCGGAAGTGATAGTTTTGTAGTTGGTCTGACAGGTCTTGGAGCCTGCCTGGGGGGTATCAGTGACGAAAACCCGGTTTTTCTTGGCGTCCTTGAAAAGGTAACCCTTCAGACTGCCGTCCTTAGGTCTGGGAGTGCCTTCCACAATGGCCAGATACCGCTTGTCCATCTCCCGGTCCTTGATCTTCTGATTCAAAACCCGCAGGGCTTCAGCGGTTTTGGCTGCGATGACAATGCCGCCGGTGTTCCGGTCAATGCGGTTGCACAGGGCAGGGGTGAAGGAATTTTCCTCCCGGGGCCGCCATTCCCGCTTCTGATAGAGATAGGACTGAATATGGTCAATGAGGGTACGACCGTACTCTGCGCCGTCATGAGGGTGGACGGCAAGACCGGGCCGCTTGTCCACCAGCAGAACATGTTCATCTTCGTAGACAATGTTCAGCTTGGGAGTGGCGACAGTCAGATAGGCGTTGTCCTCTCTGGGTTTGTCGAAAAATTCGTCGTTGATGTAAAGCTGCAGCACGTCGCCAGCCTTCAGGCGGGTGTCCCGTTCGATGCGGGCACCGTTGCACTTGATCCGCTTGATGCGAATGTACTTCTGGGCCAGGGAAGCGGGCAGCAGGGGAACAGCCTTGGCCAGGAAGCGGTCCAGGCGCTGTCCGGCATCATTTTGTGTGATGGTAAATTCTTTCATCAGCCTTTGCTCATGGCCTCCTCGAAATGGCGGTTGATCTGCTCGGTGAATTCCAGAGCAGGATTGTAACCCATCTTCCGCTGGCGGTTGTTCATGGCGGCGACCTCCAGGATCACGGCCAGATTTCTGCCGGGGGTGACAGGAATGGTGTTCATGGGAATCTTGACGCCCAGAATCTCGGTGTACTGATCCTCCAGACCCAGACGGTCATAGACTTCCTGGGTGTTCCAGGGGACGATGTTCACCACCAGGTTGATCTGGTTGTCATTCTTGACGGCGCCCATACCGAAAAGCTTTGCAACGTTGACAATACCGATGCCCCGAAGTTCCACATAGTTGCGGATCAGTTCCGGCGCAGTGCCGATGAGGGCACTGCTGGAAATCTTCTTGATCTCCACGGCATCGTCCGCGATGAGGCGGTGACCGCGCTTCAGAAGCTCCACAGCGGTTTCACTCTTACCGATGCCGCTTTCGCCCACCAACAGAACGCCCTCGCCGTAAATCTCCATCAGAACGCCGTGACGGGTAATCCGGGGGGCCAGCTGGCCGGTGAGGTAGTTGTTGATCATGGAAATCAGGGCACCGGTGGTATCCTGAGAGCGAAGCAGGGTGACATTGTGCTTCTTGGCCATTTCCACGCAGGCTTGATCCGGCTGGATATTCCGGGAGATGATCAGGGCGGGGAACTTGTAAGAGAACAGCCGGGCAAAGATGGCGGTGCGGTCGTTGGGGGTCAGCTTGGAGACATAGCTCATTTCCGCATTGCCAAGAATCTGAAGCCGCATAGGTTCATAATGGTCAAAATATCCCGCCAGCTGCAGGCCGGGACGGGCAACATCTGCAACGGTCAGACGGATGTTTTCATAGTCTGTGGCAGGATAAACCACCTGTAGATCGAATTCCTTGACGATGGTTGTCAGAGGAACGCTGTAAGTATCGATCAAAAGGAACACCTCTTTCGCAGGTCTTTTTGCTATTATATCGGTCACCAGAAAGAATATCAAGACATTTTGAAAAAAACTAAAATTTTTGTAAAAAAGTGCTTGCTTTTTTTGAGGAAGTCTGATATTATATCCAAGTGCCTGTGACCAGGCAAAAATTGATGAGTAATTATTCAGATAGGAGGTGCAATGAAATGGCTAAGTGTGATTTTTGCGGTAAGGGCGTGACCTTCGGCATCAAGGTTTCCCATTCCCACAGACGTTCCAACCGTGCATGGAAGCCCAACGTCAAGCGCGTCAAGGCTGTCGTTAACGGTACTCCCTGCCATGTGTACGCTTGTACCAGATGCCTCCGTTCCAACAAGGTTGAGCGCGCTATCTGATTCAAGATACCCAACAGAAATAGACAGATCAAATGATCTGTCTTTTTTTGTTTTAAAGAGCAAATCAAAAATCCCCGAACGTTTTTGCGTTCGGGGATTTTTTTAACTTAATGCCAGCCGGCATCTTCGCTTTCAGGCTTGCGGCTGCGGGTCAGCAGCGCACGGACTGCTTCCTCGGCAGGAAGATCCCGGTAGAGCACATGGTAGGCGGCACGGATGATGGGCATATCCACACCCATTTTCTGGCACAGTTCCCATGCGCCCTTGGCGGCGTAATAGCCTTCCACCACAGCACCCACTTCCTTCATGGCCTCCTGGGCAGATTTGCCCTGGCCGATGAGGATGCCTGCCCGGCGGTTGCGGGAGTGCATGGAGGTACAGGTGACAATCAGGTCGCCTACTCCGGTGAGGCCTGCAAAGCTGTCCTTGCTGGCGCCCATGGAAACGCCCAGACGGGCGATTTCTGTCAGACCGCGGGTCATCAGAGCAGCCTTGGAATTGTCGCCGAAGCCCAGACCATCACTGATGCCGGCGCACAGGGCGATGATGTTTTTCAGAGCGCCGCCCAGTTCCGCTCCAATCACATCGGAACTGGTATAGACGCGGAAAGTCTCGGACATAAAAGCGTCCTGGACGAACTCAGCCTTTTCCCTGTCGGGACAGGCGGAGACACAGCCGGTGGGAATGCCGATGGCAACTTCCTCTGCATGGCTGGGGCCGGTGAGTGCCACAGTGGTACGGTGGGTTTCTTCCTCCACAACCTGGCTCATGCGAAGCAGGGTACCGTCTTCCAGACCCTTGGTGACGGAAACCATCACCGCGTCTTCGTCAAGATAAGGTGCGATGCCACGGCAGACAGAGCGGATGGGGAAGGAGGGACAGGCTACCACAACCAGCTTGCAGCCTGCCACGCAGGAATAGTCGCCGCTGATCAACAGACCTTCCGGAAGCTCTGCAACAGGAAGGCGAGGATTGCGGCGGGTGGTGCGCATTTCCTCAATCAAATCCGTTTCGAAGGTCCACATGGTGACATCGTGACCGTTATGGTGCAGCTGGATCGCCAGGGCAGTACCCCAGGCGCCGCTGCCTACAACAGCTGCTTTCATTTACTTGCTTCCTTTCGCGAAGAGGTTGGTTTTCCGCTCCTGGCCCTTCACCAGACGGACAATGTTGCCCCGGTGCATCCAGATGGTCAGCAGGCTCATGAAGATGCCGCCGATGAGTGCGGGGATATTATCGTGATGGAAAATCACAAAGCCGACACCGAAGGTTGCGGCTGCCAGCACACTGCCCAGAGAAACAAACTGAGTCAGGGCATAGGCGGCGGCGAAGACCACAAAGATCAGTGCGCCGATGCGCCAGTCCACCATCCAGGCGATGAACCAGCCGCTGAGGATGCCCTTGCCGCCCCGGAAACCCAAGGTAGCAGGGAAATCATGGCCCAGCATCACGGCAACACCGCCCAGAACACGGCCCTCGAAGCCATAGCCGAAGGGTTCCAGGATCAGACCTGCTGCCAGAGTTGCCAGAACTGCTTTGCCGGCGTCAATCAGGATAACCAGCAGGGCACTGCTGATGCCGTAGTTGCGGATAAAGTTAGTCAGGCCTGCATTGCCGCTGCCGTGAGTGCGGACGTCTTCCTTGGCAACCAAGGTGGAGATGCAGACAGCGCCGTTCAGATTGCCCAGCATATAGGCAACCAGGACGGAAATGACGATTGCAAAGATCATGCGTTAATCCTCCTTGTCGCCCTTCTGGCGAATGGTGATGCGGATGGGAGTACCCTGCAGACCAAAGACTTCACGGATCTGGTTTTCCAGATATCTCTGATAGGAGAAGTGGAACAGACGTGCGTCATTGCAGAAGATGACAAAGTGAGGAGGCTTGGTGCTGGCCTGAGTCATGTAATAGATCTTCAGGCGGCGGCCCTTGTCAGAGGGGGGCTGAACACGAGAGGTAGCATCTGCCAGAACGCTGTTCAGAGCGCCGGTGGTGATGCGGCTGGTGTTCTGGGTGTGGACGGACTGGATGGTCTCGAAAATCCGGTCCACGCGCTGGCCGGTGAGGGCGGAGAGGAACACAACAGGGGCGTAGGTCATGTAAGCCAGGTCACGGCGGACATCCAGCTCCTTGTCACGCATGGTGTTTGTCTCCTTGTTCTCAACTGCGTCCCACTTATTGACCACGATGATGGCGGCTTTGCCTGCCTCGTGGACCAGACCTGCAATCTTGGTGTCCTGCTCGGTGACGCCTTCGTTGGCATCCACCAGAATCAGGCACACGTCGGCCCGCTCAATGGCGCTGATTGTACGCATGTTGGAGTATTTTTCGATCATGTCGTCGACCTTGCTCTTGCGGCGCATACCGGCGGTATCGATGAAGCAGTACTTGCCGGTTTCGTTTTCAAAGTAAGAGTCGATGGCGTCGCGGGTGGTGCCTGCGATGTTGGAGACGATGACGCGCTCCTCGCCCAGGATGCGGTTCAGGAGGCTGGATTTGCCCACGTTGGGCTTACCGACGATGGCAACCTTGATGACGTCGTCATCTTCGTCCTCGCCGCTTTCCTCGGGGATGTTTTCCAGGACCCAGTCCAGCATGTCGCCGGTGCCGTGACCGTGGACAGCGGAGGTCTCGAACAGATCACCGATACCCAGGGAATAGAACTCGAAGACATCGGGATTCACATAGCCGATGGAGTCACACTTGTTGACAGCGAGGCACACAGGCTTGCGGGATTTGCGCAGCATGGTGGCAACATCCTGGTCAGCGGCGGTAACGCCGGAGCGGACGTCCACAACCATGATGATGGCGTCGGCCAGTTCGATGCCGATTTCAGCCTGACGGCGCATGAACTTTAGCATGTCGTTTTCGGTACCTGGCTCAATACCGCCGGTATCTACCAGACTGAAGTTCCGGCCGCACCACTCGCAGTCGCCGTAGATCCGGTCACGGGTAACACCGGGAGTATCTTCGACGATGGAGGTCCGCTGACCGGTGAGTTTATTGAAGAGCATGGATTTGCCCACGTTGGGCCGTCCGACGATGGCCACTAATGGTTTTGCCATGGGATCACTCCTTTCAAAAAGGTAATAGCTTAACTCATATATTATGGCACAATTTCCAAACAAATGCAACGGGAATTATGCGGGATTTACAATTTCTTCATGTTGAAAAATAGTCTATAAACAGAAAAAAGAGGAAGACCGAAGCCTTCCTCTGCTTTTCTGCTTTTTTGCCTTAACTGAAATTACTCAGCCTTGGCAGCCACGACCTGACGACCATTGTAGGTACCGCAAGCCTTGCAAGCTCTGTGGGGCTGGACGGGTTCACCGCACTTGGGGCAAACGGTCACGCTGGGAGCGGACAGCTTCCAGTTGGAGCCACGGCGCTTATCGCGGCGGGCAGAGGACACTTTACACTTAGGGACAGCCATGGTTGACACCTCCTTGGTCAAACTGCTTTTCAAACAGCATTCATAATGATTTTTTTTACTTCTCAAGAAGCTGCTTTAAAGCAGCAAATCGGGGATCGAGCTCCTTCTGGCAATTGCAGGGACCGTCGTTCAGGTTCTTGCCGCATCTGCAGCACAACCCAGCACAGTCCTCCTTGCACAGCAGCTTGGAATCCAGATTCAGGACGAAAACTGTCCGTACAATATCATCCAGATCGGCGCTGTCTCCCTCCAGAGGGAATACCCATTCATCTTCGTTCTCTTCGTTGGACAGCTCTTCCACCAGCACCACATCGATGGGGAAGTCGATATCCCGGTCGAAATCAGCGGCGCAGCGGTCGCAGGTGCCGTGGATGCAGGTCTTTACAGAACCGGTCATCACCAGAACACCAGCGGTGTTGCGAACCTGTCCTTCGGCGACCACCGGTTCGGAAACCGGATAACTGGTGCCGTAACAAAGATCACTCAGGTCAACACTGGTGGAGAAAGGTACCGATGCACCGGGGCAGTCGATAATCTTAGAAAGTCCTAGCAGCATAGTATCCCCCTTCTTCACAGTCATGCTTAGATATTATACAGTCACAATCTTCATTTGTCAAACACTTTTTTTACAAAATCTTTGGTTTTTTCAAGGACTTTGCCACAGCATCTTGTGTTCTATTTGAATTCCGGGGGACATACCATCAAGTAACGAGCGCAGGAGCCTTTCTCCTGCCGGATGAGGAGGCTGGCTTATGGAAAATATTTACGGTGAAATCGCCAAACGTACAAATGGCAATATCTATATCGGGGTGGTGGGCCCGGTACGGACAGGAAAGTCCACCCTGATCAAGCGGATTATGGAGCAGCTGGTGATTCCCAATATGGATGATCCCTACCGCCGGGAACGGGCGAAGGACGAGTTGCCCCAGAGCGGGTCAGGTCGGACCATCATGACCTCGGAACCGAAATTTGTTCCGGAGGAGGCTGTGGAAATTTCTCCCGACGGGAAAACAAAACTGCGGGTGCGGATGATCGACTCAGTGGGATATATGGTGGACGGCGCTGTTGGAGCGGAGGAGGACGGGCAGCCCAGGATGGTGACTACCCCCTGGTTTGACTATGAAATCCCCATGACAGAAGCTGCGGAGTTGGGGACAAAGAAGGTTATGGAGGAGCATTGCTCCATCGGTCTGGTGGTAACCACCGACGGTTCTGTGACCGATATCCCCAGAGCCGATTATCTGGCGGCGGAGCGCAGAGCCATCCTGGATATGCAGGCCACGGGAAAGCCGTACCTCATTATTATAAACAGCCGTAATCCCGCATCCGATGCAGCCCGGGCGGTAAAGGAATATTTGAAAAACGAATTCGGCACGGATGCCATGATTGCCGACTGCCAGGCTCTTGATGGAGATGGAATTTCTAATTTGCTGAAATCCCTGTTGTATGCGTTCCCAATGAAGGAGCTGCGCATTTTTCTTCCACGGTGGGTGGATGCGTTGGAACAGGAGCATCCTGTGAAGGCTGCGCTTTATGAAGCGCTGCTGCAGCGGGCGGAAGAGATATCCTGCCTTGCCATGGCGGAAAGCAGTCTTGGGAAACTGAAAGAACTGGAAGCAGTGTGCGATTTTACCATCCGCAATGTGGATCTGGGAACCGGTACAGTCAGCTGCGCCATCGGATTCCCGGAAAAACTGTTTTATGAGATTCTCAGCAGCAAAGCCGGAATGGAGATCAAAAACGATGCCCAGCTTCTACAGCTTCTGACAGAGCTTTCCCAGGTAAAGGGAGAATATGACAAGATTTCCGATGCCCTGTCCCAGGTGCGGGCCACCGGTTACGGGGTTGTGATGCCTACAGCAGAAGAGATGAAGCTGGAAAATCCGGAAATTGTCCGAAAGGGCGGCGCGTTCGGGGTGAAGCTGAAAGCCGGGGCGCCTTCCATTCACATGATCCGGGTGGACATCGATACGGAGATCAGTCCTATGGTGGGGGACGAAAAGCAGTCGAGAGATCTGATCGCATACTTAAGCGGCGAGGAACCGGAAAAGCTCTGGCAGAGCAACATCTTCGGAAAGTCTGTCTATGAGATGATCCGGGAGGGTCTGACAGCCAAACTGGTGCAGATGCCGGAGGATGTTCGGGGCAAGTTCCGGGGAACTCTGGGGCGAATTGTAAATGATGGAGCAAATGGATTGATTTGCCTGATCATCTAACTTGACAAGACTCCTGCGGACCATTAAAATAAAAGAAAAACCCCAAGGAGGACTGCGTTATGGCAATCAACATTGAGTATTTGTGGAAAGACCGGAAGCGCTATTTCGGCCTGCCCATCAGCTTCACCCGTTATGCTCTGTCCGAAGATCGCCTGTTTGTGTCCGTAGGCTTTTTGAACATTAAGGATGATGAAATCCTCCTGTACCGTGTCCGGGATATCGATACCAGCCGCAGCCTGGGTCAGCGGATTTTCGGTGTCGGCACGGTCACCGTGGTGTCCTCCGACAAGACCATGCCCAATCTGGAGCTGAAGAACGTCAAGGATCCCATCTTCGTCAAGGAACTGCTCCACAAGCAGGTGGAAGAGATGAAGATTCAGCGCCGTGTCCGTGTGGGCGAAATCATGGCCGACAACATGGATGTGGGCGATGAGGACTTCGCAGAGGACCTGGATAACGATATCTGACAAATGTTGACAATAACCCTGCTGCTATTGGCAGCAGGGTTATTTTTGTTCACAGAATCTTTACGGGACTGATACAATTTTTAATCTGATTGTCTCTTTACCCTGCAAAAAAACCATGATAAAATAAAAGGTACTTCGCAACAGTATCGGGGGGAGAGTCAATGAGACTTCCACGTGAAAATAAATCCAAAATCAATTGTTTGACAATGGCCTTTTTGTTTCCTTTTGTGGGAATGATTTTCGTCATGCTCATCAGCCAGTATGCACCTTTCGGCAAATATTCCATGCTGTATTCGGATATGTACCACCAGTATTACCCATTTTTTGTGGCATTTCGGGATGCGCTCCGCAGCGGCGACAGCTTGCTTTACAGCTGGTCTGTGGGCATGGGCATGGATTATCTCGGTCTCATTTCCTATTATCTGGCATCGCCGCTGAATCTGCTCAGCATCATTGTGCCGGAGGGATGGCTTTTGGCATTTTTCTCATTCCTTGTGCCTGTGAAACTGGGCCTTGCGGGACTGTTTTTTGCCATCTTCCTGAAGAACACTTTCCGCCGGGATGACATCTCCATTGCGGTCTTCGGTACCTGCTATGCCCTCTGTGCCTGGGCACTGGGCTATCAGTGGAATATCATGTGGCTGGATACCTTTGCACTGGTTCCTCTGGTGGTACTGGGTATGGTGCGGCTCCTGCGGGATAAGAAATTTGTTCTTTATACCTTTACCCTGTTTCTTGCCATCTTCTCCAACTACTATATCGGCTTCTTCGTCTGTATTTTTGTTCTGCTACTGTTCTTCGGTTATGAAATCTGCCGCTGGCGCGGCTTCGGCCGGTTCTTCTCTGACCTTTGCCGCATCGCGCTGTTTTCGCTGCTGGCCATTGGCATGACGGCCATTCTGGAACTGCCTGCCTTTGCGGCCCTCCAGACCACGCAATCCAGCGTCAACCAGTTCCCGGAAGGCTTCAAGCTGAATATTGCCGATGAAAATACCTGGATGGGTCTGCTGGATGCCATGCGTCAGGTGGCAGGCAATCTGGGCGGCGGTACGGAGCCTACCTTCAAGGAAGGCCTGCCGAATCTTTACTGCGGTGTGGGTTCTCTGATTCTCGGAATTCTCTATCTGATGGCAAAGGAAGTGCGTCTGCGGGACAAGGTCTGTGCGGTGTTTGCGCTGATCTTCTTCATGCTCAGCTTCATCATCCGTCAGCTGGACTATATCTGGCACGGTTTCCACTTTACCAATATGATTCCCTACCGGTTCAGCTTTCTGTTCAGTTTCGTGCTGCTGTATATGGCCTACCGGGCCTGGACCCTGCGCCACAGCTTTAAGATATGGCAGATTCTGATTGCCGCAGTGCTGGGTCTTGCCATTTTCAGCTGTTCCGACCATGTGCGGGAAATCGGAGAGCTGAGCGGCGACGATTTCAGCAATGCGCTGGTCTTCACTATTTATAATGTAGTGTTCCTGCTGATGTATGTCAGTCTTCTGATCGGGGCTCGGTGGCAGAAAAAGCTTCCGGAGGATGCGGACGAGCAGATGATCGCCTGGCATCAGTCCAATCTTCAGATGCGCCGGGAATCTGTCCGCTCCATTCTGATTACCGTAATGGTTGCGGAAATGATTCTGAATCTGGTGAATTTCGGCCTGCATTTCACGGGTACCAGTATTTCCAATTACCCCAAAGGTACGGATTATACCAAATCCGTCATCACCTATATGCATGAGCGGGAGGATGACACCCTCTTCTTCCGGGCGGAGACCACCCATTCCCAGACGCTCAATGACGGCGCTCTGAACCGCTATAACGGCGTTTCCACATTTACAAGCTCTGCCAACGTGAAGGTGACGGAGTTTATGAAAAATCTGGGTTACGGTGCCAAGAACACTTATAACCGCTACTGCTATGAGGAAGCTTCTCCTGTTTCCGACCTGTTCCTGGGTATCAAGTATATGATCGAGCGGGATGGCAGGGACCGGGAAAGCACCTATTATAAATCCATCAACACCTTCGGCGACACCACGCTGCTGCAGAACAATTTCTATTTGCCTCTGGGTTTCCTGGCAGAAGCAGACCTGGCAGACTTGTTTTTCACCGGATCCGGCAATAAGTTCCGGTTCCAGAATGAACTGATGACAGCAGCCACCGGTCTGGAAGGAGAAGTCTGGAAACTGATGGGAGATGTAACCATCACCGGTGAAGATGTGACCGTCACGGACCGGAATTCCAGCGGCTACTGCGCCTATGAAGACGGCATGAACGGTGCCACCATTCTCTATTCCTACACGGTGGATACTGACGGCTTCATGTGCGTGGATCTGAATATGCCCAAGCGGAACAATGTATCCCTTTGGAAAAACGGGGAACAGGTTTACAGCGAAACCATGAGCCTGCAGCAGATGATGGCTGTGGGAGATGTGGCTGTGGGTGACGTGGTGGAGGTTCGGGCCACCTGCAAGACCGCCAATGAAAAGGGAACCATCACCATCAATGCTGCAATCCTCAATGAGGAACGGTTCCTTCAGTGCTATGATGTGCTGGCGGCATCCACCCTGGAGCTGACCTCCTTCGAAAATACCTTTGTGGAAGGCAATATCAGCTGCGACCGGGAGGGTCTTCTCTATACCTCCATTCCCCAGAACGGCAACTGGTCTGCGGAAGTGGACGGGGAACCTGCCGAAATCAGTCTGGTGGGCGATGCCATGATCGGCGTGAAGCTCACTGAGGGCGACCATCAGGTGTCCTTCACTTACCGGAATCCGGCATTCAGCCTTGGCTGGAAGATCAGCGCAGCCTCTGCGCTGCTGTTTGTGATCTTCATGTATGCGGATGCCGTCCGCCGGGGATCTTCCGGAAAATATGTGAAAAAGAAGCGCTGAAAACATGAAAAAATCCTCTCCCAAACGGGAGAGGATTTTATTTTTGAAATGACTTAGCAGCAGATTTCCGTGATGGTTCCGCCGCCCACCACCAGGTCGCCCTCATAGAGCACCACTGCCTGGCCGGGTGTCAGGGCACGCTGGGGCTGGTCGAACACCACCCGGGCGAAGCCGTTTTCTTCCGGATAGACGGTTGCGCTCTGAGGCTGCTGGTTGTACCGTGCCTTGGCGCTGACCCGGATGGGTTCCGAAAGAGCGGGGAAGGGGAACCAGTTCCAATCATTGGCCAGCAAAGTTGTGGAAAACAGCGCTTCATTGGGTCCCACCGTGACGGTGTTCTTCTCCATATCCTTGGAGCAGACATAGACCGGCGCGCCCATGGCAAGTCCAAGACCTTTCCGCTGGCCGAGAGTGTAGGAAACGGCGCCCTTGTGCCGGCCAACCACATTGCCTTGCAGATCCAGAAAATCGCCGGATGCATAGTGTTTTCCAGTGTAGCGCTCCATAAAGGCCACATAGTCGCCGTCGGGGACAAAGCAGATGTCCTGACTGTCATGCTTGCGGGCGTTGACGAAACCCTGTTCTTCAGCAATGGCTCGTGCTTCTGCCTTGCTCATTTCGCCCAGAGGGAACATGGTGTGGGAAAGCTGCTCCTGGGACAGGGAATAGAGGACATAGCTCTGATCCTTGCTCAGATCCGCAGCCTTATATAAGAGGAATCTTCCGGTTTTTTCATCTTTGCTGATCCGGGCATAGTGGCCGGTTACCACATAGTCACAGCCCAGTTCCAGACCTCTTCGCATCAGATGGTCAAATTTCAGGTATCGGTTGCAGTCGATGCAGGGATTGGGGGTAGCGCCGCATTCATAACAGCGGATGAACTTGGCGATGACTTTTTCCTGGAAATCACCCTTGGAGTTGAATACATAAAAGGGAAATCCCAGCCGCCGGGCAACACTTCTGGCGTCTTCCGCATCATCCAGACTGCAGCAGGCAGAATCCTGGCCTTCCGGGAGAATATCATTGTCAAACAGGCGCATCATGGCGCCGATGCAGTCAAAACCCGCCTGTTTTGTCAGAAATGCCGCAACAGAGCTGTCCACACCGCCGCTCATGGCAATCAATGCCTTCTTTTCTGCCATTTTGTTACCTCCCGATTGATCAATTTCTTCTTGGAGTATAGCAGTGAGAAAAATGAATGTCAATGTAAAAATCCTGTAAGAGCAAAGACGGATATAAAAAGGTTACGAATTTGTAATAAATTATTCCAAAAGTGTTGCAATCTGGAATCGGCTCTGATATAATGAGCCCGATAATATATATAAGGAGCAACGATTATGTATAGAAGAGTGATCGGAATGCTGCTCGCTGCTGTGATTTTGTTTGGATGTATCTGTACCATGGCACCCAGTGTGTCTGCTGCGTCTGACATGAAAGCCAGCGAAGACTGCATTTCCTTTATTAAAAAACTGGAGGGATTCAGCAAGTATCCCTACTATGATTACGGTCAGTGGACCGTGGGTTACGGCACTGCCTGCCCCAGTGAGGACCGGGCACGTTATGACAGGGACGGCATCACTGAGGCGGAAGCCGATGCTCTGCTGCGGGAATATGTTGCTGAGTTTGAGGCAGATCTGAATAAGTTCGTCTCTTCCAACAGTCTGAAGCTGAAGCAGTGCCAGTTTGATGCCCTGCTTTCCTTTACATACAATCTGGGCCCCAACTGGATGAACAATTCCTCCACTTTCCGCACCGCTGTTCTGAAGCAGAAAACCGGCAATGATTTCATCTTTGCCATCGGCCGCTGGTGCACCGCAGACGGTGAGGTTCTGAGCCATCTGATCAAGCGCCGTCTGGCGGAAGCCAATATGTACCTCAACGGCGCCTACAGCACCACCCCTCCCAGCAACTATAAGTATGTCATTTATGAGACCAACCTGGAAGACGCTGTGACCGATGTCCGTGTTCAGGCATTTGATGCCAAGCTGGGCGACAGCATCCGTGCCACTGCCACCAAGTCCGGCTATACCTTCCTGGGCTGGTTTACGGCAGAGACCGGCGGCAAGCAGGTGACTGCCCTGAATTCCGATACTTCCGTGGATACCCTCTATGCTCATTGGGAGCAGAAGGCTGCGGATGAAGACAAGGAGAACGAGGACGTTCCCGATAATACCGAACCTCCTGCCGATGCTGTGATTGTCACCGTCACCGGTGAGGAAGTGAATGTCCGCAGCGGCCCCGGTACCAGCCATAACAAGGTCGGCACCGTCATCCGGGGAGAGAAGCTGGCCATCACCGAGACCGAAAAGGTCGGCAGCGCCCTGTGGGGCAAGTTTGACCGGGGCTGGATCAGCCTGGTTTACACCGATTACGACAGTGTTATTGCCACCAAGGATCAGGATCCTGATAAGGTCACTGCCACCGGCGTGGTCAATACCAAGAAGCTCAATGTCCGCGGCGGCGCAGGCACCGATTATCCCATTGTCGATTACCTCTATCAGGGCGACAAGGTGGTAATCACCCTGCAGCAGAAGGTCGGTTCCGCAGTCTGGGGCAAGGTTTCCCAGGGCTGGATCAGCATGAAGTACGTGGATCTGGTGGATTTTGAGCCTGAAGAGGATGAAAAGCCTGAGGATGACAAGGAAGAACCCGTTGTTCCCGAAACTCCCCAGCAGCCTGAACCTCCTGTTGAAGAGAATAAGCCTGAAGTCATTGCCACCGGCACCGTTGTCAACTGCACCACTCTGCGCATCCGCAGCGGCCCCGGCACCAAGTATGATCAGGTTGGCAGCCTGCCCAAGGGCACCAGAGTTTCCATCTACGCCAAGACCACCGTCAAGGGCCAGGTCTGGGGCCAGATTGACCAGGGCTGGATCTGTATGACCGGCTATGTCCAGGAGGATTCCGGCGTTTCCGGCAGCGGCACTGTGGGCACTGTTGTCAAGTGCAAGGAACTGAATGTCCGCGCCGGTGCTGGCACCGATTATGCCAAGGTTGGCAAGCTTGCCAAGGGCACCAAGGTGATGATTCTGGAAACTACCCAGGTGAACGGCGCCAACTGGGGCAGAATCGACATGGGCTGGGTTCATATGTACTACATTGAACTGGGCGGAACCATGGACGAGGGCGATACCAATACCGGCAGCAATTCCGGAAACAGCGGTTCTGGCAATACCGGCTCTGAAACCGAAAAACCCGCCGCACCTTCCGAAGTGATGTACGGTGTTGTCTCCGGCACCGATACCCTGCGTGTCCGCGAGGCACCCGGCACCGATTACAAGCAGGTGGGCACCCTGAAGCGGGGCGACCGCGTCAAGATTCTGGAAACCACCAAGGTTGGCAGAGCCACCTGGGGCCGAATCGACAAGGGCTGGATCAGCCTGTACTATGTGGAGCTGGATGAGGATGTGGCAGGCACCACCAAGACCGTCAACACCAAGTCCTTGAACATCCGCAGCGGCCCCGGTACCAACAATGCCAAGGTCGGCACCTATGAAAAGGGCGAAAAGGTCAAGATTCTGGAGACCACCATGGTCGGCAGCACCCTCTGGGGCCGCACCGACAGAGGTTGGATCAGCCTGGATTATGTGATCTAATCTATAAAACAGTAAAAGCCAAGCTGCATCGCAGCTTGGCTTTTTTGTTGTCTAAGAAAACCCCGGCTTTTAGCCGGGGTTCCAAAAAGGTTATACCTATACACAAAAGAAACCCTCCGTGATAGAATACTTCCGGTTTGCCAGCCGAAGTAAAAATCAAGGAGGGACCCTTATAGGAAATAAGGACACAAGTAGTTTAGCACATACCACATATGAATGCAAGTATCACATCGTATTAACATTGTCAACAAATATAAACATATATCAGTAAAAATAATTGCCATACCATGACGTAGGTGCGTTATGATATGGCAATTTAGTTTTTATTCTTGTACAGAAAACCAATCCCTATTTGGCGGTAATAAAATCAATCCAGCCGAAATGTACATATCTCATACATATCTATCAACTAGGAACTTGCCGTACAATGCGTATGATGTATGTATAAAATCATAAGCAAGGAAAGCCTGCCGTTGATATGAGTTCGACAAATTGGAATTGGCTTACTTGCACTCACTATCTACTATAACATAAACTCCTTCTTGAATTGCAGAAAATGTTGCGATAGAGCATACAACTATGGCAGTGTATTTCAATTCCACAAAGGATATTGTCAAAGGCAATAGGAACAGCAGTAGTCCCGTTGCTTTGTTCATAATCGTATGCAAGGATATAAACTGTTTTTCAGCAGCATATCCCCATATGAGATTACTGATTTTGATAACCGCAATCACACCACCCCATATCCACAACCATTGTGGAATATGGATTGCTGGCAACAGCTTAAACAAAGATACCACTACAAAAATGAGGTCGGCAATCGTGTCCAGTTGGCTTCCAAACTTGCTGGTACTGTTTGTTTTTCTGGCGATTGTTCCATCTGCCATATCACTAAAACCGCATATGAGATATGTGATATAAAAGCCTAAAGAAAATACAGGAAAGAACAGCAACAAAAAACTGCCGAAAATACGACAACCCGTGAGTATATTTGCTATATGCTTCGTCATCTGTTCACCTACCAATTCAAGTTTATCTAACTGATTGTATATTAACACAATTCCCCTGAAAGTGCTATTGTGAGCACCGCATTTGCGCAAAAAAAGGAGCCTGTGGAATTTCCACAGGCTCCTGAATCTTTTATTCTGCCAGCATCTGGGTCAGCATCACGTCGCACATGGACATGGCTCTGGGCATATGGAAGGGGCCCTTGAAGGTGGAACCCTTGGTACTGGGCATGGTGGGCATGCCGTCGCGGCGCAGATAGCCGTACCACTCGCCGTACTCAGGGTCAGCGAAGTACTTCTTGACATAGTCCATGCAGCGCTTGAACCAGTTCAGGTAGTATTCATCTCCGGTATCCCGGTAAGCCATCAGGGAGGCGATCATGATCTCGTTGTGGGGCCACCACAGCTTCATGTCGTGCTCGTAAGCCTCGGGGGGATTGCCCAGGCAGTCACGGAAGTACAGCAGGCCTTCATACTCGTTGTCCCAGCCGTTTTCGATGGCCATACGGAAGATTTCCTCAGCCTTGGCATGGAGCTCCTTGTCGCCGGTCAGGTTGGCAAACTCCATCAGGAACCAGCTGCACTCGATGTCGTGGCCAGGGTTCACGATGCGGCCTTCGGTGACATCGCCGCGGAATTCGCCGTTGGGGCCGACGTTTTCCAGGGTGCAGTTCATCTCGGGCTTGTGGTGATAGGTCAGGATATCGTGGACGCAGGAAGCGGAGCGCTCGTCGTACATGGC
This sequence comes from Oscillospiraceae bacterium, assembly GCA_017516785.1. The sequence continues at coordinate 44,026 of JAFXAV010000017.1, forward strand.
TGCATTGGCAGGGTCAACACGGCGCATGACAGCGGTGACGTTCAGCAGAATCATGGGAATGCCCAGGCCTCTGCCGGAGCGGGTTTCGGGAATGGTCTTGGGGCCGAGACCCGTGGGATCTTCGCCGCCCTGGCTCAGGTTCCAGTAGATTTCATAGGCGCGCTTTGCACGGTTCAGATGTTCCGCATCACCGGTAACGCCGTAGTATTCGGCATTGGCGATGCAGTAGAATGCCTCGGAGAAGTAGTAGCGGCGCTGGCGCAGGGGCTTTCCGTCAGCGGTGACGGTGAAGTACATACGGCCCTCGGCGTCAGGGTTGATGCAGTATTTTTCCAGGAAATCCAGGCAGGACTTGGAAGCTTCCAGCCACTCGGGGCGGTTGCCGTACAGATGGCACATGTAAGCAAAGATCCAGCCGCAGCGGCCCTGCATCCACACGCTCTTGTCGGTGGAGTAGATACGGCCGGTACGGTCCAGACAGGTGTAGACGCCGCCGTGCTCCCGGTCAATGCCGTTTTTCAGCCAGAAGTTCAGGCTGGTCTCCAGCTCGCTGCGGATCCAGGCCTGGGTTTGCATTAAATACTCTCTATCCATTGTGCAATACTCCTTTAATGATCGTTGAATGCGGCGGTGCCGCATGGTGATTTCTTACAAAAACATTATAGCATGCTGAAAGGGATTTTCAATAGATTTTCAAAGTAAAAATGTGCATGATCCTAAATCGTCGGAAACAACCTACTTGCATCTAAAACAAGAAGATGATATCATATAGACAATCTTTATGTCGCAAAAAGGAGAAAGAAAAATGAGCAGAGCTGATGAAATTTATCGCCAGACTTGTCTGGATATTCTGAACAACGGTTTTTCTGACGAAGGCATGGATGTCCGCCCTCATTGGGAGGATGGCACCCCCGCCCATACCATCAAGAAATTCGGCGTGGTGAACCGCTATAACCTGGCCGAAGAGTTCCCCATCATGACCCTGCGCCGCACCTACTGGAAGAGCGCCGTGGATGAAATGCTGTGGATCTGGCAGAAGAAGTCCAACCGCATCTGCGACCTGGGCAGCCATGTCTGGGATGAGTGGGCCGGCGAAGACGGCACCATCGGCAAGGCCTACGGCTATCAGCTGGGCGTCAAGTACCAGTTCGGCAAGGGCCAGGAGCCTATGGATCAGGTGGACCGGGTTCTGTATGATCTGAAGCACAATCCCGCCTCCCGCCGGATTATGACCAATATCTACAATTTCCAGGATCTGCATGAGATGAACCTGTATCCCTGCGCATATTCCATGACCTTCAATGTCACCGGCGACACTCTGAACGGCATCCTGAATCAGCGCTCCCAGGATATGCTCACCGCCAACAACTGGAACGTGGTGCAGTACGCGGTGCTGATGCATATGATGGCCCAGGTTTCCGGTCTGAAGGTGGGCGAGCTGGTCCATGTCATCGCTGACTGCCATATCTATGACCGTCACATCCCCGCTGTGAAGGCCATGCTGGAAAACGAAGGCTTTGATGCTCCCAAGTTCTCCATGGACGAGTCCATCACCGATTTCTATCAGTTTACCAAGAACTCGTTCAAGGTGGAGGACTATAAGTTCCACGAGTTCAACTTCAAGATTCCCATGGCTATTTGAGGTTCCCTATGGATTTGATTGTAGCGGTATATGATGACTGGGGCATCGGCCGGGACGGCACTCAGCCCATCGCCCTGAGCACAGACCGGAAATTCTTCCGGGAGACAACCCGGGGCACCATGGTCATCGCAGGCCGTCGGACGGTGGCAGATTTCCCGGGGCAAAAACCGTTGCCCGGACGGGTGAATGTGGTGCTGAGCCGCAGCGGCAAGGAAATTCCCGGATTTACTCTCTGCGGAAGTCCTGAAGAAGCAGTCAAGCTGGCAGAGTCTGCCGAACGTGCCTTTGTCATCGGCGGCGGCAGTATCTACCGCCAGATGCTCCCACTCTGCCACCGGGCCTATGTCACAAAGGTGCATGTGACACCCGAGTCCGACACCTTTTTCCCCAATCTGGACGAAGACCCTCAGTGGGAACTGACGGAAGTCCTGCAGTCCGGTGTGGAAAACGGAATTTCCTTCGAAATGTGCCTTTACATCCGAAAATAACCGGAAAACGCCAACTCAACCAGCGCTTGAGTTGGCTTTTCAATTACCTGTTTATTGCCAAAGAGCCGCCCTGCTGCTATACTGATGCCATCAGGAGCGGCCACTCCCAGTCAAAAGGAGGAACAGAAGATGTTTGATACCATGAATATTGCGAAGCGCATCAAGCAGGCGCGGATCGATCAGAATATGACGCAGCTGGCCCTGGCAGATGCCATGGGCGTCAGCTATCAGGCAGTGAGCAACTGGGAGCGGGGCAATTCCATGCCCGATATCTCCAAGCTGGGTGACCTCTGCGCGGTACTTGGAATTTCGGTCAATGAACTGCTGGGCATCGAAGTGCCTGCAGCAGCCGTCACCAAGGTGATGGAGGAAGAGGAGCTGACCGTGGAAGAACTGGTGGAGGTTGCGCCGGTGCTGCCTCCTGCGGTGGTGCAGGAGAAAACCGAAAAGACCCGGAAAAAGAAAAAACTGAAGCTGGACAAAATTGCCGACATGGCCCCCTTTCTGGGCCAGAAATATCTGGAAGAGCTGGTAATGGATGCGGAGATCGAGGATCTGGACGGCATCGATGAGCTGGCGCCATTCCTGAGCCGCAAAGCTCTGGATGCTCTGGTGGAAAATGCAACCCCCAATGACTTCGACGAGATTGTGGAAATCGCTCCCTTCTTAAGCCGTGAAACCCTCGACAAACTGGTGATGCGCTGCGCCGCAAATTGCGACGTGGATGCGATGGAAGACCTTGCCCCCTTCGTATCCCGGGAGACACTGGACAAGCTGGCGGTGCAGCTGATCGAAAGTGATTGTGATGAAGACCTTTCGGATCTTTATCCCTTCCTCAGCCGGGAGACTCTCCGGAAAATTGCAAACCAAATGATGCAGGAACGCAACATGGATGGCCTGGAAGACATCATGCCCTTTATCTGAATGGAACACCCCGAAAGCAGCAGCTTTCGGGGTGTTTTTTTATCTGCGGATTCCATTTTCGTCAAATTCTTTTTTCAGCGCATTCTCCACAACGGGGATGGTGAGAAGAATTACCGCAACCTGCAGAATCATTACGACCATACCCACATTGGCGATCACATCGTCGCTGGCGGGAAACACCGCAATCATAGCAGCAACAGAGCCGATCAGAGTCCAGATGCCCCATTTCCAGGCCAGTTTGCCCCAGAGCTTGTTGGCAAATTCCCAGGTGTCCTGATTTTTGGTGGATCTTCTGGTGCGGTAACCGAAGAGTGCATTGATGGTTACGGGAGTGCTGTTTTTAAACAGGCTTCCGAAGCTAATCAGAATCACCGGAATCAACAGACTGGTGAAAAGCATTAAAATCCATGTAGCCATATCAGTTCTCCCTTCTGCTCAGGCGGATTGCCATGATCATTGCGACAATCATAAAAGGAATCAGGCCGATGATACCCATGGGGGCAGGGCCGATGAAGGGGTTGCCGCCGTCTTTTGTCAGGTAAATTCCGATGGCACCAATGCCGTTTACGGCGCCGTGGGCCAGAACAGCGGGAATGCAGCTGCCGGTTTTCAGGGTAACGTAAGACATGAAAACGCCGAGAACAATGCAGAACAGGCACATCATGCCAATGCCAGCAAAGGGGAAGCCGGGGTAACCAACGCCATAGTTATGGCCGATGGCCGTGAGGGGTGCGTGCCACAGCCCCCAGATAATTCCGGTAACCAGCAGCATGGGAACGGTGGGAAGTTTCTCCTTCATCTTGGGAAGCAGATAGCCTCTCCAGCCCCATTCTTCGCCGAAGCAGACGATGAAGTTCATGGCGGGAGCCAGAAACAGCGCCTGCAGGCACTGAATAACCATCAGAAGTTCAATGGGCATGGGCAGGGTTTCCAAGGGGGCGCCGGCAGATTCCAGTGTAGTGATGAAGTAGCTGAAGCTAAAGTCCAGATTATCAGGAAATAGTAGGAAATAGAGAGCGGCGCCTGCAAGGGTCAGAATTCCGGGGCCAAACCAGGCCAGAAGATAGGTTTTGATGTTCTTTTTGAAGTTGGGTTTCAACCAGCAGTTTCGGAAGCCCTCTTTGGTAATCAGCCGGGTCAGCAGTACGCCGATGGCAGGGAAGAACATACAGATTGCAGTCAGCAGTTGGGCAGCCACAGAGGGGAGGCCGTTCAGGGTTTCGCCGTTGACCATAGGGTAGAGAATCAGGAAGCAGTAGCCCCAGGTCAGGCAAAAGGTGATGAGCAGGTAGGTAAGGATGCGTCTGGTATTCTGTTTTTCCATGGGTAACCTCCTTTTAATGCTTTACACAGGCTGCGAGGGTTTCGTAAATGGCAGTGGTTTCCGCTTCGTCAATGCCGCTGAGCACCAGAACCTTTTCGCCGCAGGTCACCACAATGCAGGCTTCCGGTTCATAGTAGGTATAGCGGGTGTACATGCCGAATTCCTTGTTTTCAAAGGCACCGAGAAGCAGCTTCCAGCTGCCGAAGCCCCAGGTACGGGTGCCATCCACACCGCCGATGCGAAGCTCGATATTGCTGATTTCTTCATAGTCAACCGTCAGGGGGTTCCAGAAGGTGGAATCCACGGTGAAGCTATCTTCATTGAAAGTATAGTCGATTTTTCCGGTGAGCAGGATGATGGCGACCACAATCAGAATGACTGCGACGAAGATATAAGCCCCTCTGGTGATTGCCTTGGTGGTCTTGTCCATGGGTTTTGGTTCATAGTGGTTGCCAGCCTTCTGCTGCTTTTTGTAGTAGGCCCAGGAGTAAATCGTGGGAACAAAACCCATGACCATGATGATCAGAATCATCGGGGTGGCAGCCATTTCCATGGGAAGGAATGCCAGGAAAAACATGCCCAGACCGCAGATGACCCAGAGCTTTCCTGCGAACCGGTGTGTGACATTCCAGTTATCCTCGTTGGCAAGGGTCCAGGGGATTTTGATGCCGATGGTGTGGTTCTGACGGCACTTGGGCATGTAATTGCCGATGAGAATGAAGGAGATGGCCATGCCGGGCAGAAGAATGGAAGTGATGTTGAACTCCGTACCCAGGGCAATGGCGAACATCATGCCGCTGCAGGCAATGGAGAGAATGGGGCAGATCCAGAAGATCATGTTAAAGACCTTTTTATTCTGGTTCGTTGCCTTGGGATCCAGGGAGGTTACCCAGATGCAGAGCCAGTGGACAGCCAGTATGTTCAGCGGCGGGACAAACACGGCGAAAGCCTTGCCGCTCCAGCCGTCGGCTTCACCGTTGAATCCCCAGTGGGTGGCAAAACGGCCGGGAAGCTGATTCCAGAGAATCAGTCCGATGGCAATAGGCAGCAGGATTGCAATGGACGAAATAATCAGCTGCTTTTTATACTTCTTAATCATAGCGATTCTCCTTTCAGATCGGAAATCCAGAGCATGATTTCTTCCAGCACGGAGGCATTCAGCTCATAGTAGATGAATTTGCCTTCCCGGGTGTCCCGGATCAGGTCGGCTTCCTTCAGGACGGACAGATGGCGGGAGATGGAGGCGCCGGTTACGGGGAAATGGTCGGCAATCTCGCCGGCGGAAAGGCGTCCTGATTTGAGCATGTTCAGGATTTCCCGGCGTATGGGATCGGCCAGGGCTTTCAGGGTGGACTGAAGGCTCATAAGGAACACTCCTTTATTTAACATTTAACTTAATTGTTAAATATATGGTAACATGGATTCTGAAAGTTGTCAAGAGGGGAGAAAAGGAAAAGCGCAGAGGAAATCTTCCTCTGCGGCAATTCTATTATACCATAAACCCCAATCATATACAAGACTTGAGCTTCCCGGCGCCCGGGGGTAGAATAGGCATCAGGAGGGGATGAAATGACTTACTATCATTGTTCGCCTGTGGGCGGTTTGAAAACGTTGAAGCCAGGAATTCCCGCACATTTTCACAAGCCCTCCCGGGTCTACCTTACAACGCTGCTTCCAATGGCGCTGATGTACGGCGTTCGGAATTTCGAATATACCTACGGCTACACAAAAGAAGGACAGATCTATTATGAAGAATATTTCCCCGAGGCATTGAAGATTCTTTACAAGGGGAAATATGCCAGCCTGTATATTTGTAATCCCGATCATGTGGAACCAACCCAGATTCCCAATGAGGCGGTCACATCTTTGGAAGTACCGGTACAGGAGGAGATTTTTATTCCGGATGTCTATGAAGCACTGCTGGAACAGGAGCGGAAAGGCGGCTTGATGATCAGAAAATATGAACAGCTGAATGAACGGATGCTTGCCTGGATTCGGAAAGCCGAGAAGGAGGAAATTCTAAAGCGTGATCTTCTGAACCTGGGAGGTCCTATGGCAGAATATATGAAGCTTCATTATCCCCAAAGCTGGGAGGATGCAAAAAAAGAAACCCAGGCACCAATCTGATATGTACCCCCAATACTGGGTGTCCAGTATTGGGGGTACATATCACAATCTAAGTGCCTGGGTTTTGTGTTACTCAATATGGGCGTGATTGCTGATATGATCCTCGCAGTAGCAGTGATAGCCATTGCAGCGGGAACAGTAGCGGAATTCCAGCTCCGGGTTGCTCACATCGGTGCGGCCGCAGACGGTGCAGCGGTGGGTGTAGGGCGCCTGGGGGTTTGCCACAGTTGCCTCATAGGAACCGGCAGTGGGGAAGGGTACTACCTTGGGGCGATCGGATTTCTTCACGGGCTTTCTGCGCATCAGCCGCCGGGCGTTGGCGCGCCAGGACAGGGGGAACACGTTCGCTACGTCCTTGCCGAAGAACAGGAAGTAGTTCAGCAGCGCCACCAGCGGGAACAGGCTGTAGGGGAAGTAACCATGCACAGTCAGATTGATCACATCAAAGAAAACAAGGACGAGGTCCACCAATGCGAAAATCCATGCCTTCACCGGGATAATATACAGCAGCAGAAAACGGGATTCAGGGTAAAGGGTGGCATAACCCAGGAACAGGCTCATGTTCAGATAGGATCCTGTTGCAGCACCGCCGAAGATCAGGCAGAACACATCCTGAAGGAGAATGCCGCTGAGGTAAAAGAGATTAAATCGAAAAGTACCCCAGAGGTTTTCCATCGCCTGACCCAGAGAATAATAACAGAACAGGAAAATCAGCATTAGAATGGGATTGCTGCGGAATTCCGTCAGGGGGTAGGTGATCAGCCGCCAGATCTGACCCTGGAAAATCAGGTCACGGTCAAAACAGAGGACGGAGTAAAGGGTATAGCTCTGGGTGATCATGGTCATCAGATAAACCAGTGCAGTGCCCAGTGAGATATACAGCATCAGATTTGGGATGCCTTTGCTGCGGTTTTTGAAGCAGAATCGTTCAAAGCTTCTGCGTAAATTCTTCAATGGAATCATCTCCTGTAAAAAACTGCAATTATTCTATCAGTATTTCCAGGAAATGTCCAGAACATAATTGTAAACAATAAAAATAGGGTATTGACAAATTTCGATAAACGGATATAATTTAACGGTAAACTGCATACAAGCCTTATCAAGAGCGGTGGAGGGAACGGCCCGATGAAACCCGGCAACCTGTTAATTCAAGGTGCCAAATCCGGCGGCAAACGAAAGATGAGGATTCGATAGATGACGCACATCGAATCTTCGGTGTGCGGTTTTTTTGTTTACGGCCAAGCTCTCAAAAATCCTTGCCTTCGGAACAGCGGATCTTTTCCCGCGACTCTTCCTTTCTAAAACCTTGAAATACACAAAGTATTCCTTCGATTTCAGAAACTTGATTCGCGAAAAAAACTATGGCTGTCCGAAAGACAAATCTTTTTGAGAACTTGTCCTGGTTGTTTTTGAGAAGATGATGAAAGGAATAGACAAAAATGGAAAAAAGACTCTTTACTTCTGAATGTGTTACCAACGGCCATCCCGACAAGGTGGCTGACTCCATCTCCGATGCCATCCTGGATGCATGTCTTGCCCAGGACCCCGGCTCCCGCGTTGCCTGTGAGACTATGGTCACCACCAATTTCTGCCTGATCTGCGGTGAAATCACCACCAAGGCAGTGGTTGACTACAAGGCTGTTGCCCGTGAAGCCATCCGTCACATCGGCTATGTTTACCCCGGCGCAGGCTTCGATGCCGATACCGTGGAAATCCAGTGCCGCATCCACACCCAGTCTGCTGATATCGCTCTGGGCACCAACGACGAAGTCGGCGGTGCAGGCGACCAGGGCATGATGTTCGGCGGCGCATGCGACCAGACTCCCGAACTGATGCCCCTGCCCATCGCCCTGGCAAGAGCCCTGTCTGCACGCCTCAGCGAGTGCGTCCACTCCAACGATCTGCTGCGCCCCGACGGCAAGACCCAGGTTTCCGTTGAGTTCGACGAGGAAGGCAATGTGGTGGGCATCGACACTGTGGTTGTCTCCGTCATGCACAGCGCTGACTTTGAAATTGAGGAGCTGCGCAAGTACATCCGCATGGGTGTTATCGCTCCCGTCCTGGCAAAGTACGGCTTTGATGTTGAAAATGTTCCTCACATCCACATTAACCCCACCGGCAACTTCGTCATCGGCGGCCCCGACGGCGACACCGGTCTGACCGGTCGTAAGATCATCGTCGATACCTACGGCGGCTACTTCTCCCACGGCGGCGGCGCCTTCTCCGGCAA
>JAFXAV010000018.1 GCA_017516785.1 Oscillospiraceae bacterium
GCACAGATTCAGGAAATTCAGTGCCATGTCCACGGGACACAGGCCGGGAGGGGATGCGGCAATACGGCGTTCCATATTGCCGTACAGGTTGTCAACCACCACCTGAGTCTGGCTGGGGGTACGGATCAACAATCTGCTCATAAGGATTCACTCCATTCTAATCATTTTGTTCATTTATTTTACGCTATCTTGCACCATTATTCAAGCTTCAATATGGTAAAACATTCACAGACGCAAGCTAAAAAAGAAAAGACCATTTCCTTTCGGAAACGGTCTTTTCTTTATGGAGCGGGTGACGAGGCTCGAACTCGCTACCTCCACCTTGGCAAGGTGGCGCTCTACCGGATGAGCTACACCCGCAGCGAACTCTGATATAATATCACATATTTTGAAAATGTCAATAGAAAAATTAGAATTTTACAAAATTATTTTTGGATTACCTCTCCGATCTTCCCTGCCCCGATTCGGTTCGCGGGAAATGGGTGACAGGACTCGTTTGCATTTTGTCCTGCTGGGACAAAATAATTGTTTCGCTCGGTCAAGCCCTCGCGAGCATCATGCCACCGGCATGTTGCATTTAGTTTTTCGAGTCTGTCACCATCCTTGCAAAAAAGAAAAGACCGATGCAAATGCATCGGTCTTTCTTTTTGGAGCGGGTGACGAGGCTCGAACTCGCTACCTCCACCTTGGCAAGGTGGCACTCTACCGGATGAGCTACACCCGCAACGGACATGACGCATTATATCATGTATTTCGAAAATGTCAAGTCCTAATTTTCATTTTTTCAAAAAATATTTTTATTTCTGTCGAAATACCCCTCATGCTTCCGGATACGCGGAGTAATCCCACACATAGCCTTCCATCTCATCGTCGGTCAGACGCTGAAGAGATCTCATTTCACTGCTTCGCAGCAAATCCACATGGTAGTAAACACCGTCTTCCAGAATCAGATTCCAGTACCAGGGTTCACCCTCCCGGGTTCCGGACACCACCAGGCACTCCAGTTCCGCCATCCGGCACATTGCCGCATAGGCAGTAGCGAAAGCCTTGCTGTCACCGACGCCATGGCACAGGAGGCTGTAAGAGGGCGTAATGGAAGTTTCCAGCTTATAGTCAAAGCGCTCCATCAGGAAGGTATACAACTGCGTATACTTCCGAGCCTCTGCCGCATCGCTGCTGGTATAGAGAACTGCGGAAGTAAATACGCGCTCCACCTGACTCTGCATCTGGCGCAGCGCATCACGGCTGCTCTGATAGGTAAATTTCAGCTCCACCACCCGGGAAAGACCCGAATCCGGATACACACCCACGGCGACCTGGGGAACTTCCATCACCACATCGGGATTCTGGTCCGCAAAATCTTCTACCAGCTGAACAAGATCCGTTTCGCCGTAATCATCAATCAGCAGCACAACACCTTCGGCGCATTCTTCCAGAGCCTCTTCAATGGCCGCTTGAGCCTCGTTCATGTCATCCACTTCCTGAATCTTCCGAATCTCGGAACGGCCGTGGATATAGGAAATGCTGACAGAAATGGCAGGCTGACCGCCGCCGGAACCGATCTCATACTGCAGGTTCTCAATGGCGTAGACACCCAGAGGAAACTGATTCTGCACATATCCCGCAGCAAGACGGATACCCAGTTCCAGCTGTTCCGGATCATATTCCGCCACATTGATGACACCGCTTTCCGCGCCGGATTCCACGATTTTTTCCATGACACCCCGCAGTTCATCATAGTCCGCAGCGGACACTGCAGCAGTCTGGACATTGGGAATCTGTTCCTGGTGAGGCGTCACCGTCAGGTGGCTGCCGTCCATCCAGGAGCTGCATCCGGAAAGAAGCAGGCACAGCGCCATCAATAATGTAATTCGTTTCATATGGCCGTTCCTTTCAGAGGGAATCTTTCGTATAGCGGGAGAAGCCGTCTCCCAAAACTTGGTGTGCCTCCTGCACAATGATGAAGGCATCGGGATCGATGGCAGTGACCAGTTCCTTCAGTTCCGCCAGCTGCTGGCGCTTGATGGCTGCCAGCACCACCTTCGTCTGGCGGCCGCTGTAGCTGCCCTCTCCATGGAGAAAGGTTGCGCCCCGGTCCAGCTTCACGCCAATCTGCCGGGCAATTTCCTCATGTTCTTTTGAGATGATCAGCGCCACCTTGGAATAGTCAAAGCCATAGACAACCGCATCCACCACCTTGCCGCAGACAAAGACGGTAACGCCGGTGTAGAGCGCCTTGGTCACATCATGGAACACAAGACCTGTCAGTACCACTACAACCGCATCAAAAGTCATGGAAATCTGGCCGATGGGCACATTCCGGTAGCGCAGCTTCAGCAATCGCACCAGAATGTCGGAACCGCCGGTGGAAGTGCCGCAGACGAAAACCAGTCCCAAACCAAATCCGCAGATCACGCCGCCGTAAAGAGCACCGATGAGCGGATCCGTTCCGGTGATGCCCATAAAGGCAAGAGTATCGATCAGCACAGAGCTGAATGTCATACCAAGCAGAGAACCGAAGAAGAACCGCTTGCCGATTTTGATGCCGCCCAGCAAAAACAGGGGCAGGTTGATCAGAATGCTCAGGGTACCCACGCTGCCAAACCCCAGCAATTCCACTACAATCATGGAAAGACCGGATATGCCGCCGGGATTTAAGTCATTGGGCATCAGAAACAGGTCAAAACCCAGGGCAAAGATGGCGCTGCCTGCCAGGGTTGCGATGATCCAGCCATATTTATGCCAAAGTTTCTGCATAACAGAACCTCCTTCGGAATGTTCAAAAATCAGACTTCAAAACTCTGCTGCTCCTCGGGACTGTCCTCTTCCTTGAGGATAGCGCCGGCGGTAGGAATGGTCTTGGTACGGTAACGGCTCTGATTAACGATGCCGCTCTTGCCAAGCACAATGGCAGTATCCAGAACAGCCTTTTTCTTCAGGGTTAGTACCGCCACACCCTGGGTATTGCGGGTGGTCTTGGGCAGCAGTTGGGCCGTGGAGAAGATGGCAGCGCGGTTGTCGGATGAATAAACCGCCATCTGGTCATCGGCATTCAGGGCCACGATGGCCTTCACAGGGGATTTATCGGAATAAGCGCCGGTGAGCTTCTTGCGGTTGGTCTTGGTCTCGTAGGCGGACAGTGGCACCTTGGCCACCTTGCCGTTTTCGAAGAAGAACAGCACAAAGCCCTTGTAATCCCCGGGCAGCACCACCTGAAGCACATTCTCACCCTGCTCCATTCCCAGCTTCTGGGGCAGATAATCGCCCAGCTGAGATGCCTTGCCGTCGGCAAAGTCGGAAAGACGGGACTTGTAGCACTGGAACTTATCGGTAAAGACCAAAAGTTCATCCCGGTTGGTGGCTTCCATGGAGTATGAAAGGCTGTCGCCTTCCTTGAACTTCTGTTCGCCGCTCATGCGCAGGGACTGAGCCGTGATTTTCTTCATGTATCCTTCCTTGGAGACAAACAGGGTCACAGAATAGTCCGGCACCTGCTCTTCCTCGTCCTCTTCCTCGATTTCCTCGGTCTGATAGACGATTTCTGTCTTTCTGGGTTTGCCGAACTTTTTGGAAACCTCCTGAAGTTCCTTGATGATGACATTTTTCAGCTTGCGGTTGGAATTCAGAGTGTCACGAAGCTCGTCGATTTCCCGTTCCAGCTCGTCAATAGCCTTCGTCTGCTTCAGGATGTATTCCTTGTTAATGTTTCGCAGCTTGATCTCTGCCACATAGTTTGCCTGTATCTCATCGATGCCGAAGCCGATCATCAGATTGGGAACAACTTCACTTTCCAGCTCCGTCTCCCGGATGATGCGGATGGCCTTGTCGATGTCCAGCAGGATTCGTTCCAGACCCTTCAGCAGGTGCAGGCGGTCTTCCTTCTTGCCAATCTGGAAGAAGATCCGGCGCTTGACGCAGTCGGTGCGCCAGGCAACCCATTCCTCCAGAATCTCGCCCACGCCCATGACTCTGGGCATACCGGCGATGAGGACGTTGAAATTACATGCGAAGCTGTCCTGCAGAGGGGTCAACCGGAAGAGCTTCTGCATCAGCTTGTCGGGATCCACGCCGCGCCTTAAGTCGATGGTCAGCTTCAGACCGCCCAGATCCGTTTCATCACGCATGTCGGCGATTTCCTTGATCTTTCCGGCCTTGATCAGCTCCGCCACCTTGTCCATGATGACTTCCGTGGCAGTGGAATAAGGAATCTCGGTGATCTCGATCAGGTTGCCCGCCTTCACATACTGCCACTTTGCCCGGAGCTTGAAGCTGCCCCGTCCGGTGGAGTAGATCTCCCGGGTGGTGGCTTCATCAAAAAGCAGCGACCCGCCGGTGGAAAAGTCCGGTCCGGGCAGGGTTTCGAGAATATCGTGGCCTGGATTTTTCATCAGCGCGATGGTGGTATCGCAGACCTCTTTCAGGTTGAAAGAGCAGATATTGGACGCCATACCGACAGCGATGCCCTGATTGGCGCTCACCAGCACATTGGGGAAAGTGGTGGGCAGCAGGCTGGGCTCTTTCATGGTGGCATCGTAGTTATCCACCATGTCCACGGTGTCCGAGTCGATATCCTTGAAAATCTCGCCGCAGATGGGATCCAGCTTGGCTTCGGTGTATCGGGCGGCTGCATAAGCCATGTCCCGGGAGTAGACCTTACCGAAGTTACCCTTGGAATCCACAAAGGGGTGCAGCAGAGTCTCGTTACCCTTGGCAAGACGGACCATCGTCTCATAAATGGCGGCATCGCCGTGGGGATTCAGGCGCATGGTCTGGCCCACGATGTTGGCGGACTTGGTGCGTCCGCCGTTCAGAAGACCCATCTTGTACATGGTGTACAGCAGCTTTCTGTGGGAGGGTTTAAAACCGTCGATTTCCGGAATCGCGCGGGAAACAATGACCGACATGGCATAGGGCATGTAGTTAAATTCCAGTGTCTCGGAAATGGGCTGCTCGGTGGTGGAGCCTACCAGACCCATGATGCCGTCGGTATTGATTTTTTTCTTATTCTGTTCAGGTTCTTTTTTCTTTCGTGCCATAATGAACCTCTCTTAGGAAATATCCGCCAGTTCCAGGTACTTGGCGCCGTTTTCCGCGATAAAATTCTTACGCTCTGCCAGAGCATCGCCCAGCAGGACGTCAAAATAGTGGGCCGTCCGCTCCGCATCCTCGGGCATGACCTTGATGAGGCGGCGGGTCTCGGGATTCATGGTGGTCATCCACATCATTTCGGGATCGTTCTCGCCAAGACCCTTGGAGCGCTGGATGGTGACCTTCTTACCTTCCAGGTCCTTCAAAATTTTAACCTTTTCCTGCTCGTTGTAGGCAAACCAGGTCTTGTCCTTGCAGGTGATTTCAAACAGCGGAGACTCGGCAATATAGACATAGCCGTCCCGGATCAGGGTGGGACAGAGTCTATACAGCATGGTGAGAATCAGGGTGCGGATCTGGAAACCGTCCACGTCGGCATCGGTACAGATGACCACTTTATTCCAGCGCAGATTCTCAATATCGAAATTGCTCAGTTCCTTGGCCTTCTTGCCCTGAACCTCCACGCCGCAGCCCAGAACCTTCATCAGGTCCGTAATAATGGGAGATGCAAAAATCTTGGTATAGTCGGCCTTCAGGCAGTTGAGGATCTTGCCCCGGACAGGCATGATGCCCTGGAATTCCGCGTCACGGCTCAGCTTGACAGAGCCCAATGCGGAATCACCCTCGACGATATAGAGTTCCCGGACAGAGGTGTCGCGGCTTCTGCAGTCCACAAACTTCTGAACCCGGTTTGCAATGTCGATGGAGCCGGAGAGCTTCTTCTTGACGTTGGACTTGGTCTTTTCAGCAGACTCTCTCGCCCTCTTGTTCACCAGAATCTGCTCGGCGGCCCGGTCGGCCTCCTGCTTGTTCTCAATGAACCAGACCTGCAGCTGCTCCTTGAAGAAAGCGGTCATGGCCTCCTGGGTGAACTTACTGTTCACGGACTTCTTGGTCTGGTTTTCAAAGCAGCCGATGGTGGAAAAGCAGTTGGTCACCAGAACCAGGGAATCCTGAATGTCCTGGAAGATGATCTTGCTCTCATTCTTGGTGTACTTATTATTGTCTCTCAGGAATTTGTCGAAGGCAGCGGTGAAGCCAAGGCGCAGGGCCCGGTCGGGGCTGCCGCCGTATTCCAGCCAGGAGGAGTTGTGGTAATACTCAATGTGGCTGACCTGCTTACTGAAGCAGAAAGATGCGGTAATCTTCAGCTTCATCTCAGGGCGGTTTTCCGCATCCCGGCCACGGCGTTCGGTCTCCCAGAAGGTGGGCATGGTAAAGGCATTGTCCCCCACCATCTCCTCGATATACTGCTTGATACCTTCGGCATAGCAGAATTCTTCCTCCTCGAACTTCTTGCCCACCTGATTGCGGAACTTGAAGGTAATGCCCTTGTTGACCACAGCCTGGCGGCGCAGCACATCCCGGTAGTATTCCACAGGGATGTTGATATCCGTGAAGACCTCCCGGTCGGGTCGCCAATGGAAGCAGGAACCGGTCTTTTTCCGGTCTGCCTTTTCCTTTTTCATGCCGCCGATATTTCTGCCTGCTTCAAAATGCAGGTCATAGCGGAAACCGTCACGGCGGATTGTGGCATCAAAGAATTCGGAAGCATACTGGGTGGCGCAGGAACCCAGGCCGTTGAGGCCCAGGGAGTACTCGTAGTTCTCGCCGTTTTCGCCGTACTTGCCGCCGGCGTACATCTCGCAGAAAACCAGCTCCCAGTTGTAGCGTTTTTCTTTTTCGTTATAGTCCACAGGGCAGCCGCGGCCAAAATCCTCCACCTCCACGCTGAGGTCCTCGTAGCGAGTGACGATGATGGTGTCACCGTGGCCTTCACGGGCTTCGTCGATGGCATTGGAGAGAATTTCAAACACCGCATGCTTGCAGCCTTCCAGATCATCGGAGCCAAAGATAACGGCGGGGCGCTTTCTGACGCGCTCCTCCCCCTTCAGCATGGAGATACTGGAATTATCATACTGTTGCTGTTGCTTTTTTGTAGCCATAAATCAATAACCTGCCATAATATCAATAGTTATCCATAATACTTCTATTTTATTATAACAATTTTTTATACAAAGTCAACTGATGCAAAAAAGCAGGGCCATGGACAAGCCATGGCCCTGCCGGGAAATGATTCAATTTGCGCTGAATACCAGATTTGCAGTTGCATCGGAGATGGAATTGGGGCCGCCCAGGATGAGGCCCTTGGCGATACCCTTTTCTGCGGTGAAGTCAGCAGCTGCCTTCTCCGCGCCGGAGTTGGTCAGCAGCAGAGGTGCGCCCAGAGCAAAGGCAAGAGGACCGCCGCAGAGACCGTCGGGGAAATTA
>JAFXAV010000019.1 GCA_017516785.1 Oscillospiraceae bacterium
CGTCAACCTGGCAAGCTCTTCCCTGCAGTTCATGCCCGACCTGGTCAAAAACATCTTCGGCAGCTCCCCCATCGTCCTGGCCTTCCTGGTCTCCTTCCTGCTGAACATCATTGTTCCCGAAACCGACGCTGACAAGGCTCCCGAAATCGAGTAATTCCCCAAACAAAATCCCCCACCTCACGGTGGGGGATTTCTTTTATCCGATTGTATCCTTAAGAATCTGCCGGTTGGCATCCATATCCGCCACCAGAACCGACATGCCTGCAATAGAAGCACCCCGGTAGGTTCCCTCCGCAGGAATATGCTGGGTGGTCACTTCCAGTTCCGTCAGAACCGGGAATACCTTCATCACAACATCCACGATTTCACTGTTTTCCATATCCGTGGTAATCATTGGGAAAATTGCATCGGTAAGAGCAAGAATATCCTTCAGGCTGCTATTTCTGACCTGTTCCAGCAGTGCCAAAAGCACAGTTCTCTGCCGGTTGGTACGGCCAAAGTCGCTGTCCAGCTTTCTGATGCGGGAATATGTCAAAGCATCTTCGCCATTCAGATGATTCCAGCCGGTGGACACACGGGAGGATCCGTCTTCTTTGCCAAGATTGATATACCATGCCTCACCCTTGGAAAGCTCAATATCCACGCCGCCCATCAGGTCGATGATTTCCGTAAAGCCCTCGAAATTGACTTCAATGTTATAGTCCACCACAACACCGAAATTCATTTCCAGGCACTTGTCCAGCATGCCCATGCCGCCGAATACATAGTTGACATTCAGGCGGTTGTCATAATAGGTCTTTCCATTCCAGTCAGGAATATCCACATACAGGTCCCGGAGGAAAGAGGTCATGACCAGTGTCTTTTTCTCGGTATCCACCGTACACAGGATCATGGAGTCCGAACGCTGTCTTTTCTGACCCGGACGGGCATCCTGACCGATCAGAAGAATATTGAGAATGTGGTCTTCTTCCTCAATAATCTCTGCAGGCTCAGTGGCAAGTTCCACATCCTCAGGATTCAGAATTTCACCCGTGAACTCCTCATCCATCGGTTCATCGGTTTCCTGCAGAATGCTTTCAATCTCCTCATCGGAGAGTGTCTCTTCCGCTTCGGGCACCCGGTTGATCTTCCCGAGCATGCTGCCGATCCAGATGGAGGCACCGGCCATCACTGCCAGAATCAGCGCCAGCAGGACAGAAATAATTATCAGTACGATCTTCTTACCGGAAGATCTCTTTTTTTCTTTTGCCATATGTTTCACCAAACCTTCCTTTTTATCAGAATATTATAGCACTCTGATTCAAAAAAATCTACCTTTTCTCCGCAATTCCCCGGCTAAGTTCCGCCTAACGGGAGATACTAGACCTGTACTCAATTTTACAGGAGGTAACAAATGAAAAAATATGCCATTCTGACCGCTGCGCTGGTTCTCGCCCTGTCTGTCATGGCAGGCTGCGGCTGTCGCAGACGGGACCCTTCCATGAATCCAACTGACAATGCGACCCTGATGCCCACAACAGCCATCACCGAAGCTCCCACCACCATTCCAGTGACGGAGGAAGCAACCACCGCAGCCACTGATACTACCAGTGTACCCACGGAAACCACGGATATGATTCCCGGTGATATGGAGTCTGAAGGCAGCACCGATGCAACCGTCGAAGGCAGCACCAGAAACCGCAGCATGAACAGAAAATAAAAAGACCAGGGCCGGCGTGGCCCTGATCTACATATGATATCAAATTACAGAATCGCCTTATAGCGGGTCAGATTTTTCTTCATCCGTTCTGCAGCGGCAGCAGCACGATCCAGATAGTCTCTGCCGTCAGACTCCTCCTGTTTCCAGGCGGAGGTCACCGAGGGACCGGCGCAGACCACAGCGCCGTGGCCGAATTTATCGAAAGCATTGCTGCAGATTTTGGCGTTACAGCCGGAATAGTCCATATCGTCCAGCAGCAGGAACAACCGGGGATATTTTGCCCGCAGCATCCGGAGGCTCTCGGCAGAGCTGGCGCCGGCAGTAACACCCACTCTTGCATAGCCGAATTTACCCACATTGTCCGCACCGAAACGATTGATGAGGTCAGCGGCTGCGGCATGAACCAGACGAGTGCCGCTGAGCAGGTCCTGAATTTCAGGAGCGGACTTATTGGAGGTTCTCACCACAGGGAAGAGATCCTTCTGATGATTCTTGCAGTAAGGCAGGAAGGGCTTGATGATGTCGCTGCCGGGATAGCCATCGATGATCAAGCCATCGCAGGGATACAGGGCATTTTCACCCCAGACTGCTTCAGCCGTGGCCGAAGCCATCATGGGAGACAGAACAAAGGGACCTTCCAGCGCCACATAGTAACCCTTGTCCTTTGCATTCTTCAAAACTGCAGTTAGTTCCGTCATACCCTCAGCACCCAGAAGCGCAAAAGCGGAAAAGCTCACCCGAACCGCAGGAATAGTACCCTTTAAAGTTTCCAGAAGTTCCCGGCAGAACCGGCCGTAGGCTTTGGCGGCACTTCCCTCATCTTCCAGCAAATGGGGAGGAAGATCTGCACAGTTCAGCGCCAGATCAATCATAGCAGGGTTTTTCAGTTTGCGGATCTTCTCCTGCAGCATATCGATGGACATAAGGATTGCCTCCAATTCCAGTTTTTTCTATTGTATCACACTTTTTTCCCTCTGAAAAGATAAAAACCTTTCCATTTTTGATTTTTTCCCTGCGGGGTATACTACTTCTGAAAGGAGGGAAACGCATGAGTGTGAAAGGATGGGCGATCACCGCAGGTCTTGGCGCCGCAGCAGGCGCTGTGGCGATTCTGATGATGCCCCGGACCAATCCCACCCGCCGTCTGGCCGCCAAAGCAGCAAACAAGATGGAGGATGTGGCCTGGAAGCTGGAGGACAGGCTGAACCAGGGTCTTGATAACATGAACATGTAAAAAAATGCCATCCCGATACGGGATGGCATTTTCAATGAAGCATTACTTCTTGCGGGACAGCAGCAGTTCCTTGGTCTTTGCGTTGGGCTCGTAGATGGAAGAAACAGACATGTCGTGGTTGATACCGGCGACATAGTATGCAGCATGCAGGGAGCAGTCAACGTCGAAGTACCAAGGCTGAGCCAGCAGCTCGGGCTTGCGGTAGGTCAGGTTGGTGCCCAGAACAGCATCCAGAACGCCTTCCTCAACAGCAGCATTGAACTTAGCCACACCGCTGGTGAACAGGGGGAAGGTGGTGTTGGTGATGATGCGCTTTGCACCGCGCTTCTTCAGCTCGCGGGCAACTTCCAGCATGGATTCGCCGGAAGCGATGATATCGTCAGCGATGAAGACGGTCTTGCCTTCGACGCTCTCACCCAGATACTCGTGAGCGACGATGGGGTTACGGCCGTTGACAACGCGGGAATAGTCACGGCGCTTGTAGAACATACCCAGGTTGCAGCCCAGGACGCTGGAGTAGTACATGTTACGGCTCATGGCGCCCTCGTCGGGAGAGACAACCATGAAGTGCTCCTTGTCGAAGTCCAGGTCGGGCATGTGCTCCAGCAGAGTGCACAGAACTTCGTGAGTGGGCATGACATTGTCGAAGCTCAGCAGAGGAACAGCATTCATCAGGCGGGGGTCGTGAGCATCAAAGGTGATGATGTTGGCAACGCCCATAGCCTGCAGCTCCTGCAGAGCAACGGCGCAGTCCAGGCTCTCACGGCTGATGCGGCGGTGCTGACGGCCGCCGTACAGGCTGGGCATCAGAACAGACACACGGTGAGCGCGGCCTGCAACGGCCTGAATGATACGCTTCAGGTTTGCGAAATGGTCATCGGGGGACATGTGGTTCTCGTGACCGAACAGATTATAAGTCAGGGAATAGTTGCCGGGGTCGACGACGATGAACACATCATTACCGCGGATGGAATCCTTAACCAGACCCTTTGCGTCGCCGCTCTGGAAACGGGGGCAATCGCAGGCAATGATAAAGGTTTCCTTCATGATACCGACCTCATGGGCCCAGCCAATCAAGTGCTTGTCAATCTGCTGCGTCAGCTCTTCGGCGCCGGGGCAGGCAATCAGAGCCAGATAAGCTTCCTGTCTGTCGCCACCAAAGAAATCGGCGGGCTTCACACTGTTCTTAGACATTATAGATTTCTCCTTCATCTCAATAGTAGTGCTTTTATGATTTAACTGAAAAATGATTATTATAGTTGCCTAAGGGACATTTACATAACCATTCTATCATATTTTTCGATAAAGGCTATACCTAATTTTCATTTTTTTCACTTTTCTCGACATTTGTAGATGATTTCCATTTTTTTGGTTGGAAACTGGTAATTTTGCATAATGGTATATTTTTATTTATTCAAGGTGTGTATCTTTTCCAATTTTACGGTTGTAAATATACATTGTAGACAGAAAACCGCAGGATAAACCGGGGACGACTTTGTGTTGCGCCGCAACAAAAAACCGGGAAGCATACGCTTCCCGGTTTTTGATTTTATTCGGCATCCACCCGAATTTCATCGTTTTCAACGGTAACATGGATGGCAGAAATGGGATACTCGAAGGAGTCAATGATCTTCTCGGAGATGGGGTCTTCCAGATCCCTCTGGATAGTGCGGCGCAAGTTTCTGGCACCGTAGGTCATGGAGTAGGCCTTCTTCACAAGATACTTCCGGACAGCTTCCTCCCAGGTAAGGGTGAGGCCCCTGGAAGCAAGACTTTCCTGAAGTTCAGTCAGCATGATGTCCGCGATGCCCAGGAAGTTCTCTTCCGTCAGGTGGTTGAAGGTGATGATCTCATCCACGCGGTTGATGAATTCAGGCCGCAGGAAGCCACGGAGGGCCTTCATGGTTCGCTCTTTCACCATATCGCCTTCGGTCCGTCCGAAGCCCATGCCGCCAACCTGGCCCTCAGAGCCTGCATTGGATGTCATGACAATGATGGTGTTCTCGAAGTTCACCTGTCTGCCCTGGGCGTCGGTGATGCGGCCGTCGTCCAGAACCTGCAGCAGGATATTCAGAACATCGGGATGAGCCTTTTCAATCTCGTCAAAAAGGATGACGGAGTAGGGTCTGCGGCGGATTTTTTCCGTCAACTGGCCGGCTTCATCATAACCCACATAGCCAGGAGGAGAACCGATCAGCTTGGAAACCGTGTGCTTTTCCATGTATTCGGACATATCCACCCGAATCAGAGAATCCACACTGTCGAAAAGATCGTTCGCCAGCTGCTTGACCAGTTCCGTCTTGCCCACGCCGGTGGGACCGACGAAAATAAAGGACACAGGCCGCTTCTTGGGACTGATGCCCACACGGTTGCGGCGGATGGCCCGGGACACGGCGTCCACGGCCTCATCCTGGCCCACAATGTGGGTCTTCAGGCGGCTGGACAGGCCCTTGATCTGCTCATATTCCTGAGCCTTGATCTTGGAGGCAGGAATCTTGGTCCACAGCTCAATGATCCGGGCCAGATTATCCATGGTCACCGCAGGAGGCGGCAGCTGCTCCAGAGCTTCAATCTTGGGGGCAATCTGCATCAGCTTGCTGCGAAGAACCGCCAGTCGCTCATAGTCCTGATTCTCGGTGTCCTCGTTCAGCATCCGCAGTTCCAGCTCGTAGTCATCCCGCTCCTTCTTCAGTTCTGCCAGCTGGGAAATTTCCTTACAGCGCAGATTCACGTCGGAACAGGCTTCGTCCAGCAGGTCGATGGCCTTGTCAGGCAGGAATCGGTCGGTGATATACCGCTCGGACAGCACAACGCACTGGTGGGCAATCTCGGGAGAAATCACAACACCGTGGAATTCTGCATAAGCCTTGGCGATGCCCTGCATGATCTGGGATGCTTCCTCGATGGTGGGCTCTGCCACATTCACAGGCTGGAAGCGGCGCTCCAGAGCCGCATCCTTTTCGATATACTTGCGGTACTCAGCAAAGGTGGTGGCACCGATGACCTGAATTTCACCCCGGGACAGAGCAGGCTTCAGGATGTTGGCAGCATTCATGCTGCCCTCGGCATCGCCGGCGCCCACCAAGTTGTGGACTTCGTCGATGACCAGAATGATGTTGCCGCATTCCTTGATCTCACCAATCAGGCTCTTCATACGGCTTTCAAACTGGCCCCGGAACTGGGTGCCGGCAACCAAAGCCGTCAGGTCCAGCAGGAACACTTCCTTGTCCCGGAGTTTGTAGGGCACGTTGCCTGCAGCAATCCGCTGGGCAAGGCCCTCGGCAATGGCAGTCTTACCGACACCGGGCTCACCGATGAGACAGGGATTGTTCTTCTGGCGGCGGTTCAGGATCTGGATGACACGCTCGGTCTCCACGTCCCGGCCAATGACCTTATCCAGCTTGCCATTCCGGGCCCGGCTGGTCAGGTCCATGCAGTAGCTGTCCAGGAATTTGTGCTTTTTATTCTTTTTCTTGCCGCTCTCCCCTTCCGGCTTGCTGTCTTCCTTCTTGGGGGCAGGACGGCTGGGCATATTGTTGCTGGTGTTTCCTGCACCGCCGAACAGCTGGTTCAGCAGCGGGAAGGTGGCAGTCTGGCTGTCAATTTCATCATCGTCATGCCGGTCTTCGTCATCCATCTGGCCGAAGAAATTGCCCATTTCATCACTAATAAGATCCAGGTCATCCTCGGAAATACCCAGCTGGCGGACGGCGTCATCAATCTGGGGAATGCCCAGGCTTCTGGCGCACTTCAGGCAATAGCCTTCATTGAGGGAAACGCCATTTTCGATCTTGGTGATGAAGATCACGGCGATATTTTTTCTGCATTTGCTGCACAGTTTCGGCTGCATATCGCATTTCTCCTTTCACAAGGAAATTTCCTTTTTGGCACAGTATAGCATACACCGCGCCAAAAAGGAAAAACAAATTATTAAGAATTAGCGCATAGGAACGCACTCAAACTGTTCAATCCCATCGTCATACCACAGATGGGACATGTAAAGTCCTCCGGGAGGAACCGTGGGACCGGCGGCAGTGCGGTTGCCGGAATCAAGAATTGCTCCAATTTCCGCAGGTTTGATTTTGCCCTCTGCTGCATAGACCACAGTGCCTGCCATGGCCCGGGCCATGTTGTAGAGGAAGCCGTTGGCGCAGACCCGCAGTTCAATAATGTCGCCCTTGCGCTCCACGTTGTAATAATATACGGTGCGCACGGTGGATTTTACATCGGTGCCCACACTTCGCACCGCAGCAAAATCATGGGTGCCAACAAACTGACTGGCTGCCTCCTGCATCACCTTCTCATCCAGGTGTTTCGGGTAAAACCAGGCACGGTTGACGTAGAAGGGATCCTTAATCCGGGAATTGTAAATCAGGTAGGTATACTCCTTCCGAGCGCAGGAACCGATGGCATTGAAATTCTCGTGAACTTCAAAAGCCTTGGTCACCACGATATCGCAGGGCAGATGGGTGTTCAGCGCGTAAGGAAGCCGCTCCACAGGAATGGTGGAGGTGGTGCGGAAATTGGCCACATAGCATTTTGCATGGACGCCCGCGTCGGTACGGCCGCAGCCGGTGACATGGACGGGATGATGGACAATCATCTCTATGGCCTTTTCCATGGTTTCCTGGACAGTGGGAAGATTCTTCTGCATCTGCCAGCCGTGGTAATCGGTGCCGAGATAGCTTAAGAAAATGGCAATATTACGCATAATCTACCTCACAGACCGAAGGAGCGCAGCACGCATACTGCCGCAATCAGGAGAATTCCCACACCGAAGGTCTGAAAGTCCCAGCGGCGGTAACGCAGCAGCTTCATCTTGGTTCTGCCCTCGCCGCCCTGGTAGCAGCGGCACTCCATGGCGGTAGCTAACTCGTCGGCACGGCGGAAAGCGCTGATAAACAGGGGCACCAGAATAGGAATCAGGGCCCTTGCCTTGTCCATCAGGCTGCCGGACTCGAAGTCCGCGCCTCTTGCCTTCTGGGCGCACATGATCTTATCAGTCTCTTCAATAAGGGTGGGGATAAACCGCAGAGCAATGCACATCATCATGGAAAGCTCATGGACAGGCACGCCCACCTTCTTCAGAGGACCCATCAGGCTCTCCAAGCCATCGGTCAGGCTGATGGGAGAGGTGGTGTAGGTCAGCAGGAAGGTTCCGGCAATCAACATCAGGATGCGGATCACCATGAAGAAGGCACGCTCGATGCCCTCGGCATAGATGGTAAAGATCCAGAAATCCACCAGAGGTTCGCCTTCACCCGCAGTGAAGAAAATATTCAACACACCAGTAAAGACCAGGATCAGCACCAGAGGCTTCATGCCCTTGACAATGGCCTTGGGCGGAATGGTAGAAATCTTGATGACGATCAGCAGAAATGCTGCCATCAGGGCATAGGATACCCAGCTGGTGGCAAGAAACAGCGCGACAATATATACCACCAGCATGATGAGCTTGGTTCTGGGATCTAAGTGATGGATCACGGAATTGCCCGGGAAATACTGACCCAGGGTAATGTCTTTCAGCAAGTCACTTACCCCCTTTCAGCTTGGTCAAAACATTTACTGCCTGGTCGATGGTATACACCGGCTCTACAGGCAGGCCCAGTTTTTTCAGTTCCAGGAAAACTCTGGTGACTTCCGGGATATTCAGGCCCATTTCCAACAATTCCTCCGCCCGGGCAAAAACCTCGGCGGGAGTGCCGTCCATGGCAAGGTGGGAGCCGTTCATCACCAACAGCCGGTCGGTCAGGCGGGCCACATCATCCATGGAGTGGCTGACCATCATGATGGTGGCGTTGCGGCTGCAGCGGTAATCTTCGATATTTTTGAGGATCTCCTCCCTGCCCGCAGGATCGAGACCTGCGGTGGGTTCGTCCAGAATCAGCACTTCCGGCTCCATGGCGATGACGCCTGCAATGGCCACACGGCGCTTCTGTCCGCCGGATAGATCAAACGGAGACACCTGCAGCTGCTGCTCGGTGAGGCCGACCACTTTGGCAGCTTCCCGGACACGACGGTCGATTTCATCGGCCTTCAGACCCATGTTCTTGGGGCCGAAAGCGATATCCTTATAAACGGTTTCCTCGAAAAGCTGGTATTCCGGGTACTGGAACACCAGACCCACCCGGAATCTTGCCTGACGGGTCAGCTTCTTGTCGGACCAGATGTCCTTGCCATCCAGCAGAATTTTTCCAGAAGTAGGCTTCAGCAGACCGTTCAGCTGCTGCATCAGGGTGGATTTGCCGGAACCGGTGTGACCGATGATGCCGATAAATTCACCTCTGTTTACGGAAAAGGAAACATCCTCCAGCGCCTGATGCTGGAAGGGCGTTCCGATGCTGTATATATAATTCAGGTTCTGAACCTGTAAAATAGGTTCCATTTACATACCTCCACGGGTCAGGCCGATACAAAATCGTAAAGTGCCTGCGCGCATTCAGTCTCGTTCAGTTTGTCCAGGGGCAAACGAAAGCCCAGCTTATTGAGCTCCCAGCAGAGCTCCACAGATTCAGGAGCAGCGAGGCCCAGCTCATGAAGCAGCTCCACCTGGGAGAAAACCTCCTTCGGTGTACCGTCAGCGGCCACCTTGCCCTTGTGCATCACCACCACACGCTGAGCCTGAGCGGCTTCGTCCATGTGATGGGTAATCAGAACCACGGTGATTCCCTTTTCCCGGTTCAGTCTGGTGATGGTCTCCATGACTTCCCGGCGTCCTCTGGGATCCAGCATGGCAGTGGGTTCGTCCAGTACGATACACTTCGGCTCCATAGCAATGACACCCGCAATGGCGATGCGCTGCTTCTGGCCGCCGGAGAGCAGATGGGGGGCGTGTTTTGCAAATTTGGTCATGCCCACCTGCTTCAGGGCGTTGTCCACCCGGCGGCGGATTTCCGCACTGACGATGCCTAAGTTTTCGGGGCCGAAGGCAACATCCTCTTCCACCACATTGGCAACAATCTGGTTGTCGGGGTTCTGGAAAACCATACCCACATTGCGGCGGACGGCCATCAGCTTGTTTTCATCAGCAGTATCGATGCCGCAGACATAAACCTTGCCGCCGCTGGGCAGAAGAATGGAATTGAAATGCTTTGCAAGGGTGGATTTGCCGCAGCCGTTGCTGCCCAAGATGGCAACAAAACTGCCCGCTTCC
Organism: Oscillospiraceae bacterium; assembly: GCA_017516785.1. Next base: position 10,087 of record JAFXAV010000019.1, read on the forward strand.
ACATTTAGGTTCATATCTTCAAAAACGGCGACGCCGGGCGTGTCGTCCACGCCCGGATAAGTATACGCCAGATGTTCCACACGAATCATTTCACTCAATGTTCGTTCCTCCAAAATGTTAAGGAGTCCAGCGGCCGGTGGAGCCGCAGGGCAGCATCAGACCGGAAGATTTCACCGGCAGACCCAGTTCGCCCACGGTGGTGTGGCCGCCGTGACCGGCGCCGAAGACCACATCGGAGGCATAGCCCACGGCAGAGGGAGCCAGGCCGGTGGTGTAAGAATTGATGATCACAAACAGAGGATCATCGGAGAGGATTTTCGCAACTTCCAGCAGGAAGGGATAGAAGCTGGTTTCCATCTTCCAGATTTCGCCGCTGGGTCCCCGGCCATAGCTGGGAGGATCCATGATGATGCCGTCATAGCGGCGGCCTCGGCGGATTTCGCGCTGGATAAACTTGGCGCAGTCGTCCACAATCCAGTGGATGGGACGGTCGGCAAGACCGGAAGCCTGTGCATTCTCCTTGGCCCAGGCGACCATGTTCTTGGCAGCATCCACATGCCAGACCTCAGCGCCGCCTGCAGCGGCTGCCAGAGTGGCGCCGCCGGAATAGGCAAACAGGTTCAGCACACGGACGGGGCGCTTGGCGGAAGCCTCGGCGCAGGTTTCACGAATGAAATCCCAGTTTGCGGCCTGTTCGGGGAACACGCCGGTGTGCTTGAAGTTCATAGGCTTGACATTGAAGGTCAGATAATCCCGGTAACGGATCTGCCAGCGGTCAGGCAGCTTGTGGTCCGTCCAATGTCCGCCGCCGGTATTGGAGCGGACATAACGGGCATCATACTTCTTCCATTCAGGGGCCGTGTGGGGGGTATTCCAGATAACCTGGGGATCGGGGCGAACCAGCAGGTACTTACCCCAGCGTTCCAGACGCTCGCCGTTGGAGGTGTCCAGAACTTCGTAATCTTTCCATTGATCAGAAATCCAAATCATTGGCTTTCTCCTTTATCTCTCAAAAATCAAGGAGCCGGAACCACAGGATCCGTAGGCTGGGTAGCCTGTTCCTGTTCCAGCTTTTCCTGCTCGGCCTTCTGATAGGCTTCCCAGGACTTCTTGTTGTGTTCGGGGCAGACGATATAGGGCGCCTTTTCACCCTTGTTGGCATTGCCGTCGAAACCATGCCAGTCGCCGTCGGTATAGTAGACGTAACGGTCATCGGTAAAGCCGGGCCACAGGCCGCTCTTGGCTGCCTGCTTCAGTTCCTCCACATCGGACTTGCTCATTCTGAGCAGCGCCCGGGATGCAATCTCCACATCGGGGAACTTGAAGCAGTACTCCGTTGCGACACCGCCGCCAGTAACACAGTAATCCACCAACACATGGGCATTACACTGGCCGGAAGGGCCGTCGCCCTTGAAGGCGTAGGCAGACTGGACACGGTCGAAATCACTGCCGAAGAGGTAGTAACGCAGATCCTTTTCACATGCATCATTGGGAGTCTTGCCGGTGTCCAAACAGACGCTGTAGTTGCGCATATCAGAGGTGGAGTACAGGCTTACCTTTTCCAGACCCTTGTGAATGGGGGTCATGACAGCGCTGAAGAGTCTTGCTGCGGGGTTCTTGGTGTTTCCGGTGAGCTTGATGGCCTCCGGATGGTCATAGCCGCACCAGACCGCTGCGGTATAATAACCAGTGTAACCGCAGAACCAGCGGTCGTAGTTGCTGTTGGTGGAACCGGTCTTGCCTGCCACATTCTGGCCGGAGATCTTGGCCGGAGTGCCGGTGCCGCTGTTGACTGCTGCCTGGAGGCAGTAGTTCATATAGGTGACGGTCTTTTCGCTGAGGATCTGGCGGGAATCCTGGGTGTTATCCAGCACCAGATTGCCGTTGGAATCATATACTTTGGTATAGGTTCTGGCTTCGCGGTAGACACCGTCGTTGGCAAAAGTTGCATAGGCAGCTGCCATATCCCGGATGGTTGCACCCACAGTCAGCGCGCCCATACCCAGGGGGGAGTCGCCCAGGTCATTGAGAATCTTGCCGGAGGAAGTTTCATAGTGATCGGTCAAGGTGGACAGACCAAACTTCTCCTTGGCAAACATGAAGCTGTAGTCATAGCCGATCATCCGCAGAGTGCGGACGGAAACGGCGTTAACGGAGTTGACAATACCGCTGTAGACCGTGCGGGAGAAGGAATACTTTCTGTTGTCATTTCTGGGGAAAGCGCCGCCCTTATAGGTAACAGGAAGGTCCGTGATCACCGTCACAGGGCTGATTTCACCCACTTCAAAAGCGGGAGCGTAGACAGCAATGGGCTTCATGGCAGAGCCAGTCTGGAGCTTGGAATCGGTGGCGCGGTTGAAGGCGTCATGGACGGTCTTCTTGCCTACACCGCCAGCCATGGCCACGATATCGCCGGTCTCATTATTGATGATCACCATGCCGGACTGCAGCTGCTGGTTGCTCTTGGTGGTGGGAATCTGGGAAAGATCCGTGTAGATCTTGTCCACTTCCCGCTGAATCTTCATATCCAGAGTGGAGTAAATGTGATAGCCGCCCAGCTGAATCTTCAGCATATAGTTTTCTCTGGTCTCCTTGTTGACGGTGTTCCAGTCGATGCCGTCCAGGGCAGCCAGGTCCCGGGCCACGTCTTCGATAACCGTATCAACGTAGTAGGAATAAACCTCCTGGGAGGAGTCGTTGATGACCGTGACATGGGTGCCGCACTCGGGGCAGAAGTTGCCGTTTTCCTGGCGGAACCGTTTGGTGTAGCCGCCGTAACCGCATTCTTCATTCTCGCAGTACAGCCAAATATAGTCAGCGGAAACGCCGCTCTTGAAAACCATCTCCTGAGCCAGGGCAGCATCATATTCTTCCTGGGTCAGCCAGCCCTGTTCCTTCATGGTCCAGAGGGTGTTTTCCTGGCGGACCCGGTTACGTTCTGCGCCGTTTCTCTCCTTGCCCTCGTACTTGTAGACACTTTCGGAATAGGGATTGAAGATGGAGGGATTGTTGGTAATGCTGATCAGGCTGGCGCACTCGGCGGTGGTCAGAGCCTGAAGGGGTTTTCCGAAGTATTCCTCAGCAGCACTCTTGACACCGTAGCAGTTTCTGCCCAGGTAGATGGTGTTGAGGTAATACTCCATGATATAGTCTTTGTCGTAAATCTTTTCAAACAGCTGGGCGCGGAAGATCTCCATAACCTTTCGCTGAACCGTGACGCTGTTTTCACCGGTCAGGTTCTTCAGCAGCTGCTGGGTAATAGTAGAGCCGCCGAACTGATCGTCTCCGCCGAAGAACATGTTGGCGCATGCCTTCACAGTAGTGATCCAGTCAACACCCTGATGCTCATAGAAGCGCTTGTCCTCAATGGCAACAGTGGCATGGATCAGATCCTCGGGGATCTCTTCCAGGGATGCCCACTGGCGGTTGGTGGTGGTATGAATCTCCTGCAGCTGCTGAATATTGCCCCAGGAGTCCACATAGTATACAAAGGAAGTCTGATCCAGGGAGCTGTTCTCGGGATCGTACTGAGCGATGGGCAGGACGTCATCGTTCAGATAGCCGCCCAGAATACCCACGAACACAAATCCGCAGACAATCAAAATCAGCAGCACCGTGGCAACAGCGCCCAGGGCGATCTTTACCGTGCCCGTCAGCGCTTTCCACAAACCGTACAGCACTTTGACAGACCAGTGGGGATTCCACTCCTGCCGCTGTCTGTTTCTTCTCCGTTTAAAGAAATTATCCATTATGAAACCTCCATGACATCGGCCGAAAGGCCGGTATGGTAAAAAGTAACCGTGAGTAAACCGTGCTGTAAGCATAGCACTGGTTCATACAATTATAGCATACCCAAAATGAAAACGAAAGACCTAAATTATTAATAAAGATTAAAATTAGAGAGATACTACTTCCGAAGGAGGCGGTAAAAATCAAAAGAGAAGCATACATTTCAGCAATTCTGTTTCTGGGATTTCTGCTGGGAATCAAGGACGGGAACATCGCCCTGTGGAAAATGGGTTCCGGAAAACCTCCGGAGGTTTTCCCTTACCGGGCGGAACTGCTCCCCCCTGCCGACCAGCAATCTCTCAAAGACGGAATCCATATATATAATGAAGAGGAACTGAACCGTCTTCTGGAAGATTACCTCTCCTAATCCCCCCGCCCAAATATAGTGCAATATTACCTCTTGATTTTACAGAGGAAAGACAGTAAAATGTAGCTATAAAAAGTGATCAGCGGAGGTACAGCATGGATAACAATTTCGGTTCTGATTTTATGACCATCGTTGACGAGGACGGCACCGAGTACGAGCTGGAAGTGCTCAGCACTCTGGAATACAACGGCGCTACCTATCTTGCCGTGATTCCCGCCGGCAGCGATGACGGGGACGAAGATCTGGAAGTCAGCATCCTCAAGAGCATTGAAGAAGACGGCGAACCCATTCTGTGCGCCATCGAAGACGAAGAAGAGCTTCAGAGTGTTTACGATCTGATCATGGAAGAACTTTACGCAGAAGACGAAGAGGACGAATAAATTTACCTGATTGCCTGCTTGGTGCGTGGTGTGTCTATTTGGACCCACATTTTATCATAGGGACGTTAGATTTCCTTTCCGGGTTGCAGACCTCCCGCCTACGCTCAGACGTATGGTGGATGTTGGGAGCAGTAAAGGTCTGGAGCGGCATCCCACCTGCCGTTATCGTGCAGGTCACAATCGATGCATCACGGCCAAAGCGGGGTTGAGGCATGGGGGGTTTCGGCTCCCCATGTTTTTTTGCTTTTTTGAGGGTAATTTCTCACAAAAGTTGTAAATTTTTTTGGATTCTCCCCATTACCGGCCATTTGACACTTGCAACCGCAGGTCAAATGGGTTATAATAGCTCGGTCTATCCGCAATCTGACCGATTGCAAGATATATCCCAATTGTACAAATGAGAGGAACTGATTAACCATGAGTGCATCCAGCAAGAAAAAGCTCCGCGCTGCTGAGAACGCCGAAAAGCTGACTGAAAAGCAGCTGGCTGAGCAGAAGGAAGCAAAGAAACTGAAAATCATGACCGCAGCCTTTGTGATCGTGGTCGCCCTGGCCATTGTCATCGCTGCCTACACCGGCATCACCCGCGGCATCGCAAACAGCGGCATCCGTGAGCGCAACACCATCGCTATGACTGTCAACGGCCATGAAATCAACAACGTCGAAATGAACTACTTCTTCATCGACGCCGTCAACCAGTTTTTCAGCCAGTACGGCTCTTACGCAACCATGTTCGGCCTGGACACCACCAAGCCCCTGGACGAGCAGTATATTGATGAAGAAAAGACTACCACCTGGTCTGACGATTTCATGAACACTGCCGCTGAAAACGCCAAGACCACCTATGCCCTGATCGACGCTGCCAAGGATGCAGGCCACACCCTGACCGCAGAAGAGCAGAATCAGGTCAACAACGCCATGTCCTACATGATGGTCGGCGCCATGCAGTACGGCTATGCCGACACCGAGTCCTACATCAAGGCCATGTACGGCCCCGGCGCTACCGAAGAGACTCTGGAAGCTTACTTCAATATGACCGCTCTGGCTGACTCTTACTACGCAGCCTACGCCGAAGCTCTGGAGTACACCGATGCTGAGCTGCGCGCTGCAGAAGCCGAGAACTTCAGCAAGTACTCCGCCTACTCCTACAATTACTACTACCTGTCCACCTCCAAGTTCCAGGAGGGCGGCACCACTGCCGAGGACGGCACTGTCACCTACTCCGCTGAAGAGAAGGCCGCTGCCGCAGCCGCTGCCGAGGAAGTCGCCAAGGAACTGGCTTCCGGCGAGTACGCAAGCATTGATGAGTTCGATGCAGCTATCGCTGCACTGAGCGTCAATGCCGATGTTGAAAATGCTTCCAGCTCTTCTTATGTGGACAACATCTACTCCGGTGTCAGCTCTTTGTATGCCGACTGGGTGACTGATGATACCCGCGTGGAAGGCGACACTCACTATGTGGCAAGCACCTCCACTTCCACCAATGATGACGGCACCGAGACCACCAATGTCAACGGCTACTACATTGTCTACTACGTCGGCTCCAACGACAACACCTTCGCACTGGCCAATGTCCGTCACATCCTGGTTGCCTTCGAAGGCGGTACCTACAACTCCACCACCGGTATGAATGACTACACCGATGAGGAAAAGGCAGCTGCTCTGGAAGAGGCTAAGGCTCTGCTGGCTGAGTGGGAAGCAGGCGAAGCTACCGAAGACTCCTTCGCTGCTCTGGCAAACGAGAAGTCTGACGACGGCGACGGCACCACCGGCGGCCTGTACACCGATGTCTACCCTGGCCAGATGGTCACCAACTTCAATGACTGGTGCTTCGCAGAAGAGCGCGAAGTCGGCGACTACGAGATTGTTGAAACCGAGTACGGCTACCACATCATCTTCTACTCCGGCGACAGCGAGACCACTTACCGCGACCATCTGATCAAGAACGATCTGATCAGCGCCGACCTGGAAGAGTGGTACACCGCCCTGATTGAAGCAACCACCGCCGAAGTCAAGGACACCAGCTATGTCACCACCGACCTGATTCTGAACGCACAGTAATCAAATGAATAAAACAGCCTCCTGTGGAGAAAATTTCCATAGGAGGCGTTTTTTATATGAAAAAGAAACCAATTTGGGGTGCGGCACTGGCAGGTCTCGGCGCAGGAGTCGTAAACGGCCTGTTCGGTGCCGGAGGCGGCATGGTGCTGGTTCCTCTGCTATCCCTGTTGACAAATTTGGAAGAGGATGAGATCTTTGGATCGTCCCTTGCCATTATTCTTCCCATCTGCATCGTATCCCTGACAGCCACCACCATCACTGGAACCGTTGCCTGGGCAAATTCCCTCCCCTGGCTTTTCGGAAGCGCAGCAGGAGGAATCCTGGCGGGCATTTTCGGCAAAAAGATCCCCACGGTGTGGCTTCACCGCGGGCTGGGTATTTTAATTGTATGGGGAGGGATCCGCTATCTATGGTAGAGTCCATTCCTGTGATGCTGCTGGTCGGCACAGCCCTGGGATTTCTCACCGGCCTTGGCATCGGCGGGGGAAGCCTTCTGATTCTCTGGCTGACCATGGTGCTGAACACCGACCCATTCACCGCCCGTAGCATTAATCTGCTTTTCTTTATCCCCTCAGCGGTCATCGCCTGCATTTTCCGGATGAAGCAGGGAAAGCTGAACCTTCACCCCATCCTCCCTGCCATCATCGCAGGCTGTATCGCAGCCGGGATCTTTTCCTGGATCTCCACAATTCTGGATGTGGAAATCCTCAAAAAAGGCTTTGGGATCGTTCTGCTGGCAGCAGGACTGAGAGAACTGTTCTATAAAAAAAAGTAGCCATGGAATCAGCAGATTCCATGGCATTTTTTCACGATCATTACCGCTTTCTGAAGCTCAGATAGCCCTCCAGGATCAGGGATGCTGCCACAGCATCAACGGTATTCTTCCGCTTCTTGCCGTGGTAGTTGTGTTCGGAAAGGATATTGTGAGCCTCCACAGTGGTGCGGCGCTCATCCCACATGGTAACCGGCAGGCCGGTGGCTTCTTTCAGCTTGTCGGCAAACTCCCGGCACAGCTCCGCTCTGGTGCCCTCGGTGCCGTCCATATTCCTGGGCAGTCCAACAACGATCTCCCCTACCATATTATCCTTCGCCAGTCTGACGATATCGGCAATGGCTTTTTCCGTATTCCGGCTGGGCACCACGCATGTGGAACCCACGATGCTGCACAGCAGATCGGAGATGGCAACGCCGGTTCTGGCATCGCCGTAATCAATGCTCATAATCTTCTTCATTTGCGCTTTCCGCCTTTCTTTTGTTTTCACCATTGTACACCAAAACCTGTTGAAAATAAAGAGGATTCCCCTCTTCCGAACAAATTTTCATACCCTGCAAAAAAGTTATGAGTTTGTAAAATTTTTTAGAAAAAAGTTATTGACAACAGAACACCCCCATGATAGAATGATTTCACCTGTGAAAAAAAGGGTTTATTTTTATGCCCATTTTTTCAGCCCCGGTAGCGGCGATGTAGTTGGCCGCTGACTAAATTTTTTACTGGACGGGGTGATACAGGGAGGCAATTTTTTAAGGAGGTGCCGTTATGCGCGTTAAAGTCACTTTGAGATGCTCTGAGTGCAAGCAGAGAAACTACAACACCATGAAGAACAAGAAGAATGACCCCGACCGTCTCGAAATGAAGAAGTACTGCAGATTCTGCAGAAAGCACACTACTCACAACGAGACCAAGTAAGGAGGCCCCACTAAAATGGCTGAAGTCAAAAAGGAAAACTGGTTCAAGAGAACCTGGGGCAAGACCTGCAAGTACTTCCGTGAGCTCCGCAGTGAGCTGAAGAAGGTTGTATGGCCCACTCCTCAGCAGGTTCTGAAGAACACCCTGATCGTCGTTGCCTGCGTCGTCTGCGTCGGCATCTTCATCTGGCTGTTCGACTTCGTGGCTCAGATCGGCATCAATGCCCTGATCGGCCTGTTCAACTAAGGTAAAGAGCTATGGCAGAAACTGCAAGATGGTATGTAGTGCATACCTACTCCGGTTACGAAAACACCGTCAAGGCCACCATCGAGAAGACCGTTGAGTCCCGTCAGCTGCAGGATCAGATCCTGGCCATCTCCATTCCTCTGGAGACCGTCACCGAGATCTCTGAGACCGGTGTAAGCAAGACCTACGACCGCAAGGTTTTCCCCGGTTATGTGCTGGTGAAAATGATTTACAGCGATGACACATGGCATGTCATCAAGAATATCCGCGGAGTGACCGGCTTCGTGGGTACTTCCAGCAACGATCCCATCCCCCTGACCGAAGATGAAGTCTACGCAATGGGTGTTGAGAAGAAGGAAATCATCATCAACTACGCAGTTGGCGATATCGTCCGGATCCTCGACGGCCCCCTGTCCACCTTCACCGGCACGGTTGAGAACATTGAGATCGACAAGAACACGGTCAGCGTGGTTGTTTCCATGTTCGGCCGCGAGACCCCCGTCGAGTTCGAGCTCGATCAGGTTGAGGTCATCTCCCAGTAAACGCATCGGATAGAGATTCGCTCTATCGGAACGTGGGAGGGGTTAGAAACCCCGCAAAACATGCGCAAAACTGGCGCATATCACCACATTTTATTTTGGAGGTGCTTATAATGGCACAGAAAGTCACTGGTATTATCAAACTGCAGATCAACGCCGCTAAGGCTACCGCTAGCCCCCCTGTTGGTCCCGCTCTGGGTCAGCACGGCGTTAACATCGCTGCTTTCATCAAGGAATTCAACGCACGCACCAAGGACATGGAAGGCTACAAGATTCCCGTAGTCATCACTGTCTATGCAGACCGCAGCTTCACCTTCATCACCAAGACTCCTCCGACCCCCCTGCTGATCATGAAGGCAATCGGTCTGGAGAGCGGTTCCGGTGTTCCCAACAAGACCAAGGTTGGCACCATCACCAAGGCACAGGTCGCTGAAATTGCTAAGACCAAGATGCCCGACCTGAACTGCCCCACTCTGGAGGCTGCTGAGTCCCAGGTCGCCGGTACCTGCCGCTCCATGGGCGTCACTGTTGTTGACTAATTGATTTGTTTCTCCGGGAACTGCCCGGAAATGTGGGAGGATTATTCCGCATCACCACTATATTAGGAGGATAACTAAATTGTTTAGAGGTAAAAAGTATCAGGAGAGCGCCAAGCTGGTTGACCGCTCCGTTCAGTATGATCCCGCAGAAGCCCTGGACCTGGTTGTGAAGGGCGCTTCCGCTAAGTTCGACGAGACCGTCGAGCTGCACATCAAGTTGGGCGTTGACTCCCGTCACGCTGACCAGCAGGTCCGTGGCGCAGTTGTTCTGCCCAACGGTACCGGTAAGACCCGCCGCGTTCTGGTCTTC
>JAFXAV010000020.1 GCA_017516785.1 Oscillospiraceae bacterium
GCAGCCCGAAGGGCTGACGGAGGGAGTGTCCTATCGACTTTACGACACTCCCCCAGTCAAAAATCAGAGATTTTTGCCAGCCCCCTCAAAGAGGGGGCCAAGGGTGGCTTCGCCACCGAACACCTCGATAAACTGCAATTTCTCCATCTGTCTTCCCTATGGTAGCACATCCCCGGGGCAAAATCAAATTCCTGAATAAATTTCCCGCCCCTGGCAAACAATACCTCCGCAGAACAAATTCAGGAGGTATTTTATGATTCGCACACGAATTCTCTCTTTGCTGGCGGCAGTCTGCTGTCTGGCTGCACTGGCCCTTCCCGCGGCGGCAGCAGAAGTGGAATGCGACGCCGCGTACTGCTTCTCTTCCGCAGATTTCTCTGAGGACGAAAACCTCGCCGGCATCTGCATCACCGGTCTTCCCGATGCCGCATCCGGCACCGTGATGCTGGGTACCCGGGTGGTGCAGCGGGGTGACATCCTCACCGCTCAGCAGCTGACCCAGATGACTTTCCATCCCCTTCGCACGGAAGCAGATCAGGAAGCGACTCTCACCTATCTGCCCATTTTTGAAGACCGGGTGGAAACTGCCGCCACCATGGCCATTCAGGTCATTGGCAAACAGGACCAGGCCCCCGTGGCAGAGGACTCCGCCATTGAAACCTACAAAAACCTTCCCAACGAAGCCATGCTGAAAGCCAAGGACCCTGAAGGTGAGACCCTGACCTTCACGGTCACCCGTCAGCCGAAGCGGGGCGATGTGGTAATCCGGGAGGACGGCAGCTTCCACTACACCCCCAAAAAGAATAAGGTAGGCGTGGACTCCTTCACCTATACGGCAACTGACCCCGCGGGCAACGTCAGCCGGGAAGCAACCGTAACCATCACCATCATGAAGCCTGAAGATGCCAAACAGTATGCCGACACCGCCGGGAAAAGCTGCCGCTTTGCCGCCGAATGGATGAAGAACACCGGCATTTTCGTCAGTGAGTCCATCAGCGGCAACAGCTGCTTCCAGCCGGAAAAGGATGTGACGAGAGGGGAATTCCTGACCATGCTGGTTGGCGCTCTGGAAATTCCTCTGGAAGAGGATGCGGTTTTCACCGGTTTTACCGATGAATCCCCGGACTGGCTGAAGCCTTACCTTGCCGCCGCCATGCGCAGCGGTCTTACTGCCGGCTGGCCCGATGCGGACACTTTCCGCTTTGATGATCCCATCACCGGCGCTGAAGCTGCCGTGATGCTGCAGAACGCCCTGGATCTGAAACACGCCAATGATGCTGCGCCTGTCATCGTGGAGGCAGAAGCTGCCGCCCCTGCCTGGGCAGCGGGCGCTCTCGAAATTCTTGAAAGCAATGGCATTTCCCTCTCCCACGGCGAAACACTTTCCCGCGGGGAAGCCGCGCAAGTTTTCTATCAGATTTCCTGTCTGGGTGATGCCGCTCCCGGCATCCTGGCCCTCCGCGCCGCCCAGTAAGCCTACCATTATAATAAGGAAAAACCCGGACGGCAGACCGTCCGGGTTTTATTCAGATCTCGTAGATTTCGACCACTTCCGTGGGGCCTTCCAGCAGGATGGTGCTGATCGCACCGTTCTCGCCTTCGATGGTCACTTCCAGCATGCCACCGGGATTCTGAGCCATCAGCCTGCCGGCAGGGAGCTTGCCTTCTGCCCACAGGACGCAGGCGGTGGAGCCGGTGCCGGTACCGCAGGCCAGGGTATAATCTTCCACACCCCGCTCATAGGTCAGGATCCGCACCTGATTCTCGCCGGTCCAGGTGTAGAAATTGACGTTGGCACCTTTGGGGAAGGCGGGGTCATAGCGCAAAGACTTGCCCAGTTCAAAATAGTCGGCCTTTTTATCATAGCTGAGACCGGGAATTTCCTTCACGGCATGGGGAACGCCGGGATCACCCAGTTCCGCATAGGCCACATCGCCCTTGCGGTGTAGATCCAGAATGCTGGGATTGTTCAGCTTCACCTTAAACTGGCTTTCGCTGAGCCGCCATCCGGGAACCAAACCCGCATCGGTCTCCACCACCATATTCTCCCCGGCGATGCCGTTATCGTAGGCAAAGCGGCAGATGCACCGGGCGCCGTTGCCGCACATTTCGCCCCGGGAGCCATCGGAATTGTAGAAATGGAGCTTAAAATCCGCCTTGTTGGAATTGTCCACGGCCATGAAGCCGTCAGCGCCGGTCAGTTTACATAACTCAAGGGACAGGGCTTCAAAATCATATTCCCCGCCCCGGGCATCGATGACCATAAAGTCATTGCCCGCGCCGTTCATATACCATACTTTCATAGGAAACACTCCTTATCCGAGCATGTTTTCCATATTATAGAAGCCAACACCCTTACCAACCATGAATCGGGCGGCATCCACGGCACCGTCAGCCAGCATGGCACGGGTAACCGCCTCATGCTTCAGTGTAAGGTGCTGGGTACCGGTGTGGATGTGAACTTCGTGAACGCCCACCACGGTGCCCATGCGCAGGGCGGAAATACCGATTTCCTCCTTGGTGCGCTTGCCTTCACCGGCCCGGCCGCAGTTGGCAGTTGCCTCCGGCCGGACTTCCTTGATGGCATTGAAGAGCATCAGGGCGGTGCCGCTGGGGGCATCCACCTTCCGGTTATGATGGATTTCTACAATTTCGATGTCCGCATCGGGGAAGAACTTTGCTGCTTCCTTGGAAAGGCGGCAGAGCACCGCGATGCCCAGGCTCATGTTGCCGGAGTAGAACACAGGAATTTCCTTCGCGGCTGCATAAATCAGTTCCTTTTCTTCCGCGGTGTGGCCGGTGGTGCCAATGACAGCGGCAGCGCCGATTTCCTTGGCGTAGTTCAAGACTTCCGCCGCAGCGGTGTGATGGGAAAAGTCGATGACCACATCGGCTTCCACCTTACCCAGCTCGGCGGCGGTCTTGGGGACGTTGTTTTCGCCGTCGATGCTGACTCTGCCCACAACCTCGCAGCCGAGAGAAGTATCAATCAGCTTGCCCATGGCGCCGTTGGCGCCCCAGAGGATGGCTCTCATACGTTAACACCCAGCTTTCTCATTTCCTCAAAGAGGACGGCGCGGTTCTGGGGCTCCATGGGAGTCAGGGGCAGGCGCAGATTCTCTTCGCCGAAGCCCATGGCAGACACGGCAGCCTTGGCGGGAATGGGGTTGACCTCGCTGAAGAGGGCGTTGATCAGGGGCAGCATCTGGCACTGCAGGGCAGCGGCGGTCTTGTAGTCGCTTGCGATGCAGGCATCGGTCATGGCAACGGATTCCTTGGGAACCACATTGGACAGCACGCTGATGGTGCCGGCAGCGCCCATGGCCATCATGGGAACGGTCAGGGCGTCTTCACCGGAGTAGATGTCGATCTTGTCGCCGCAGAGGTGCATCAACTCCACCATCTGGGCCATGTTGCCGGTGGCTTCCTTCAGGCCAACGATATTGGGATGCTCAGCCAGCTTTGCCACGGTCTTGGGCTGCAGGCCACAGCCGGTACGGCCGGGAACGTTGTAGAGAATCACAGGCACGGTGGAAGTGTCAGCCACCATGGTGAAATGCTTGATCAGGCCGTTCTGGGTGGCCTTATTATAATAAGGAGTCACCACCAGCACAGCATCGGCGCCCACCTCACAGGCAGCCCGGGTGTTGGCCAACACATGCTCGGTGTTGTTGGTGCCGGTACCGGCGATGACAGGAACCCGCTTAGCGACCTTTTCCACGGTGTAGCGGATGACTTCCTTCTGATCCTCGGGCTCGATGGTGGCATTTTCGCCGGTGGTACCCATAACCACGATGGCGTTGATACCGTTTTCAATCTGGAAATCGATAAAGCGGCCCAGCGCTTCATAATCGATGCCGGTGGCAGTCATGGGGGTAACGATGGCAGTTGCCATACCGGTAAAGATGGTGTTCTTCATAATAATAGTATCTCCTTTGTGCGAGAATCGAGTTAAACTTTGAATTTATTGAAATAATCGTAGAGGGGCATCAGCTGATTGAAAAATTCCGCCACCTTTTCCCCCAGCTGGGGACCGAAGGTGCCTTCGCTGAAATCTTCGTGCCGGGTGCAGCCTATTTTGCTCTTCCAGGCAAAGAAGGGCAGCAGATCCGGATTGTCGCAGGGTTTGGGCCGTTTATAGCATTCGGCATAAACTGCCTGTCCGGTGGCCTCCTCCACAGTTTTGATCATATTTAAGAATTCGTCAGGTTTTGCGGCGATGTAGCGCCGGAAAATCTCCATGGTGGCAGGCTTCGGCTGCCAGATGAAAAAGCCGTAGTCCACGCCCTCGGGGTTGATCTCGAAGTAAAGACAGGGATTTTCACCCCACCACTCCACATCCTGACGGATGCAGATCCAGAGGCTCTCCTTATATGGCAGCGGATGATGAAGCCGGGCATCCCGGTAGATGCGGCTGACCTTCAGAATGTCGCCGCTGCGCTCCAGAAAAGGCTGAAAGAGATCCTTGCCCAGGGCCTTCATCGGCTCATAGAGATAGTTTACATAATTCTTTTTGTTTTCCAGGAACCATTCCCGGTTATTATTCAGGCGGATGCCCCAGAGGAAATCCACCGTTTCAGGGGAGAAGCCGGTAAACATCCGTTCACCTCTTTCTGTATATTTCAGTCATCCTCAGGCTGCTTCAGCCGGGTCTTGTAAATCAGCCGGTTCAGCTGCTTCAGGGGAACCTCCCGGTCGGGAATCTCCAGGGTGTAGCGCTCAGAGCAGTTGATGACTTTGGTGCCATGATATTCCCGCTCCCGGACGAAATCGTGGCCGTAAGTCTTATGTACATGGCCATGGAGCAGGTATTGGGGATGATATTTGTCGATGAGCTCCAGCAGGGCCTCAAAACCCCAGTGGGCCGGGTCATCAGAATCACCTACGCCCGCAGGAGGGGCATGGGTCACCACGATGTCCACACCCTTATGCCGCCAGAGCTGGAATGCCAGGCGGCGGATCCGGCGGCGCATCTGCCGGTCGGTGTACTGGTAGCGGCCAGCATGATATCTGCGGCAGCCGCCCAATCCAAGAATCCGGACGCCGTTATAGATCACGAACTGATCGTCGATACAGTCGCAGCCTTCGGGAGGTTCGTGGTAATAGGAAGTATCGTGGTTGCCCGGCACATAGAGCACCGGGCGGTTTGCCATTGTAACGAGAAAGGACAGATAACTGGCCTTCAGATCGCCGCAGGAAATGATCAGGTCATACCCTTTCAGCCTTCCGGGGACATAGTAATCCCACAGGGCGGCGCAGGGTTCATCGGAGACGGCCAGAATTTTCATACTTGCTTCTCCTTCACCGCGGGAATCTGATCCCGGTAAAGGCCCAGTTCCCGGACCATGGTCTGGGACATGGGGAGAATCTCCTCGAAAGCAGGAATGCTGCCCACCACGTTTTCACAGAGCCAGTCCATTTTCAGCAGCTCATCGGGGGTAAAGGTCTTGGTGCCGTCATTTTTAACGGCGCCGTCCTGGGCGATGATTTTCCGGGCAAAGGGATCCAGCGTGCCGTCGGCCAGACCCTGACGAAGAATTTTCGCCAGTGCCAGCACACCGGCAGGCAGCCGGTCGGAAAGCTCAATGTCGATGACGCCGGTGTCAATACCCAGCCAGTAGTTGACGGCGCTGGTGGGTTTTTCTTCCTTTTTGGCGCCGGAGAGAACCCGCTTGATCACCATTTCATAGAACTGACCCCAGACCCACACAGGAGAGCCCAGAGGAATCAGGCCGCCGATGTCATCCACCAGGTAGGTTCCGTAGCTGCAGAAATCCAGATACATCTTGTTCTGGATTGGCACATCCCGGTTGGAAACCACCCGGATGCCGTCCCGGAAGAAATCCGCCTGGGGCGTACCGGCGCAGCAGGACCAGCGCAGCTCAATCTGAGCCCGGGGATTGGTCATCTGGGCGCCCAGAGCGAAGGCATTGATAGAGGCGGGAACGCCAAAATTGGGATAGGATGCGATATAGCCAATCCGGTCATTCTGGACCATAGCGCCGGCGATGGCGCCGGTGATGAACTTGGCCTCAAAAATCCGGCCGTAGTAGGTGCGGATGCTGGAATAGGGCTGGTTGACAGAGCAATTATAGAAGCGAATCTTGGGATACTTCACCGCCGCTTTCAGGGCGGGACGGATCATGAAAGGTGCCGTGGTGAACACCACCTGGGCGCCTTCCGCCACTGCCTTCTCCAGCTTTTGCTCCACGATCTCAGTGCTGTTGGCATCAAAATAGCTGCGGCAGGTGACCTTATCGCCGAAAACCTCTTCAATATGCTTCCGGCCGTTCTCATGGCCCATGACCCAGGCGCTGGTGGTGGTATCCAGCTGATGGATAAAGGCCACATTCACATGGTCGGGGGCGGTGATGATGCGGGTAAGAATATTGCTCTTGGGTTCCTCCACGGGCTTGGTTTCCACCTTGGGCTCCGGATCCTGGGCAACTGCCACCACATTGGGCCACAGGGCCTGAAGGGACTTTTTCAGTTCGGAAGCCGTCAGTTTACCCAGATCCCGGAAGGGATTCACCTGGAGCCACAGCAGCAGCGCTTCCTCAGGAAGCAGATCCTTCAGCTTGGTATTAAGGGGATAGAACGCATCCTTGAAGTACTGGAAATAGGAAGAGAAGGTGCGGCGTTCATCATCCGTCCAGGCTTCGCCGGGCTCCTTGCCCACTGCGGCGAGGAGCCTTGCGTAGTCGCCGGGGCGGCGGAACTGTACAATATATAATTTGGAGGTCTTGTAGAACTCCATGAATTCATAGTAGGCCTTGATCCGGGGTTCCTCGCTGCGGGGCGGGATAATCCGGGTGACAATGCCGGGAATCCGGGGCGCGCCGAAATGGCGCAGAACGGAAACCCGCTTGTTGCCCTCCTGAACATAGAAATTGCCCAGGTATTCATAGCAGACGATGGGTTCCTGAATGCCCACATCACCCAGGTGGGCGGCACACAGATGAATCCACTTAATGGAAAACTCACTGTCAAGGCTCATCAGGGGACGGAAGGTGGGGGTAAAGGACGTAATACGGCCCGCGGACTTGGTGCCCACAATACGCCGGGCAGGAATTTCCACCAGACCGATTTCCGCGGTGGAGTAGGAGGACCGGTCCTCCAGAATCTCATCCAGAACAGCGGGATTGGGGGACTTTCCCTGAGCAACCAGTTCCCGGTATTCCTTCTGGCCCTGTTTCAGTGCCTGACTGTATTCATCTTTCGCAAGCTGAATGTCCATAGTCAGCCTCCATAAATCATAATGGTTTTATAGTTTTACATCTATATCATACCCATTTTTGCCCGAATTTTCAATTGGAAGCCGTTGAGAGTTTTGTGTCATCCCCGAGCGGACAATTGTACACAATGACCAGTCCGGTGTTATATGAATTGAACAAATTACAGTTTGTGGAGCCAATGCCCTCCCCTTTGGGGAGGGTGGCCGAGCGATAGCGAGGTCGGGAGAGGTTTCAGAAAAATGTACTGCATGCACCCCTCTTCCGTCACGGCTTACGCCGTGCCACCTTCCCCAGAGGGGAAGGC